>JBDHSN010000001.1:0-59461 GCA_039808105.1 Rhodospirillales bacterium
TCGTCGAAGTGCAGCGCCGCTTCCTCCTCGACCTTGATCGAATAGCCGAGGAACATCTCGACGCTGGTCATCTCCAGCCCACCCTTGAAGGTCCCGGCGGCAGTGGACATCGCCGGACGCTTCGCCGGCAGCGTCTCGTCACCCTCGAAGCAGACGAGAATGTCCTCGTTGCGAACGATGTACTGGCAGGCGAGGCGGTAGCGCGACGGCACGTCGTAGACTTCGGCGTTTTCCAGTTCCGCGGCGGTGATCTTGCCGAGCTGACGCAGCATTTCCTTTTCTTTTTCTTGCATGTTGACGCCCATCTTCTCGCCTTCGTCGAGACGCGTCACCTCGATCAGGCACGAGCCGCATTCGCCGTCGCCGCAGTCGAACGGGATCGGAATCCGGTGCGCCCTGGCGAGCGACAGAAGGCTGCCGCGCTCGCCGGCAACGGCGTAGACGGTGACGTCCTTCGCCATGACCGGCGAGCGGAAGGTGATGTTGGCCATTCGGGTGGTCCTTGTCCTGACTGCAGTGGCACGGCCGACAGCGGCGAGCAACGGCGGTGCGGCGTTCACCAACCGGCTGGCGCGCGGCAGCTTGGTCACGGAGAACGCGACGCTCGGGCTGAGAGCAAGCGCCATGCCAGCACCTCTCCCGGCATTAAGTCTGTTCCAGAACAATCGGTTAGAATAGAACGGCGAGGGGCGCTGTCCCGAATCCGACAGACCGCCGGACGCCCCTGTCCGGAACGGAACAGTCGGCATCTTGCGGCGTCTCGCCAAATGCGTGGCCAGCGCCTGCCGCCACCCGCCGCCCACCTGCCGCCCGATCGGTGCTTGTCCCGGTTGCGGCAGTGGTCTAGCGTCCGATCGTCGGCGGCTGCCGGCATCGTTTGAGACCTTCCGCTTGCGAGGCCAGCTTGCGGCTTCCTTCCATCTTTCGCGTGCCCCTGTGCGCAACATCGTCATCGGCCTGATCATCGGTACCGTGATCGGCATCGTCGTCGGCGCGACGGTCATCGCGCCGCGGCTGCAGCGCACGACTCCCGGGACGGCTGCCACCACGCCGGCATCGCCGCCACCGCCGGCAGAACTGGCGAAGCAGCTGCCGCGGGTGCTGGTTCCGCGGCCGGACGTCTCGATGAAGATGGCCAGCGCCTTCCCGCCGGACACCCCGGTCGCCGGGGATCTCGCCCGGCGCATCGATGCGCGCATCTGGGAGATCTCGCGCGGCCAGTTCGAAATTCGCAGCTTCCCGCCGGGGGCGCTGGTGCCCCCCGCCGACATCTACGACGCCGTCGCCGTCGGCAGCATCGATGCCGCCTTCGCACCGGCCCAGGCGGGCGCCGCCAAGGCGCCGGCGCTGGCGCTGTTCGGCGGCACGCCGTTCGGTCCCGATGCCGAGGAGTTTCTCGCCTGGCTGGAGTTTGGCGGCGGCGGGCCGCTGTTTGCGGAGATCAACCAGCAGCAGGGCGTGCATGCCCTGGTCTGCGGGCTGCTGCCGCCCTCGGCCTTCGGCTGGTTCCGGCGCGAGCTGCAGTCGCCGCAGGACCTCCGCGGCATCAACGTCAATGCCTCAGGTCTGCCCGGTCAAGTGCTGGCGCGCCTGGGCGCAGAGGTCGTCGACCTCGCTTCCGGCGAGCTCATGCTGGCAATCGAGCAGGGGGCGGTCGATGGCGTCGTCTGGGCATCGCCCCTGCTCGACGAGCCGATGGGCTTCGGTGCCTGGCTGAAAAACTACTATCCGCAGGGCTGGAGCCAGTCGCTGACGCTGCTGTCGCTGATGATCAATCAGAAGAAGTGGCAGTCGCTGAACACCATGCAGCGGACTCAGGTGGAAACGCTGTGCGGCGATAACGTCCGCCAGAGCATCGCCGAGGGCGAGGCCGGGCAATTCCGCGCGCTGCAGAAGATCTACAGCGGCGGGGTGAGGCTGCAGCGCCTGCCGCCGGCGATCCGCGATGCGCTGGAGCGCGCCTGGCAGCAGGTCGCCCAGCAGATGAGCAGCGACGACGCGCAGTTCCGCCAGGTCTGGCAGTCGCTCGGCGCCTTCCGGGGCGAGTTCGCCGTCTGGCGGGAGCTGAGCCGCCCCTGATACCCCGCCGCACCGCGGCCGGCATGCTCAGGACGGCCGATGGAGCACGCCACCGGTACGCGGCTGGGGAACGCCGGTGGTGGACGGAAGCGTCAGCGGCAGGCCGCGGACCGCGCGGACGGCGAGGAAGGCGAAGGCCTCGGCCTCCAGGAAGTCTCCCCGCCATCCCTGCGTCTCCACTGCCTCGACCGGCGCGCCGAGGGTCTCTGCCAGCAATGCCATCAGCCGCCGGTTATGGCGGCCGCCGCCGCACACCAGCCAGCGCCGCGGCGCCTCCGGCAACAGCAGCACGGCCAGCGCGATGGCGCGGGCGGTGAATGCCGCAAGGGTGGCGGCGCCGTCGGCCACCGACATTGCCGCCACGGCATCGAGGGCAAAGCGGAAGTCGTCGCGATCGAGCGATTTCGGCGGTGGGCGCAGGAACCATGGCCGCCGCAGCCACGCCATCACCCGGGCGCCGTCGACCGTGCCCTGTGCCGCCAGCGCGCCGCCCTCGTCGAACGGCTGGCCGGTGCGGGCGCGCACGAAGTCGTCGAGCAGGGCGTTGCCGGGGCCGGTATCGAACGCCAGCAGCGCCGGCTCACCGTCCTGCGGCCCGATCCAGGTGAGGTTGGCGACACCGCCGATGTTCACCACCGCCAGAGGCCGCGCCACGCCTTGCGCCAGCGCCTGATGGTAGAGCGGCACCAGCGGCGCCCCCTGCCCGCCGGCCGCCACGTCGGCACTGCGGAAGTCACTGACCACCGGGACGCCAAGCGTGTCGGCCAGCCGCTGGCCGCAGCCGACCTGCACCGATCGCTGCTTCTCCGGCCGGTGCAGCACCGTCTGGCCGTGGAAGCCGACGAGATCGATGCCGGCCGGCGTCAGGCCGGCGCCGGCCAGCAGCCGGCAGACGGCTTCGGCGTGCCGGTCGGTCAGCTCGTCGATCACCGCCCGGTCGCCGTCGCCCGGCTCGCGGCCGAGCAGACGGCGCAGCCGCTCGCGAAAGGCTTGCGGGTAGGGGAAGGTGGCGGCCGGCCCGCTCGCGGCGATGTGTTCGCCATCGGTGGTGAGCAGTGCCGCGTCGATCCCGTCCAGCGACGTGCCGCTCATCAGCCCGATGGCCCGCAGCGGCCGGCCATCGCCGAGGTCTCGCGCCGTCTCCATCCCGCCCTCCCGGCCACGCGGCGCTTGCGCCCCGCCTGCCCTGCGTTGTCGCCCTGCCGGCCGCTGTGCTACCAAGCCGGGGCCCGTTCCTTATCACAGACCTTTCCGATGCCCGATCCCCGTTCCACGTTCGTCCGCACGGTCGTCGACCGCGGCTACCTGCACCAGTGCACCGACCTCGACGCCCTCGACGCGCTCGCCGGCGAACGAACGCTGACTGCCTATATCGGCTTCGACTGCACCGCCCCCAGCCTGCACGTCGGCAGCCTCGTCTCGATCATGCTGCTGCGCCGGCTGCAGCAGGCCGGCCATAGGCCGATCGTGCTGATGGGCGGCGGAACGACGCGGATCGGCGATCCCACCGGCCGCGACGAGGCGCGCAAGCTGCTCTCCGACGCCGAGATCGCCACCAACATGGCCGGCATCCGCAAGGTCTTCGCCCGCTTCCTCGACTTCGGCGACGCGCCGACGGGCGCGGTGATGGTGAACAACGCCGACTGGCTCGACGGGCTCGCCTACATCCCGTTCCTGCGCGACTTCGGCCGCCACTTCTCGGTCAACCGCATGCTCACCTTCGAATCGGTGAAGCTGCGGCTGGAGCGCGAGCAGCCGCTGTCGTTCCTCGAGTTCAACTACATGATCCTGCAGGCCTACGATTTTCTCGAGCTGTCGCGGCGGCGCGACTGCCTTTTGCAGATGGGCGGCTCCGACCAGTGGGGCAACATCGTCGCCGGAGTCGAGCTCGCGCGCCGGGTCGACGGCCGCACGCTGTTCGGGCTGACGACACCGCTGATCACCACCGCCTCCGGCGCCAAGATGGGAAAGACCGCCTCGGGTGCCGTCTGGCTGTCGGACGAGATGCTGTCGCCCTATCAGTATTGGCAGTTCTGGCGGAACAGCGAGGATGCCGACGTCGGCCGCTTCCTGCGGCTGTTTACCGAGCTGCCGCTGGCCGAGATCGAGCGGCTGGAACGGCTGCAGGGCCCGGCCATCAACGACGCCAAGGTCGTCCTCGCCGATGAGGCGACGCGGCTCTGCCACGGCGAGGCGGCACGGGCAGCGGCCGCCGAA
Source organism: Rhodospirillales bacterium (assembly GCA_039808105.1). Taxonomy (GTDB): domain Bacteria; phylum Pseudomonadota; class Alphaproteobacteria; order Rhodospirillales; family Defluviicoccaceae; genus Defluviicoccus. The sequence goes on from JBDHSN010000001.1 coordinate 4,297, forward strand.
ACGGCCCGGCGGACCTTCGCCGAGGACGGCACCGGTGATGCCCTGCCCAGCATCGAGGTCGGTCGCGGCGAGCTGGCAGCCGGCATCCCGGCATTCGAGCTGTTCCGCCGCGCCGGCCTCGCCGCATCCGGCGGTGAGGCCCGCCGCCTGATCAAGGGCGGTGGCGCGCGGCTGAACAATCAGCCGTTGGCGGAGGAAACCCGCGCCATCGGCCTCGCCGATCTCGATCCGGACGGCAAGCTCAAGCTGTCCGCCGGCAAGAAGCGCCACGCCCTCGTGCGCATCGTCTGACACGCAGAGGGCGCCGCGTGGTCAGGGTGCGGCGACGCCAAGATCGGTGGTGATGGTTTCGGCCGCCCCGCCTGACCAGCCTGACAGCACCTCCAGCAACCAGCGCAGGAACCCGGGGAAGAGGACGCTGACCGGGTTGACCGAGACCGCCGGGTCGTCCAGCGGGCCTTTCACGGTATAGGCCGCCGAGAAGACGCCGGCCCCGCGCTCGCCGCCGGTCATTATGCTGCCCAGCAGCGGCAGCCGGCCGAGGACATTGTTGATGGTGTAGAACGGCACCAGCCGGCCGCCGACATCGACGGTTTCCGCTGCCACATCGACCGTCCCGGCGAAGGTCATCCCCAGCGACCAGCCGGCGGCGCGGCCGTCGGTGATCTCCAGCACATCGTTCTTGAAGCTGAATGGCAGTTCGAAGACATTAAAGGCGATGCCGCGGCCGGTGAGGGTGTCGCGAATGCCGGTGACCGCAAGGATGCTCAGCAGCCTCGCCAGGATCGGCGCATTGACGACGTGGAAGCGGCGCACCGTCACCCTGCCGGTCAGCGGGCTCGCCGGATCGGTGTCGTCGAACCGTGCCCGCGCCTCCAGTTCGCCGCCGCGCGCGTCGGGGAAGATGCGGAAGGCACTCAACGCCTCGCCGGCGTTTGCCGCACTCGCCCGCAATACCCTTCCGCCTTCATTGTCGGGGGCGAGCGAGAGATGCACCGGGCTGCCATCGATCAGGCGCCCTTCCAGCCTTGCCACCATCAGACGCCCGTTCTGGTGCAGCGCCGACGCCCGGACGTCGCGCAGGGACTCGGTGTGGGAAAGCCATACGGTCTCAAGGTCCGCCGCCATCGTGATATCGGGTAACGCGTCCATCCCGCCGCCGTCGCTGCCCTTGCGCTTGCCGAGCCCGTCCAGGATCGGCTGCAGATCCAGCGCGATGCCGTTAACCGCGACATCCCAGCCACCACCGGCCCTCGCCGCGAGTGTTCCGGTAAGGTTGGTGCGGCCCGCGTTCAGCCGGGCGACTTCGGCACTGTCCAGTCCGCCACCGGGGCCGAACCGGCACGACGCGGCGAAATCGAGGCCAGGAGCGAGCAGCTCGAACTGCGGCACCGCCGCCAGGCGGCCATTCTCGAAGCGCAGCGAGGATTCCCAGCTACCCGCAGTGCCGGCCCGCTTGCTCCAGCCGATCGGCGGGATCGCCAGCGACGCATGAGTCAGATCCATGGTAGCGGCGAGGACACCGCCGCCGGCCTGCGACTGATCGAAGGTAACCCTGCCGGACAGCCCCCCCTCGCGCAGGTAGGGACGGAGGTCAGCGACGCCGCGCAAGGCACGGCGGATCCGCTCCACCGGCGCGTCGGTGAAGCTGAACGAGGCCATCGTCCGCGGCTCGACGTCATCGACGAACGAGTCGCTCACCCGCAATTCGCCGTCGATACCGGCGATGCCGAGCCGGCCGGCGGCGCGCAGGCCGCGATTGTCGATGCGCAGGCGGGCATTGCCATTGCTGATGTCGACACCGTTGATCGCATGGCTGATGCCGAGATTGCGCAGCTCGACGTCCGCATCGATCTGCACCTGGTCGGCATCGAGGTCATCGACCAGGGGAAAGCGCATCATCAGGCGGGTCGTGACCTCCCCCGAGGTCTGTTCCGGGTCGATGCCGATCTTCGAATCGTAGTCGAGCGGTTGCGAGGCGATGATGGTCATCGCCGACCTGACCGGGCCGGCGATGAACAGATCGATGTCGATCTGCTGGTCCTGCTGGTCGAAGCCGGAAATCAGGACGAATCCGTCGCCGACCGTCAGCCCGGCCGCATTGCCCGCATCGATATCGATGCGCAGGCTGTTGAGATCGGCGGTCACCGTTCCGGCAGCGTTTCTGACCACCGGCATCGGCGGCAGGTAGGCAACCGTCAGCCGCTCGACGTCGAAGCGGGCAGCAAGGGCGGTCGCACGGATTTCGTCGCCCTCGCTGGTGAACGAAATCTCGGCCTCGGCATGCGGCACGATGCCGTCGTGCAGGTGCTGGGTGCACCACTTCCCGGCGCCGGGCGCGATGCTCGGCGGCCAATAGCGCCGGAAGTCGTTCACGTGGACGTCGCTGGCGGTGACCGTCAGCTTGCCGGACGGCGCGCCCAGCAAGTTATTGATCTCGGCGGTTATCCGCGCCCGCAGTCCGTCGAGATCGAGATCGAGCTGCTTGACCGTAAGTTGCCCGGCCCGATAGACGCCCGAGCCGGCCAATTCCATCAGGGGGAAGCGGAAGTTTACCGGGGCCGGGACGAACAGGGTCGTCCCCGGTGCAAAGCCGAGCGCGAAGGTATCGACCGCGACGGCGTCGGTGGCGGCATCGAAAGCGGCTTTCAGCGCCAGGTTGCGAACCGCCAGATGTTGTTCCGGCGGCGCCAGACCGGCGTCTTCGGCCAGCGGCCCGGCCAGCCTGAGCGCCCCTTCGGAGCTGGTCAGGTCGATCGCCGCGCTGGCAAGGCGGCCTTCCGCGCCGATCCGCAGATCGATGGTGCCCTTAAGCGGCAGGTCGAGCATCGCCAGCGGCGCCAGCGCCTGGCTCAGATCGGCAAAAAGCGCCGGGCGAAGGCCGCCGAGGCTGAGGGTCAGCGCCAGATCGCCGGTGGCGGGCGTTGGCGCCAGCACGGCCGTTGCCTGCGCCTGTTCGTGATCGCGACTCACCGCCAGCGCGACATTGCCACCCAGCCGACGCTCGTCATCCCGCTGCAGCTCCGCCTGCGTTACCTGCAGCTGCCAGTCGCCGGCCCCGCCTGGCCCGGCGTCGCCGGGCGGCCGGTAGTGCACCTGAACATCGTGCAGCCGCGCCGCATCGAGGTAGCTGAGCGGATGCGCCGGATCGCGCGGACCGCGCAGCCCGCGCAGCAGGTCATCGATGGAAGCCCCGTTGGCGTCCTCGCCACCGCCCGCCGGCACTGCCGACGGCAGGGTGACGGCGATCCCCTCCGCCTCGATCGAGGTTGGGGCGATGACGACGTGGGCCAGTGCCTGGGCGCTGAAACCAACGACGACATTGTCGATGCGGGCGTATTCCGTCCCGCCATCGTCGCGCACCCGCACCCCCGCTGCCTGCACCACCAGGCCGCGCTGCCAGTCCTGCCACAGAATGCCAAGGTTGCCGATCTCGAACCGGTAAGGGGTGACCTTCTCCAGCATCCGCGCCAGCCCCGGCGCCAGTGATCCCAGCGACACCGGGCCAACCGACAGGCGCAGGGTGATCAGCGCCAGCAGCACCACGATGATCGCCACTGCGCCGGCCAGCAGCCGCACAAACAGATGCACAAGTCGTCCCATTCCCGGTTATTCCTGTTGAGTTCGCGCCGGTGGCGGCGCGCGGCCGGTGGAGTTTGCGCGAAAGCGGGTGCTTGGACCATGAGTAAGCTTCACCCGTCGTTCCGGAGTGATCCGCTGCCGGCGGCAGCGGACGCCGATCAGGCCCGGCGCGGCATCGACCGCTGGCAGGACGCGCTCGCCGCCAAGGCAGATCCGGAGGATCGGCAGATGGCCGATCGTCTGTGCGCCGACGAGCGGTGCGCCGCGCTACTCGCCGCCATCTTCGGCAACAGCCCCTTTCTGACGCTGATGGCGGAACTGGAACCCGCGTTTTTGGTCCGGCTGCTGGTCAGCGGCGCGGATGCCGCACGGGACGGGCTCAATGCCGACCTGCAGGAACTGCGCCGGCGGGCCATCGGCGGCAACGATCCGGGAGCGGCGCTGCGTCACGCCAAGCGCCGGCTGGCGCTGACGACCGCCATCGCCGACATCGCCTCGGTCTGGCCGCTGGAACGGGTCACCGGCGCGTTGTCCTCCTTCGCCGGAGCGGCGATGGACGTGGCGCTCTCCTTCCTGTTGGCCAGCGCCGCCGCGCGCAACGAGGTGATTCTCGCCGAGCCTTCCGATCCGCTGCAGCGGTGCGGCCTGATCGTTCTCGGCATGGGCAAGCTGGGAGCGGGCGAGCTCAACTACTCCAGCGACATCGACCTGATCGTCTTCTGGGATCCGGAACGCCTGCGCACGGCGGTCGCCGAGACCCGCCAGCGCACGGCAGAGCGCCTGGTCCGCGGTCTCGTCCGGCTGATGGCCGACCGCACCCGCGACGGCTACGTGTTCCGCACCGACCTGCGGCTGCGTCCCGACCCCGGTGCGACACCTGTTGCGATCCCGATCCTCGCCGCGGAGGAATATTACGAGACGCTCGGGCAGAACTGGGAGCGGGCGGCGCTGATCAAGGCGCGGCCGGTGGCCGGCGACCGCATCGCCGGAGAAGAGTTCCTGCGTTGGCTGAAGCCCTTCATCTGGCGCAAGCATCTGGACTTCGCCGCCATCCAGGACATCCATTCGATCAAGCGGCAGATCAACGCCTATCGCGGCGGCAGCCGGATCAAGCTCGCCGGCCACAACGTCAAGCTCGGCCGGGGGGGGATCCGCGAAATCGAGTTCTTCGCCCAGACCCAGCAGCTGATCTGGGGCGGCCGCATCCCCTCGGTCCGCCGGACCGGCACTATCGACGCGCTCGCCGCCCTCGCCCACGCCGGCAAGATCAGCGCCGATGTTGCCGCGGAGATGACCGTCGCCTACCGCTATCTCCGGCGCGTCGAGCACCGCCTGCAGATGATCAACGATGCTCAGACCCACTCGCTGCCGGACGATCCGGAGAAGCTGGACGCGCTCGCCGGGTTTCTCGGCTATCCATCGCTGGAGCCGTTCGCCGAGGCGCTGCTGGCCACCCTGCGCCGGGTCGAGACCCACTACGCCGAGCTGTTCGAGGATGCGCCGGCGCTGACGCTGCCTGGGACCGTCGGCGGTAACCTCGTGTTCACCGGCGGCGAGGCCGACCCGGAGACGCTGGCGACCCTGCAGCGGCTCGGCTTCAGCAACGTCCAGACCATCGACGCCGCGGTCCGCGGCTGGCACCACGGCCGCTGCCGGGCGATGCGCAGCGTGCGGGCGCGCGAACTGCTGACCGAACTGCTGCCTCACCTGCTCAAGGCGCTGGCAGCGAAGCCCGATCCTGATGCCGCCTTCCTCGCCTTCGACCGCTTCCTCAACGGCCTGCCGGCGGGCGTGCAGCTGTTCTCGATGTTCCACGCCAACCCGCCGCTGCTCGGCCTCGTCACCGACATCCTGGGGGTGGCGCCGGCGCTCGCCGATCACCTGGCGCGACGTCCGTCGGTACTGGAAAGCGTGCTCTCCGCGCCGGACTTCTTCCAGCCGCCAATCCCGCTGGAAGACCTGGAAGAGGAACTGCAGGGTATCCTCGACCAGGCCCGGGATTTCGAGGACACGCTGGATCTGGCGCGGCGCTGGGCCAACGACCGCCGCTTCCAGGTCGGCGTTCAGGCCCTGAAGAGCCTGATCGACACCAAGGCCGCCGGCGCCGCCTGGTCGCGCGTCGCCGAAGCGGCGCTGCGCCGGCTGCTGCCCCTGATCGAGGCGGAGTTCGCCCGCACCCACGGACGCATCGCCGGCTGTGACATGGCCATCCTGGGAATGGGCAAGCTGGGGGGAGCGGAGATGACGGCGACCTCCGATCTCGACCTCATCTTCATCTATTGCACGCCGCCCGAGGGTGCCCACTCGGACGGGCGCAGGCCGCTGCCGGCGCCGCTGTACTTTGCCCGGCTGAGCCAGCGGCTGATCAACGCCATCACCGCGCCAACGGCGGAGGGACGGCTGTACGAGGTCGACATGCGGCTGCGCCCCTCCGGCAAGGCCGGCCCGATTGCCGTCAGCTCGACCACCTTTGCCCGCTATCAGCTCGAAGACGCCTGGGTTTGGGAACAGATGGCGTTGACCCGGGCGCGGGTGATCGCCGGACCGGCGGCCCTCGCCGCCGACATCGAAGCGGCGATCCGCACCGTCCTGACCCGGCGGCGCGATCCGCTGGCGCTTGTCGTCGACGTCGCCGAGATGCGCGAGAAAATGGCGGCCGAGCATCCCACCAAAAGCCTGTGGGAACCGAAGCACGTGCGCGGCGGCCTGATCGACATCGAGTTCATCGCCCAGTACCTGCAGCTACGCGAGGCGCACGCCCATCCGCAGGTGCTGTCGCAGAATACCTTCATCGCCCTCAGCCGCCTTGGCGATGCTGGCATCCTGATGCCCCAGGCAGCCCGCGAGCTGCGCAACGCGCTGGCCCTGTGGCAGGCAGTGCAGGCGCGGATCCGCCTGAACATCGGCACCGGGATCACCGCCGAGGGCGGGGACGATGCGCCGCGGTCGCTGAAGGTGGCGGCCGACGGCATCGCCGGCCTCGACTTCCCGACACTGGTGGCGCGGCTGCATCGCGCCGCCGCCGACGTCCGCGGGCACTTCCACCGCCTGGTCGAGGAACCGGCCGCGTCAGCGCGCCGCCTGGCCGGCGCCGCTGCCGAACGCCCGCACCCCGGCCCGCTCATCGGAGAGAAATCATGACGCTTGCTGCAGGTACGCCCCTACCCGACTTCTCGCTGCCGCTCGATGACGGCAGCACCCTGACAGCGGCGAGCCTGTCCGGCCGGACGACCGTCCTCTACTTCTATCCGAAGGACGATACCTCGGGCTGTACCAGCGAAGCCAAGGCCTTCCGCGACGCGCTGCCGGCGTTCGCCGAGGCAGGCATTGCCGTCATCGGCGTCTCCGTCGATCCGATCGCCAGCCACCTCAAGTTCCGCACCAAGCACGCTCTGAACTTCCCGCTCGCCTCCGACAGCGAGAAATCGCTGGCGACGGCGCTCGGCCTGTGGGTGGAGAAGAGCATGTACGGCAGGAAATACATGGGGATGGAGCGCACCACCCTGCTCATCGACGCCGCCGGCGTCATTCGCCACGTCTGGCGGAAGGTGAAGGTGACAGGCCATGTGGCTGACGTTTTGCAGGTAGCGCGCGAACTGGCGGCGCAACAGGCCGCCTCCGCCTGAGCGCTCCCGCCGCGGGGTTGACGGGGGCACGCCGCGCGTTGCGTGTCCCCATCGATTCTGCTAGGGCGTTCGGGCAAAGGGCGGCGGCTGGCTCCGACCGCGACAAATATCGGCACCGCCGGGCTGACCGATAAGGCCGTGCACACGGGAGACTATGATGTCAGAAACCGAAATCGATAAACCCGCCGTTCTCGCCATTCTCAACCAGATCCTCGAAGCCGAGCTGGCCGGCGTCGTCCGCTACACCCACTATTCGCTGATGGTCTACGGCTACGGCCGCATCCCGATTGTCGACTGGCTGCGTGGCCAGGCGAGCGAGTCGCTGCTGCATGCCCAGGACGCCGGCGAGTACATCACCTCGCTCGGCGGCCATCCCTCGCTCGGCATCGGCAAGCTGCTCGAAAGCGAAAAGCACGACATCGGCGCCATCCTGCGCGAGTCGCTGGAGCATGAGCGCGCGGCGCTGGCGCTCTACCGCTCGCTGCTCAAGCTCGTCGAAGACCGCGAGATCATGCTCGAGGAGTACGCCCGCCAGATGGTGGCGGCGGAAAGCAAGCACGTCACCGAAGTCGACAAGATGCTGCGCATGCCGGGCGAACTGCAGCCGTTCAGCATGTGAGAGCGGCAGGCTGACGGTTCACCGCCGTCAGCGATCTACCCTTTCCTCCGGGCGATAGAGCGAAGCGGTCGCCGTCACCGCCGATACCCGTAACGAAGAACCGGCTGTCTCCGTCATTCGCGAACGGCTCGCCCGGCCTGTTACCCCGACGCATCGGGCCGGGCGGCCGCCGACAGCGGCGGGAATTCCGGGTCGTCGCTGTCCTCGCGGCGAACGGCGGGATTGTATTTCAGGCAGTTGGGCACACAGGCGCACTCGCGACCGATCCGGATCGGCGCGATCCGCCCCTCCCCGCGCAGCTGGTAGAGGCGGGGCACCACCTTGTCGCGCAGCCCCTCGGGGTCGATGGTGTTGACGTAAATCCGGGTGCCCCCCTCGAAGCCGGCGGGATTGGAGATCCGCCACTTGATCAGGGTGCGCCAGGGCATCGGCGTATCCGCATCCGGCGGCTTGTAGTGCCATTCCTCGTTGCACGGGATCGCCGAGCCCATCGCCGCATGGCAGGCGTGAACCAGATCGGAGACGTCGCGAAGCTGCTCGGCGGTGTGGTTCCACGGCTGGCTGCGCTCGCCCTTCGAGTAGATCTCCAGCGTCGGAAAGCGGTGACCGAAGCCGGCGAAGGCGATGGCGTGGTCGTTCTCGGCGAAGACGAGGTTGCGGTACCCCGCGAAATTCACCGCCACCTCGTTGTAGATGTTGGGATTGGCCCGGGCGAGGCGGATCTCCATGTCGTTGTAGACGCCGCGCTCGTCGATCGCCACCAGCTGCTTGTGCAGATGGTCGAACGACGCACCGGCCGGCGCCAGCCAGTTCTGGAACACCGCGACATAGCGCACGTAGCGGTTCTCCAGGTAGATGTCGCGCAGCGCATCGATGGTGAAGCGCAGGTACTGGTAGTGCTCCTCCGGCGACAGCGCCCCGGAGGAGGCCAGTTCGCTGTCGTGCGTCGCCCCATCGACGAAGTGCCGCCGGCCGATGATCAGTTCGTGGCCGCCGCCGAAAAAGGCCTTGGCCGCCGCCAGCTTGTCTTCCACCGGCATGGTTGCGAGCACGGCGGCGTCAACGCCGGACAGCCGCATCCGCGCCTCGATGACGGCAAGGACATGTCGGCGCCCGGCCTCGCTGGTGATATAGGCCCGCATCCGCGCCGCCAGCGGCTCGGTCAGCTCGTGCCCGTAGTTGTTCTGCCAGTAATCCCAGGAGACGATCTCGAAGAGGTTGGGGACCCGGCGGAACTCGGCCTGCGTCTCGAACAGCGCCTCGGCGGGCAGCGCCTTCAGGGTCAGCCAGCCCTCGCCGGTGCGGACCAGCCGCGCCTTCTCCGGCGGCGTCTCGAGCAGCCGGCTGGGGCAGAACGCACAGCTGGCGTGATGATGCCCGGGCTCGATCGGCGCACCGGACTTGCCGTGGTTGCCGAGCGGGCGGTGACCGCGCCCCGGCACCGTCCACACCTCGGTCCCGGTGAACGGGTTCATCTGCTTGACGGTGCCGTCCGCCATCCGCTGCAGGTAGCTGGACGGGTGGATCTCTGGAAACATGCTGCTCGCCTTCCCCTCCGCCGGTCCCTACCCGCCCCCCGCTGCTCAGGCCCCGGTCATGAGCTGAAGGCGGCGGAACAACCCGGCTCCGGCATCGAACAGGAAGGCGCCGGGCGCCGCCGCCTCACCGCACCGGACCGCGACCAGCAGCCAGATCAGCTCCGGCTCGAACGCCATCGCCGCATCATGCGCGGAAGGCTCGTCCGGGCCGTCCGGGTGGGAGTGATAGTGGCCGACGATGCCGCTGTCGCCGCCGCGCAGCCTTCGCATCAGCGTCAACCGCAAGGCCGGATCAACCTCGAACCGTCGCCGGCGATCCCCGGCGACGTTGGCGCTTTCGGCGGCTTCGTCGACATGAACAGCGCGCGCGCTCCGGCGGCCGATCAGCAGACCACAGCATTCCTCCGGATAGGCGCGCTCGGCAGCCGCGGCGATGCCGCTGATGATCCCGCTGCCGGCGATGACGATCATGGCGCCAGCACGATGCTGCCGAGCAGCCGGCCGGCGCCGTCGAAGACGATGATCCGCTCGCACAGGCCGGTCGGACCGGTGCGCACGTAGAGCCGGTCACCCGCCGGCCGCATCTCGACCGCCGTGCACCCCGGCGGCAGCGGGAAGCGGACCTCGCCAAAGGCGGCAGCGGCGGGCGCCTGGAACGGCGCCGACCCGGCGAGCGGTGGCGCAACGGCGCTGGCTCCGTCGGCCGGATCCACGCGCTTCAACTTGGTATAGAATCCCCAGCCCAGCAGGCCGATGCTGACGACGATCAGCACGCCGAGCCCGACAACGACCAGCTTGAGCGCCTGCATGCCGCCTCATCCGCCGGAAAACATCCCGAAGGGCACCACTTACACTGTCGTGGTCGAGCCCGACAAGGCAGGAAGCCGCCTCGACCGCCTGCTCGCCGACAGCCTGCCAGACCTCTCCCGCACCCGGCTGCAGGCGCTGATCACCGGCGGCCGCGTCGCGTCCGGTCATGGCACGGCCGACGATCCGGCGATGCGGGTACGGCCGGGACAGGCCTTCACCGTCACGGTGCCGCCGCAGCCCCCGGAAATGCCGCAGCCGCAGGCGATTCCTCTCGACGTGGTTTACGAGGACGAGCACCTGCTGGTGATCGACAAGCCGGCCGGCCTCGTGGTCCATCCCGGCGCCGGCAACCCCGACGGTACCCTGGTGAATGCGCTGCTGGCGCATACCGCCGGCAAGCTCTCGTCGATCGGAGCGCCGTTGCGGCCGGGGATCGTCCACCGCATCGACAAGGACACCAGCGGGCTGCTGGTGGTGGCGAAAACCGATGCGGCTCACCGTGATCTGGCCGAGCAGTTCGCCCGGCACTCGGTGGAGCGTGCCTATCACGCCATCGTGGCTGGCCAGCCAAGGCCGCCATCTGGAAAGATCATGCGTGCAATTGCGCGTGGCCCCGATCGTGTACGCATGACGACGGTGGAACGCGGCGGCAAGCCGGCGGTTACATACTACCGAACGATGGTCGCTTACGGCGCGCGGGCCAGCCTTGTCGAGTGTCGGCTGGCGACCGGCAGGACGCATCAGATCAGGGTACACATGGCGTTCATTGGACATCCGATCGTCGGAGATGCAGTCTATGGCAAAGGTGGCACAAGGCTTGCTCAGAGGAACATCAGTGCCGCACCGGGTTTTTCGCGTCAGGCGCTTCACGCCTGTTTGATAGGGTTTCGCCATCCCGATACCTTTGCCACGCTGCGGTTTCAATCAGCGATGCCGACTGATATCAATATCTTAATTAGAACTTTAGAGTGTCTTTAACGCATGCTATACTAAAGCCCGATAGTTGGATAAGATCGTAGAGGAGAACGTGGAGCAGCCAAAGGACGGTGGAGGGATTTCGCTAAACGCTGGGAAGGAGGAATAAGAGATGCCGGGACCCACGTTGGAACTGGGCATTTCACCAGATCGGAATCTCGCCCGGTATCTGCAGAGCATTCGCAAATTCCCGATGTTGGAGCCCTCGGAAGAGTTTGCGCTGGCCAAGCGCTGGGTAGAGCACGGGGACGAGAAGGCCGCACACACGCTGGTCACCAGCCATTTGCGGCTGGTGGCCAAGATTGCCATGGGCTACCGCGGCTATGGTTTGCCGCTGGGTGAGCTGATTTCCGAAGGCAATGTCGGCATGATGCAGGCGGTCATGCGGTTCGATCCGGACCGTGGCTTTCGCCTCGCCACGTATGCCATGTGGTGGATCAGGGCGTCGATCCAGGAGTACATCCTGCACTCCTGGTCGCTGGTGAAGATGGGCACGACAGCGGCGCAGAAGAAGCTGTTCTTCAACCTGCGCAAGCTGAAGGGGCAGATGCAGGCGATCGACGAGGGCGATCTCTCGCCGGAGCACGTCAACACCATCGCCACCAAGCTGAACGTCTCCGAGGCGGACGTGGTGCAGATGAACCGCCGCATTGGTAATCCGGATACGTCGCTCAACGCGCCGCTGCGCGAAGAGGGCGACGGCGAGTGGCAGGACTGGCTCGTCGATCAGGACGAAGGCCAGGAGGTCCGGCTCGCCGGGGCGGAAGAGCTGACCAGCCGCCGCGAGCTTCTCGCCGGCGCCATGCAGACGCTGAGCGACCGGGAGCGGCAGATCGTCTCGGAACGCCGGCTGAAGGAGAACCCGACAACGCTGGAGCATCTCAGCCAGCGCTTCGGCATCTCCCGGGAGCGCGTCCGCCAGATCGAGGTGCGCGCGTTCGAGAAGCTGCAAAAGTCGGTGAAGAACGCCGTCATCGAGCAGCGGCTGTCGCACTGACGGACAAGGCTGTCCGACATACCCGGCGAAGGGGACCGGGTATGTCGATGGCCGCAACTGCCCGCACCACCCGTTTCTCAAACTCGCTAATCCCGCAAGCCTGACCGGGCACTCTTGCCAGCGGGAGCCTGACGGTGTTCTGTTGCGCCGGCGCGCCCCTTCGCGAGCCGCCGCCGATGAACCGAGGAACGCCGATGCCGCTCACCGTCGCCATCCAGATGGACCCGATCGAACGGATCGACATCGATGCCGATTCAACCTTCGCGCTGGCGCTGGAGGCCCAGCGGCGCGGCCACATGCTGTGGCACTACCTGCCGCAGGACCTGACCTTCTCGGCCGGCTCGGTTTTTGCGCGGGCGCGGCCGCTTGAGGTGAAGCGGCAGCGCGGCGACCATTTCCGGCTGGGTGGCGAGGAAGTGCTCGACCTCGGCTCGCTGGACATGGTGCTGATGCGCCAGGATCCGCCGTTCGACATGGCCTACATCACCGCCACCCACATCCTGCAGCACATCCACCCGAAGACCTTCGTCGTCAACGATCCGGTCGAGGTGCGCAACGCGCCGGAGAAGCTGTTCGTCACCCACTTCCCCGAGCTGATGCCGCCGACGCTGATCACCTCCGACCGGGCGGCGATCCGCGCCTTCCGCGAGGAGCACGAGGACATCATCTTGAAGCCGCTGTTCGGCAACGGCGGCGCCGGCGTCTTCCACGTCGATCCCGACGACGACAACCTCAACGCGCTGCTGGAGATGTTCACCCAGTTCTACCGCGAGCCGATCGTCGTCCAGCGCTACCTGCCGGAGATCCGCGAAGGCGACAAGCGCATCATCCTCATCGACGGCAGGGCCGCCGGCGCCGTCGCCCGCGTCCCCAGGCCGGGCGAGGCGCGCGCCAACCTGCACGTCGGCGCCCGCGCCGAGAAGGCGACGCTCAGCGCCCGCGACCGCGAGATCTGCGAGACCATCGGGCCCGAGCTCAGCAAGCGCGGCCTGCTGTTCGTCGGCATCGACGTGATCGGCGACTACCTCACCGAGATCAACGTCACCTCGCCCACCGGCATCCAGGAAATCGGCCGCTTCGACGGCGTCTCGCTGGAAGCGCAGCTGTGGGACGCGTTCGAGATGCGCCGCCGGCCCGAAACCGCCTGACCTCCGCCTCCGCAACTCCTGATCAGGACTGCTTCGATGCCCCTTTCCCTGGCCTTCCGGGAGTATGGCGCCGGGCCGCCGCTGGTGATCCTGCACGGGCTGTTCGGCTCGCAGCGGAACTGGCAGTCGATGGCCGAGCGGCTGGGCCAGCAGTACCGGGTGTTTGCCTGCGACCTGCGCAACCACGGTGACTCGCCGTGGGCGCCCTCGATGCGCTTCGAGGAGATGGCCGACGATCTGGAAGCGCTGATCGAGGCGAAGGGGCTGGCGCCGGCGACGGTGCTGGGCCACAGCGTCGGCGGCAAGACGGCGATGCTGACGGCGCTGCGTCATCCCGATGCCCTCGACGCGCTGATCGTCGTGGATATCGCCCCCGTCACCTACAAAGAGCCGTTCCTCGCCTACATCGCGGCGATGCAGGCTGCCGACCTGGGACCCGGCTGCCGCCGCGGCGATGTCGAGGCGGCGCTGGCCGCGGCGATACCAGACACCGGCACCCGGCTGTTCCTGCTGCAGAACCTGGAGGAGCAGCCGGCGGCGGGCGGCTACGCCTGGCGGGTCAACCTCGATGCCATCGCCGCGAACATGCCGGTGTTGCTGGGGTTTCCCGACACCGAGGACCTGGCCTACGAGGGCCGGGCGCTGTTTGTGTCCGGCGCCGCCTCCAATTACATCGGGCGCGCCCACCAGGGCGCCGTCTGGGACCGGTTTCCGCAGGCGGAGTTCGCCGTCATCAACGGCGCCGGCCACTATCCGCACGTCGAGCAGCCCGACGCCTTCTACGACCGCGTCACCCTGTTCCTCGACAGCGCCTACGCCTGACGCGTCCCCCGTCGCTGCCCCGCCCTACTGCGGCATGCGCACCCGCCACAGGCTCTGCTTGCCGCCGTACTCCAGCACGTAGATGTCGCGGCCGACGATCTCGGCATCGATGGGACTGCTGAAGCCGCCGACGATGCGGGTGGCGTGCAGCGTATAGCTGCCGCCGGCCTTGGTGAGGGCGAGGAACAGCAGATCCTGGCTGGGGTCCTTGAACGGCCCGGCGATCTGGTCGCCGGTGGCCGAGCCTTTCGTCCAGCTCAGCATGAAGCCGCCGCCCCGGTAAGGCGCGGCGAGCACGCGGGCGCGGTCGAAGACGAGGCCGAGCGGGCTGCGATGCGGCGTGAAGGTGCTGAACGGCAGCCCTTGCGCGCTCGCGTCCTTCACCGTGCCATCGGCGGGATCCCGGTATTTGTCGGCGTCAGGCCCCAGATTGCGGACCGGCTCGACGAAGGGGATGTTTGGCCGCGGCGGATAGGTGGGATCGTTGTAGTAGTAGCCCTTCTTGACCGCATCGGAGAACGGGTTGAGCAGCCGGTCGGTTGCCGGGTTGTAGTCCGGATACTGCATCGGGTTGTTGTTGCCGCCGATCCGCCAGGGAAAGCCGTAGTGCTTGCCCTGCTGCAGCCAGTTCAGCTCCTCCGGATCGTCGCGTCCCGGCCCGTTCTCGGTGCCGAACAGATCGCCGTTGGGAGCAAAGGCGAAGTCGAAGGTGTTGCGGATGCCTTCCGCGAAGATATAGCCGCTGCTGCGCAGCCACGCCCGGTCATCGCGCAGCAGCAGATTCTTCGCTGATGTGGGCAGGCGCAGGATAGAGGCGGTCAGCCCGCTCTCGCGCAGGCCGGGATAGAGACCACCCGCCGTCTGGATCTCGCCGTGATCGGTGCGCGAGCCGCTGTTGACGTAGAGGGAGGCGCCCGACGGATCGACGATAATGCCGTTGAAGCGATGATCGTACGCCGTGGCACTGCGCGGGTAAGGATCGCTGCGGGCCAGCACCGACCAGATGCGCGGACTGCCGACCGGCTTCACTCCCTTGACGATGGTCGCGCGGGTCTGGGTGCCGGGCACGTCCTCGTTGTTGACCAGGAAGAAGGTTCCTGCCGGGCCGATGGCAAAGCCTTGCAGCCACGTCTGACCATGATCACCGGCATCGGCAACCAGCGTCTGGGTGCCGGCGGCGAGGTTGACCCGGTAGATCTGGCCGCCGCGCTTGACGTAGTAGAGCGATCCGTCGCTCGGATCGCGGGCCAGCCGGATCGAATCCGAACCGCCCCCGGCGGTATCCATCACCTTCGTCAGCGTGATGTTGGCGCGCAGCGACTGCGGCGCCGCCGCCGCCGGATGCAGCCACACCAGCGCCGCTGCCGCCAGCGCCAGCGAGAACGCTGCAAGACGGCATGCACCGCGCCCCGTGCCGGCCCTGCCGGCGAACGCTGTGGCGAAAGCGCGCATGGACATTTGTACCCCCCGATTGGCTAGCCCAAGCGGCTTATAGCAAGACCCCTGTACTGATGCCAAGAAAATGACGTAATCCTGCCCCGAACGAGGTCTTGCAGCGGCGCCAGCCCCCCCCCCGGTCAGGTACCCCGTGGCGGCCGGCCCCGGGTTTTGCCGGAGTCACACCCAGATCCCGCTCCTCTGTCGCCACTGCGCCGGTGGATTGGCAATCGGCGCAATGCGACCGCCCCGTAAACGGCCGTGTTGACCGGAGCGCCGGTGCTGCGTATCGTTCGGGGCCTTGCAGCCGGCAGGCCGGTGCGATGATGGGGATGTATTGGACGGCGTCATGAAGATCAGACACTCAATCAAGTCGGCGAAGACGCGCGAGCGGAGCTGCCTCGTGGTCCGGCGCAAGCGCCGTCTCTACGTCATCAACAAGAAGCAGCCGCGCTACAAGACCCGCCAGGGCTGAGCGCAGCGCCTGCCCGCCGGCCAACCCGGATCGTCCGCATTGGCGCGGTCAAACCGCGCGCCGTGAGCCGCGGGCGTTTGGCGGGGCAGGCCGGCCCGATCCCCGATACGCCCGACCTATGGCAGTTCGCGCAGCCGGTCGCGGCGACGGCGTTGCTCGTGCCACCACCGGCGGAAGGCGGCGATGATCTCGTCGCGGGTCTGGAACAGCGGCAACTTGGGGCGCGCCGCCCGGCTGGGTTCGACGGCGAGGCCGATCTGGGTGACTTCGCGGTTCGGCCCGACGTCGCGCACGATCAGCTCGACATCCTCCAGAGGCACCCGATCGCCGATCTCGGCGCCGGACAAGCGGCGCCCCATGAACTCGCCCACCGTCAGCGGTCCGTCGGCAGCGGCGATCGCCAGCCCGTAGACCTCCGCCAGTTCTGCCATCTTCGTCGCCGGATCGATGCGGAAGTCGCCATAGAACTCGCGATCGCCCGGGTCGAGCGCCGCCGGGCGGGCAAACAGGCGGTCGAGCAGGTGCACCAGCTTCGGCTGCGCGAAGATGTAGACGTAGTCGCCGGCGCGCAGCCGGCCGGCTTCGTGGATGCGGATCGAGCGGCCGTCGCGGACGATGAGCGATGGCCGGGCCCAGCGCGGAATGCGCTCGCCTGACGCGACCGGACTGTCCGGTGCGATCCGGTAGGCGATGAGCTCGTGGCTGGCGCGGCCGGGTAGTTCCAGCTCGACGCGATCGAGCGCGCCGAAGCGCGGCGGCACGATGAGGCCCAGCCAGCGCGCCATCGGCCCGATCGTCCAGCCCTGCACCAGCAGCGACGCCAGGACAATGACGAACGTGACGTTGAACAGCAGCTTGCCATGGGGCAGGTCGGCGACGATCGGCAGGATGGCCAGCAGGATCGAGACCGCACCACGTAGACCGACCCAGGCGACGAAGGTCGTCTCGTTGCGGCTGAAGCCGAACGGCAGCAGCGACAGCCAGACGGCCAGCGGCCGGCCGATCAGGGTGAGGAACAGCGCCAGGCCGACCGCCGGCAGCGCGACATCGAGGAACTGCGAGGGCGTCGCCAGCAGGCCGAGCGTCAGGAACATCGCGATCTGGCTGAACCAGGTCATGCCGTCCTGAAACCGGCGCAGCAGCGGCAGCGCGTGCAGGCGGGAATTGCCGGCCATGATGCCGGCCACATAGACGGCAACGAAGCCGCTGCCGTCGATCATGCCGGTCGCCGCAAACAGGCACAGCGCGAGGCTGAGAACCACGATCGGGTAGAGCCCGACCTCCAGCTTCAGCCGGCTGATGGCAAAGATGATGAACCGGCCGCCGGCAAAGCCGGCGAGCAAGCCGAGCCCCATCTGCCTGCCGAAGGCGATGAGAACTTCCCATCCCGCCATCTCCGGCTGGGCGCCGCTGGCGATCAGCTCCACCAGGGTTATGGTCAGGAAAATGGCCATCGGATCGTTCGAGCCGGATTCGATCTCCAGCGTCGAGCGGACCCGCTCGCGGATGGTGATGCCGCCAACGCGCAGCAGAAAAAACACCGCGGCGGCGTCGGTGGAGCTGACAATGGCGCCGAGCAGCAGGGCTTCCAGCCAGGGCAATGGCAGCAGGAAGTGGGCGGCGACCCCTACGAAGCTGGCGGTGAGGACGACGCCGACGGTGGCGAGGACCAGAGCCGGCGCCAGGGCGATGCGGATCGAACGCGTCTGGGTATTGAAGCCGCTGTCGAACAGGATAACGGCAAGGGCCAGCGAGCCGATGAAATAGGCGGCGGGAGCGTCATCGAACACCAGCCCTCCCGGCCCGTCGATGCCGGCGCCGAGGCCGACCGCGAGGAACACCAGCAGCAGCGGCGCGCCAATGCGGAACGAGATCAGGCTGGTGAATGTCGAGATGGCGATGAGGCCGGCGCCGATGAGAATCGCGAGGTTCATCGCCTCGAACATCGACAACTTGGCCCTTCCATCCGCAAGTCTGGCTAGCGGTGGGCATCGCGCATTCTGCCGGTGACGTCAAGCCGTCGTCTCGAGGGGCGGATTGGTCTTTATGATGTAAGGAGCCGTGGCGGCCGCTCATTTCCACCCCGAATCTGGAAAATTTGTGCGTTGTACGCAAATGAAAGCACCCATTGGCTTGCCCGCAGCGGCAGTGAGCGATAGATTAGGCGCTGGTCCGGACGGAGAAACGTCGCCGGAGGTTGCGGCTTGTTGCCGTATCGCGCGGGCACATTGGATCAACGGGCGTCCTGCCGCGTTTCCGGAGACGGGATCAGGCTGTCGAAAGGCAGCTTGTCGCCGGTCCGCAGCGAGCGTCGGCTGGCATGGTCGGCAAGCTGGCTCGCCGGGGGGAGCAGCAAAGTGGCCCGCGTGAGGATAAGAGCGCCCGCTCCGCGATTATGGGCTCCGCTTCCCGGCGAATTGCCGTACCGTATGGCCGCCGGCGGCCATCTTTCTGAGATGGGCAGCCGGGAGACGCTCCCCGCAGGGCTTACCGCGGGTGTGGCCGGTAACGTTGGCTTGCGTTCGCGACAGAGAGGATATCTGCCTTTCCCGTCGTGTTATTGTTCAGCAGACGGAGGGAGGTTGGATGGGCTTCAGGCCGAACTACAATCAGCAGAGAGCCGAGCGGGACCGCGCCAAGCAACAGAAAAAACAGGAAAAACTGAAGCAGCAGCAGGAAGAGACGGCACGGCGGAAAGCGGCGCGGGAAGAGGGGCCGGCCGAAGCCGTGACGTTGGAAAGTGACGTGAACAAGGTGATGATGAGCAATGATGCGAAAAGGTAAGGGGTTTCGGGAACCACGCCGCCGCGGCTTTGACGACGACGAGCCGTTTTCCCGAGAGACGCGGGGCTTGCGCCCGTCGGGCGGACGGCCGTTCGGCGACTTCCCGCGGGACACGACGCCGGTCGAAGGGCCGACCTCCGAGGCGACAGTGAAGTGGTTCAACCCGGAAAAGGGCTTCGGCTTTGCGGAACTGGCGGACGGTTCCGGCGATGCCTTCATCCATGTGGCGGCGGTGCAGGCCGCTGGTCTCGAGACCATCCAGCCGGGAGCAAAGCTCAAGGTGGTCGTCGGCCAGGGTGCCAAGGGACCGCAGATCACGCGACTGCTGGAGGTGGATGACAGCGGCGTCAGCCAGGCGCCGGTGCGTCGCCCGGGCAGCTATGGTGGCGGCGGTGGCGGCGGCGGCTCGCATTCGCGCCGTACCGTCGACCTGTCGAGCGCCGTCGAGATGGTCGGCACGGTGAAGTGGTTCAACACGGAGAAGGGATTCGGCTTTGTCGCCTGCGACGACGGCGGCAAGGACGTCTTTCTGCACATCTCCGTGCTGGAGCGCTCCGGACTGGGCAATCTCGCAGAAGGGCAGCGCGTCGCGATGGGTGTGGTTGACACGCCCAAAGGACGGGAAGCAGTGACCATCGCCACTGCCGGGTAACTGCCGGACCGCTTTAGGTCGATAATCGAATCCGCTGCGGCAACCGTTACCAGAAGCGTGCCGGACCTTGCGTGTGCGTTTCGCGCAGACGCTGGCGTCCGGCCGCTGACGTGTGCCAGCGGGCGGCAAGGAGAGGGAGATGGCGCGCAGAAGGCCTGACGCCGGCAATCGGCGAAAATCGTCGGACAACGCCTTTGTTCTGTTCGACGTCGTCTACGAAGATGGATCGCGCAGCTCCAACCGCCGGATCGCGCGCGAGGAACTGGAAGGCTTGGACGGCGATGCGCCGGCGCGGTGGCTGATCGAGGCCCAGGACCGCAAGATCGCCGAGTTGTCGGGAAGGCCGCGGGGACCCATCAAGTCGATCATGCGTTCCCCCAACCAGTAGCCGCGTCCGCCAGCCGGACGGGCTGCGTTGCGCCGCGGTGCCTGTCTCTGCCGCGGCCCCCCCTGAAACCAACATCGCCGATGCCGGGCCGTTGTCGAGCGGGACACCGCCGTCGCGTGGCCGGATCCGCGCACAGGTGCGCTACCGCACCAGTGTTGCGTTATCGCAACATCACAGGGCGTGAGGCAGCCCGGAATCGCAGTTTCTGATGCAATGGGGACGCCCTGGCGGCGTACGGTGCCGCAGAACCTCACTCAACATGGTGGAGAGATGCGTAAGAGCATGATGGCGGCGCTGGTGGTTTCGGCCACAGCATCGCTCGCTGCCGGTCACGCGCAGTCGGCTGCGATCGGCGTGGGTGACTTCGGCGATGCCAACGCCGAGAGCGCCGCAGCAGATAGCACAGGCCTCGGCGTCGTCAACGGAGCCGTCGGCATCGGCATCGGCGCCGGCCCGGATTTCGAGGGCTCCGATTCCTACAAGGGCAGCATCACCCCGTTCGGCCGGCTGCACTACAAGGACTTTCCGCAGTACCTGGAATTCGGACCGAACCCCGGCAGCCGCACATACCAGATGCGGGTCAACGTCCTGCCATGGCAGGGGATCGAGGTGGGGCCGATGCTCACCTACCGGGCCGAACGGGACCACGTGGAGAGCCAGGCGGTCCGGCGGCTGGGCAAGATCGACGCCGCCGGCGAGGCGGGCGCCTTCCTGCGCTACTGGCTGCCGGTGGATCTGCCGCGCCAGGGCATCGCTGCGGAATTCTCCGGCGCCGCGGACTTTGCCGATGCCTACAACGGCTGGTGGATTCAGCCGGGCATCTCCTACAAGAACGCCGTTACCGACGACGTGATGCTCACCGGCCGCGTCTATGCCGACTACGCCAGCGACAACTACATGGACACCTACTTCGGCGTCGATGCCAGCCAGTCGGCGCGCAGCGGCCTGCGCGAGCGGTCGGCGGATGCCGGCTTCAAGGATGTCGGCCTGACGCTGGGGGCGCGGTGGCAGTTCACCGATCACTGGTTCACGGGCGCCGTCGGCACCTACGAGCGGCTCGTCAACGACGCCGGATCGAGCCCGATTACCCGCGAAGTGGGTAGCAAGAACCAGCTGTTCGGCGGCGGCTACGTTGGCTATCGCTTCTAGGCGCGCCGCAGCGGCATGAACGCCGACGCGGTCGTCGCGCACTTCGGACTGCAGGAGCATCCGGAAGGCGGCTGGTATCGCGAGACCTTCCGCGATGCCCCGGCCGCCGACGGCCGCGAGCGCGCTGCCCATATTCTCTACCTGCTGAAGGCCGGGGAGCGATCGCGCTGGCACCGGATCGACGCCACCGAGATTTGGCATTTCTCGCTGGGCGGGCCGCTATTGCTGTCGATTGCGCCGGGCGGCGGAGCGGTGCGCTCGGTCACGCTCGGCGGCGATCTTCAGCACGGGCACCTGCCGCACGCGGTCGTCCCGGCAGGTGCCTGGCAGGCGGCACAGCCGCTTGGTTCATTCACCCTGGTCGGCTGCACCACCGTCCCGGCGTTCCGCTTCGACGGCTTCGAGCTGGCGCCGGCAGGATGGGAGCCGGGGCCGGCGTGACTCCCGGGCAGCAGCAGTTCGCCAGCGACAATTATGCCGGCATCTGCCCCGAGGCGTGGGCGGCGATGGCGCTCGCCAACCACGGCTCCGCCGCCTCCTACGGCGATGATGCGTGGACCGAGCGCGCCGCCGACGCGCTGCGGGCGCTGTTCGAGACCGATTGCCAGGTCTTCTTCGTCTTCAACGGCACCGCCGCCAACTCGCTGGCGCTCGCCGCGCTCTGCCAGTCCTATCACGGCGTCATCTGCTCCGCGCTGGCACATGTGGAAACCGACGAATGCGGCGCGCCCGAGTTCTTCTCCAATGGATCAAAGCTGCTTGTCGCTCCGTCCGCCGACGGCAAGCTGACCGCCGAGGCCGTTCGCAGCATCGCCACCAGCCGCTCCGACATCCATTTCCCGAAGCCACGGGTGGTGACGATCACCCAGCCGACCGAAACCGGGCTGGTCTATACGGCCGATGAGATCCGCGCCCTCGCCGCGACCTGCCGCGCGTGCGGGCTCAAGCTGCATATGGACGGCGCGCGCTTTGCGCATGCCTGTGCGACCCTCGGCTGTGCGCCTGCCGATATCTCCTGGCGGGCCGGGGTCGACGTGCTGTGCTTCGGCGGCACCAAGAACGGCCTCGCCGTCGGCGAAGCGGTGCTGTTCTTCGACACCGCGCTCGCCCGCGACTTCGATTATCGCTGCAAGCAGGCGGGCCAGCTCGCCTCGAAGATGCGGTTTCTCGCCGCCCCATGGATCGGCCTGCTGGAGAGCGGCGCCTGGCTGCGCAACGCCCGGCACGCCAACGCCTGCGCGAGACGCCTGGCAGCGCAAATCGCCGGGCTGGCTGACGTGGCACCGATGTTCCCGGTCGAGGCCAACGCGGTGTTCCTGCGCGCCTCGCCGCCGCGCCTCACCGCGCTGCGGGCGCGCGGCTGGCGCTTCTATACCTTCATCGGTGGCGGCGCCCGCTTCATGTTTGCCTGGGATGCCGATGTGGCGCGCGTCGATCAGCTGGCCGCCGACATTCGCGCCGGCGCCGATGAGGAAGGCGCCTGACGAAGCATTCGCCCGACCCCTCGTGGCGAGGCGGTTGTCCGACGCCGGGTCGTTTGCACAGCGGCCCTGAGGAGGGCCGCCCTCAAGCCATTTCCGTCCACGATCCCGAGCATGAAGCCTGATCCTGTTGTCCTCGCCGCCCGGCGCGGCTGCGCCTTTTTCTTCGCCATCAACGGATTGGCCTACGGCAGCATCGTCGCCCGCATGCCGCTGCTCAAGCAGCAGTCCGGGCTCGATGCCGCGGAACTGGGCCAGGCGATCTTCTGCCTCGGCATCGGCGGCCTCGTCGCCTTCCCCCTCGCCGGCATCCTGCAGGGGCGCATCGGCAGCAGGGCGGTTGCCACCATCGGCGCCGTCCTGCTGCTTCTGGCCTGGCCGATGGTCGGCCTCGCCACCGGCTGGTGGAGTCTCGCCATCGCCTTCTTCGTCTTCGGCTACGCCAACGGCATGCTCGAAGTGGGCGGCGGCGTGCAGGCCGTCACCGTCGAGCGCGCCCTCGGCGCGCCGGCGATGTCGGGCCTGTTCGCCCTCTACAGTCTCGGCAACCTCGCCGGTGCGATTGGCGCGGCGGCACTCGCGCAGCTGCCGCTGGTCACCCACTACGGCCTGCTGGCGGCGGCGGCGCTGGCGGGGTTGCCGCTGGCCGCCCGGCGGCTGCTGCCGGATGGGGTGCGCGCCGGCGCGCCGAGGCCCCGGCTTCGCCTGCCGCCGCTGGCGCTGTTCGGCATCGCCGGCATCGCCTTCTGCGCCATGGTCGCGGAAGGCGCGGTTTCCGACTGGAGCGCGCTGCTGATGAAGGCGCTGCACGACAGCTCGGATGCGGTCGCGGCGCTCGCCTACGCCGGCTTCTCGGCGACGATGATCATCGGCCGGCTGTTCGGGGACCGGCTGCGCGCCGCCTGCCCGCCGGTGGCGCTGGTCCGCGGGATGGCGCTGGTCGCCACCGCCGGCATGCTGATGGCAATCGCCGCGCCGCATCCCGCCCTCGGCATTGCCGGCTTCGCACTCGCCGGCCTCGGCCTCTCGGTGATCGCCCCGATCATGTTCAGCACCGCCGGCAGTCACCCGTCGGTCGATCCCGGCGTTGCCATCGCGTCGCTGTCCACCCTCGGCTATGGTGGTTTGCTGCTCGGTCCCGCCGGCATCGGCTTTCTCGCCGAAAGCGTCGGGCTGCCGGGGGCAATGCTGTCGGTCGCCGGCCTGTGTGCCGTCATCGGCCTGCACGCCGGCACCGTGCGCCGCTGAGCGCGTTGTCCGCTGGGCGGATTCTGGCTGCGAGGACGACCATGACCCATCCCGTGCTCACCTCCGGGGCTGTCGCCGTCATCACCGGCGGCGCTTCCGGCATCGGCCTTGCCGCGGCCAGGCGCTTTGCCGCCCTCGGCCTGCGCGTCTGCATCGCCGACCTCGGCACCGAGCGGCTCGCCCGCGCCGCGGCGGAGATTGCCGGGCAGGCGCGCGGCGGCAGTGATGACGTGATGGCGGCGGAAGTGAACGTCGCCCGTGCCGCCGAGGTGTCTGCTCTGGAAGCGCTGGTCCGCGAGCGCTTCGGCGGCACCGACGTGCTGATGAACAACGCCGGCATCGGCCCGGCCAGCAGCGTCTTCGGCCCACCGGAGGTCTGGCACCACCTCCTCGACGTCAACCTGTGGGGGGTCATCCACGGCGTGCAGGCGTTCGTGCCGACGATGATCGAACGCGGCCGCCCCGGTCTCGTGATCAACACCGGCTCGAAGCAGGGGATCACGACGCCGCCCGGCAACCCCGCCTACAACGTCGCCAAGGCCGGCGTGAAGGTGTTTACCGAGGCGCTGCAGCACGAGCTGCGCAATACCCCCGGCTGCCGGCTAAGCGCGCATCTGCTGATTCCTGGCTTCGTCTTCACCGGGATGACCGCGGGTGGCAGGACGGAGAAGCCGGATGGCGCCTGGACGGCGGAGCAGACCGTCGATTTCCTGCTGGAGCGGCTGGATGCCGGCGACTTCTACATCCTCTGCCCCGACAACGAGGTATCGCGGGCACTGGACGAGCGGCGGATCCTGTGGGCGGCCGCCGACATCGTCGAGAACCGGCCGCCGCTATCGCGCTGGCATCCCGACTACACCCACGCCTTCGCCGCTTTCGCTGGCAAAAAGTGAAGAGGCACCGGCTAGGCGCCAGCCATCTCCCTGAGCAGCGCCGCTGCGGCCAGCTTGCCAAGCGCGTTTGACGCGAACGGGCTGTCACCGGTAATGACCTTGCGATCCACCCGGGTGGCGCCGGTCACGTCGTCATTGACGATGATCATGCCGAGGGCCTTGAGCTTCTCACCGAAATACCAGGTCAGATGACCCGGCATGTAGCCGATGTCCGGCGTCTTGCGATCGGCATCGTCAGGGAAGGCGCAGATCGCATAGCCCGCGAGCGGATGGCCTGCCGCTTCTCGGTCAAACGAGGGCGCGATGAACGCGGCGGGGCCGTGGCACAGCGAGATCAGATGCCTGTCGTTCGCCATTGCCCAACGGATCGCCGCGGCGACGTCCGCGCTCTCGGGCAGCCCGATCAGCGCGCCGTGCCCGCCGGGAATGAACAGCGCTGCATACGCTGAATCCGCTCGGAGCCCGGCAACGATATCTGCCAGCTTGTGCGGGTTTCGAAAGCCGTCGAGATAGTGCCGGTGCAAGCCGGTGATCGCCTCGTCCTCGGTCGGCATCGCCCACAACTCGAACTTGACCGAATTGCCCGACAAGGTGGCAATGTCGAACGTAAAGCCAGCTTTGTGCATATGATACATGGGCACCAGAGTCTCGACCGGGTGATTGCCGGTTGAGAACAGTGTGCCGTTGTCGGTGAGCAGGTAGCGCTCATCGGCCGCTATCATCAGGACTTTGCGATCACCGGTATAGGGGTTCGGATAGTCTGTGCCGTCGAGATCGGTCCTTCGGCTGGTAAACTTGGACAGCGCGTAGGGTGACGGGAAAAACGCGTTGAACTCGGCTGCATCCGGGGCCGGCTGTCTGCTCAACTCCTCTTCGGTCACTGTTCTCTCCAACGACGTGCGCCAAGGGCCGTGTTTGGTCCTGGATCCGCATCAAGAGGACATGTGCAACCCGTGTCCGGATGTCTACCCGAGCGCGGACCCGCGTCACCCATCGCAAGAGCCGTGCTCGACACGCGATCCCGCCTGAACTGCGCGGCGCGGAAGCCGGCAGATCACCGGTTGCCGGCCGGCTCAACAGCCGCCCGCTTCTCGCGCATGGTGACGAACTCCTCGGCGGCAGTGGGGTGGATGCCGATGGTGGCGTCGAACTGCGCCTTGGTGGCGCCGCACTGCAGCGCCACCGCGAGGCCCTGGATGATCTCCGGGGCATCCGCCCCGACCATGTGGCAGCCGAGGACGCGGCCGCTGTCGGCGCACACCACCAGCTTCATCAGCGTGCTCTCGTCGCGTCCGGAAATGGTATGGCGCATCGGCCGGAAGCGGCTGAGGTAGACGTCGATCGGCCCGCGCAGCATCGCCTGCGTCTCGGTCAGGCCGACGACGCTGACCGGCGGCTGGCTGAACACCGCCGACGGGATGTTCTCGTAGGACACCCGCCGGGGATTGCTGTTGAAGTTGGTCTCGGCGAAGGCGTGGCCCTCGGCGATGGCGACCGGGGTCAGGTTTACCCGGTCGGTACAATCGCCGACGGCGAAGATGCTGGGCACCGAGCTGCGGTTCCAGTCGTCGACGACGACGGCGCCATTGAGCGCCAGCTCGACGCCGGCCTCTTTGAGACCGATGCCGTGCGTATTGGGGGCACGGCCGGTCGCATACATCACCACATCGGCAGGCAGCGCCTCCTCGCCGTCGTCGAGCGTCACGACGATGCCTTCGTTGGTCCGGGAAAGTGCGCTCACCTTCGTTTGCCGCCGCAGCGTGATGCCGCGCTTTTCGATCTGCGTGCCGAGGAAGGCGCGAACGTCCTCGTCGAAGCCGCGCAGCAGCTCGGTGCCGCGGATGATCTGGGTCACCCGGGCGCCGGCAGCGCGAAAGATGCCGGCGAACTCGACGGCGATGTAGCCGCCGCCGACGATGACGACACGCTCCGGCAGATCCGGCAACTCCAGCGCCTCGTTAGAGGTAATCGCGCATTCGATGCCGGGGATGTTGGGCAGCGTCGGCCAGCCGCCGCAGGCGATCAGGATCTTCTCGGCGGTGAACCGCTGCCCGCCGACACCAACGGTATGGGCATCCTCCAGGACTCCCTTGCCGTCGATCAGCTCGACGTTGTTGCGGCGCAGGATGCCGCCGTAGACGCCCTCAAGGCGGTCGAGCTCGCGGTTCTTCGCCTCGATCAACGCCCCCCAGTCGAGTTCCGCCCCCATTACCGTCCAGCCGTAGCCGCGCGCGTCCTCGAACTCCTCGGCATAATGGGCGCCATAGATCAGCAGCTTCTTCGGCACGCAGCCGCGCATCACGCAGGTGCCGCCGACCCGGCTCTTCTCGACGACGGCGACGCGCTTGCCCCAGCCCCCCGCCAGACGTGAGGCGCGGACGCCGCCGGAGCCGGCGCCGATGGTGATCAGATCGTAGTCGTATTCGCGCATCGGTTTGCTCGACCTGTGCAGAAGCCGGCCGCTGGCCGCTTGCCGGAGTGCATCGCTCCGGCAAGTCCGGCGCACCCCCTGGGCGGACGACGGCGGATCGAGCTTATACGCCCCCGCCCGGATCACAAGCCCGATACGGAAAGGCGCAGGGCATCCGCACCACCGAGTACAATTGAAGCCGTCCCTGCGGCCGGGTAGGGTTCGCTCTCCCCGCATCCCGAGTTGCGGGAAACGACAGATCAGGGGCAAGCAGGGGAGCGGCGCGGGTGAGCTACGAGATGCTGATCGTCTTCGCCGTCCTCGGCGGCGCTGCGATCCTGTTTGCGACCAATGCCATCCGCTCGGACATCGTCGCCATGCTGGTGGTGGTGGCCCTGCTGCTGACCAACATCCTTTCCGTTCCAGAGGCGCTCGCCGGATTGGCGGACCCGGTGGTGGTGCTGCTCGCGGCGCTGTTCGTCGTCGGCGATGCCCTGGTCAACACCGGCCTCACCCAGCGGGTCAGCCATACGCTGCTGCGGGTCGGCGGCGACAACGAGACGCGGCTGATCCTGCTGCTGATGGGCGCCGTCGCCGGCATCGGCGCCTTCATGAGCTCGACGGCGGCGGTCGCCGTGTTCATCCCGGTGGCCCTGACCATCTCGGCGCGGGCCGGCATCAATCCGCGGCGCCTGATGATGCCGCTCTCCATTGCCGGGCTGATCAGCGGCATGATGACGCTGATCGCCACCGCTCCGAATCTGGTCGTCGCCAATGTGCTGCGCGAACGGGGCCTGCCGCCGCTGGAGTTCTTCTCGTTCACCCCGTTCGGCATCCTCGTGCTGATCGTCGCCGCAGCCTTCATCATCTTTGCCGGCCGCACGATCCTTGGTTCCGGCGCGGCGCCGAAAACTGCCGCGGCGCCGTCGCTCATGGAGCTGGCGCAAAACTACGGCCTGGGGCAGGCGACCTACGTCCGCATCCAACCCAATTCGCCGTGGCACGATCACACCATGCTCCGTCTCGACTTCGAGCGCTCCGGTCTCATCGTTCCCATGGTCATCCCGGGAGGAGATTTCGCCTGGATCCGGCCGGCGACCCCGGACACCGTCGTCGTCGCCGGCGACATCCTGCCGGTGATCGGCGACGAGAAGGCGATTGCCGATATCATCCGCACCGCCGATCTGGAACCCGTCGCCATCGATGACGAGCAGCGTCGCGCCGCCCTGCAGCACGTGGGCGCCGCCGAGATCATGCTGACACCGCAGTCGCAGCTGATCGGCGAGACCGTTCGCGAAATTGGTACGGCGCTTCCCGAAGATGTCACCGTGATCGCGCTGCGCCGGCGGGGCAAGCCGATGCTGGCGACGACGCCTGACCTCCATCTCGATTTCGGCGACGCCCTGCTTGTCGCCGGCCGGTGGAGCGACATCATGCTCCTGCGCCAGGATGCCGCCAACGTGGTCGTGCTGACCGTGCCGCAGGAATACAAAGACGTGGCGCCGGCGGCGCAGTGGGCGCCGCGCGCCCTCGCCATCCTGGTGCTGATGGTGGCCGCCATGGCCTCCGGTATCGTCGCCAACGTGACCGCCGCCCTGGTCGCGGCGCTGGCGCTGCTGGCGACCCGCTGTGTGCCGCTCGATCGAATCTACACGGTGATCCACTGGCCGACGATCCTGCTGGTCGCCGGCATCCTGCCCCTGGCGACGGCCTTGCAGAACACCGGCGCCACCCACCTGATCTCCACAATCCTGGTCGATCTCGTCGGCGGGCTGGGCCCTTACGCCATGCTGGCGGTGGTGTTCCTGGTAACGGCAACGATCGGCCTGTTCATCTCCAACACCGCCACCGCGGTGCTGATCGCGCCCATCGCCGTCGATACGGCGCTGACCATCGGCGTGCCGCCCTACGCCTTCGCCATGACCGTCGCCATCGCCTGCTCGGCAGCGTACGTCACGCCGGTCTCGTCACCGGTAAACACGCTGGTGGTGGAGCCGGGCGGCTACAGCTTCATGGATTTCGTCAAGGTGGGCGTTCCGCTGCTGCTGCTGACGATGGTGGCCACCGTCGGCCTCGCGGGCCTGCTCTACCTTTGAGCGGTGCCGGCGGCGTTTCGATGCTGCCGCACCCACCCCACATGCAGAGGCAAGCAAGGAACAGCGCCGGTTCGCCGGAGAGCGCCGCGCGAGGGGATAAATCATGACGCATCTGTTCGAGCCGCTGAGCCTGCGCTCGGTGACGCTGCCCAACCGCATCGCCGTCTCGCCGATGTGCCAGTACTCCTGCAGCGATGGCCTGCTCAACGACTGGCACCTCGTCCATCTTGGCAGCCGCGCCGTCGGCGGCGCCGGCCTCGTCATCGTCGAGGCGACGGCGGTGCTTCCCGAGGGACGGATCAGCCCGCAGGATTCCGGCCTGTGGAGTGATGCCCACATCGAGCCGCTGGCGCGCGTCGTCCGCTTCATCCACGAGCACGGTGCCTTGGCCGGCGTCCAGCTGGCGCACGCCGGCCGGAAAGCCAGCACCTTGCGTCCCTGGGACGGCGAGGGCATCGCCGGCGAGGCGGACGGCGGCTGGCGCGACGTGCTCGCGCCCAGCCCGCTGCCCTTCGCCGACAACTACCCGCCGCCCCGGGAGATGACGGCGGACGATATCGCCATGCTGACGGCAGCATTCGGTGCCGCAGCCCGGCGGGCGCTCGCCGCCGGCTTCGATGTCGTCGAGATCCACGCGGCGCACGGCTACCTGCTGCACCAGTTCCTCTCGCCGCTGAGCAACCGCCGCCGCGATGGCTATGGCGGCGAGCTGGGAAACCGGCTGCGACTGACGCGTGAGGTCGTGGAGAAAGTCCGCAGCGTCTGGCCGGAGCGCCTGCCGCTGTTCATGCGCCTCTCGGCGACCGACTGGACGGAAGGCGGCTGGGACGTCGGGCAGTCGATCGAGCTGGTGCGGATGGTGGCGCCGCTCGGCGTCGATCTCATCGACTGTTCGACCGGCGGCAACATCGCCACCGCCCGCATTCCGGTCGGCCCCGGCTACCAGACCACTTTTGCCGAGCAGATCCGCCGCGCCACCGGCGTTGCCACCGGCACCGTCGGCATGATCATCGATCCGGCGCAGGCGGATCACGCCATTCGCAGCGGCCAGGCCGACCTCGTCCTGCTCGCGCGCGAGCTGCTGCGCGATCCCTACTGGCCGCTGCGCGCCGCCCGCGAACTGGGGGTGACGACCGCATGGCCGCCGCAGTACCTGCGCGCCGGGCCCCGCGGCAGCGTCGCCCGCAAGCCGGTGGTCCCGTAGGCGTCAGGCGATGTGACGCAGGTTGGCGAGGAACTGCGCGGCGCTGTGCTGCCAGGAGAATGCGAGAGCGTACTGGCGGCAAACCTCTGGCGGGATGGCGAGGGCGCGGTGGACCGCAGCGCCGAGATCGTCGTCGAGCGCCCCGGCGCCGGAGCCGTCGATGACGTCGAGCGGACCCGGCACCGGATAGGCCGCGACCGGCACACCGCAGGCCAGCGCCTCCAGGAGAACGAGGCCATAGGTGTCGGTCCGGCTCGGGAAGACGAAGACGTCGGCGGCGGCATAGTGATGGGCGAGGTCCTCGCCCAACCGGGCGCCGGTGAAGACCGCCTGCGGGTATCGCCGGCGCAGCTCCGGCAGCAGCGGCCCATCGCCAACCAGCACCTTGGTGCCCGGCATTTCCAGGCGCAGGAAGTCCTCGATGCTTTTCTCGACGGCGATCCGCCCGACATAAAGGCTGATCGGTCGCGCGTAAGGGTAGAAATTCTTCTCCCGCGGGCGAAACAGCGCGGTATCGACACCGCGCGACCAGCGGCGCAGGTGCTGGAAGCCGCGCTCCTGCAGCAGCCGCTCCAGCGACGGTGTCGAGACCATGACGGCGTCCGAGGGACCGTGGAACCAGCGGAAGAAGCGGTATGTCCAGTCCCGTGGCATCCGCCAGCGGACGGCGACGTACTCGGGAAAATGGGTGTGATAGGAGGTGGTGAAGGGTACCCCGTTGCGCCGGCAGCACCAACGGGCAGCGAGACCGAGCGGCCCTTCCGTCGCAATATGAATGGCGTGGGGATGGAACATCCCGATCATCCGCGCCACCGCCGCCGGCGACGCCAGCGCCAGCCGGATTTCGGGGTAGCTCGGGCAGGGAATGCTGCGAAAGCGGTTGGGCGTCACCAGGACGACGCTGTGCCCTTCCGCCACCAGCTGGCGACGCAGCGCTTGCAGCGTCGTTACGACACCATTGACTTGCGGAGACCAGGCGTCGCTGACGATGAGGATGCGGAGACGCTCGACGGAACGGTCGACATCGCACTGACGTGTGGCATTTCCGCCCACCGCAAAATCTCCAGCTTGCCGTCCATGTGTTCGACGAGAGCGGTGCAGCTCTCCACCCAGTCACCGTCGTTGCAGTAGAGGATGCCGTCGAGGTCGCGGATCTCGGCCGTGTGCACATGGCCGCAGATGACGCCATCGGCGCCGCGCCGGCGTGCTTCCGCCGCCACCGCCTGCTCGTAGCGGCTGATGTACTCCACCGCGTTCTTGACCTTGTGCTTGAGGTAGGCGGACAGCGACCAGTAGGGGAAGCCCAGCCGGCGGCGCACCCGGTTGAACCACAGGTTGAGGGTCAGCGCGGCGTTGTATGCATGGTCGCCGACGAACGCCAGCCACTTGGCGTATTTGACCACGCCGTCGAACTTATCGCCATGCAGCACGAGATAGCGCTTGCCGTCGGCGGCGGGATGCATCGCTTCCGGCAGGACGGCGACCCGGCCGAAACGGTGACCGGCGAGGTCGCGGAAGCTTTCGTCATGGTTGCCTGGGACATAGATCACCCGCGTGCCCTTGCGCGCCTTGCGCAGGACCTTCTGGATGACGTCGTTATGGGTCTGGCGCCAATACCAGGCCCGGCGCAGCCGCCAGACGTCGATGATGTCGCCAACTAAATAAAGGTAGTCGGACTCCGTCCTGCGCAAGAAATCGAGAAGCAGATCGGCATTACAGCCGCGCGTTCCCAGGTGGATATCGGATATCCAGATGGCGCGGTAGCGAAGGCCAGTATCATTCAGCGCGTTCATCGCAGGCCGTAACCAGACAGCGGCAGAATCAGTCGCGCCGGATTATAGGAGCAGGCCCTCCCGGTTCATGATCTTTTGTCGCGTGTCATCGAACTTAGCGGCGATGACTTGTAGCGTTCATCATCAGCGCTTTTCGCCGCCGGCGATCAGCGGCCGGCGACGGTCATTCCGTCGATGCGGATCGTCGGCGAATCCATGCCATAGCGGAAGACGAGGTCGGAAGCCGGGGTGAGCTGCTGAAACATGGCGAGAAGATTGCCGGAGACGGTGATCTCGCTGACCGGATAGGCAATCTCACCGCGTTCGATCCAGAAGCCGCTGGCGCCGCGGCTGTAGTCGCCGGTCACGCCGTTGACCCCGAACCCCATCAGATCGGTGACCAGCAGGCCGTCGTCGATACCGGCGATCAGCTCGTCGGCGGTGAGGCTGCCGGCTTCCAGGTAGACGTTGCTCGGCGCCGGCGACGGCGGCGAGGAGGTTCCGCGCGAGGCATGGCCGGTGGAGCGCAGGCCAAGCTGACGGGCGGAGCGCAGGTCGAGCAGCCAGGTGGTCAGCACGCCATCGTCGATCAGCGCGCGGCGGGCGGACGGAATCCCCTCGCCGTCGCAGGGGCGCGAGCGCAACGCCCGCCGGCGCAGCGGATCGTCGATGATGCGGATGCCGGGGGCGAACAGCCGCGTGCCCAGCCGGTCACCGAGGAAGGTGGTGCCGCGGGCAACGGCACCGCCGTTGATTGCCGCGGTCAGGTGGCCGAGCAGGCTGCGCGCCATCCGCGGCTCGTAGACGATGGGGACCTGCGCCGATCGCGCCTTGCGGGGATGAAGCCGGCGCACCGCCCGCTCGCCGCAGCGGCGGCCGAGCGTCGCCGCGTCCTCCAGGTCTTCCTGCCAGACGGCGCTCGCAT
This sequence comes from Rhodospirillales bacterium, assembly GCA_039808105.1. GTDB lineage: Bacteria > Pseudomonadota > Alphaproteobacteria > Rhodospirillales > Defluviicoccaceae > Defluviicoccus. Next base: position 37,328 of record JBDHSN010000001.1, read on the forward strand.
ACTCGTACTCCCGCTCCATCGCCGTGCCCGCGCCGGCGAGCACGGAGACGGAGACGCCGTGCCACGAGCGGGCATAGCTGCGGCGCAAGCCGTTGGTTGCGGCGATGGCGGTACGGTCGGTGCCGGCCGATGCTTCCGCACCTTCCGAGTTGGTGACGTCAGGCACGGCGAGGGCGGCGGCCTCGGCCGTCGCCGCGCGCACCGCCACCACGTGCGGGTCCGGCTCTCCCGGCTCGCAGGCCTCGACGTCGACCTCCTCGCGCAGGATGTCCGCCGGATCGGCGAGGCCGCAGTAAGGGTCCTCGGGGACGACACGGGCCATGGCGACGGCGCGATCCAGCATCTCGTCGAGGGCAGCCGGCGATACATCCGACGACGATACGATCGCCTGGCGGCGGCCGACGAAGACGCGCAGGCCGACGACCTGAGCCTCGGACCGCTCCAGCTGCTCCTGACTACCGAGCCGCCAGGCCACCGACAACGCCCGCCGGTCCGCGAATACCGCATCTGCAGCATCCGCGCCGCGCGCCCTGGCGCGCGCCAGCAGCCCGTCGAGGACGTCCAGGGGTTCCCGTTCGGGGGCGAGTGCGCCTGCCATTCCTTGCTTTTTGTTCATGACCGTGTGTGCTATTCCTCTTCGCCGCTCCGCGCGTTGGCGCGGCGGAGCCGGGCGGCCCGGACGCTGATTGATTGGCGTGCTGCGACGCAATGCCAATATGGTGTCATTGAACAGTTAACGTGGCCACCGATCTGAAACAACCCCGGCTTCCCTGAGATGTCCTGCCATCCGCAGCGTTCGCGTCCTCAGGGCGTGGTAACGAAATCCCGATGACAACGATGACTTTGACCTCCCCAGGCCAGCACGACGCCGCGGCACGCGAGATGCTCGATTCCGTCGTCGTGCGCTTCGCCGGCGATTCCGGCGACGGTATCCAGCTGACGGGGAACCGCTTCGCGTCGGCGACGGCGCTGGCCGGCAACGACCTTGCCACCTTCCCCGATTTTCCGGCCGAGATCCGCGCCCCCGTTGGCACCACATACGGGGTATCCGCATTCCAGATCAACTTCGGCGCGCGGGCGATCAAGACCTCCGGCGACGCTCCGGACGTGCTGGTGGCGCTCAATCCGGCGGCGCTCAAGGTCGAGCTGTCGCGGCTGAAACCGGGCGGCATCGTCATCGTCGACACCGGCACCTTCAGCGAGCGCAACCTGAGCAAGGCGGGTTATGCCGCCAACCCGCTCACCGACGGCACGCTCGCCAGTTACCGCGTGATCGAGGTCGACGTCTCCCGGCTGACGATGGAAGCGGTCAAGCCGCTGGGCGTCTCCAAGCACACGGCGCTGCGCTGCAAGAACTTCTGGACGCTCGGCCTCGTCTACTGGATGTTCGGCCGCGATCGCTCAGTGACCGCCGAATGGCTGAAGCGGAAGTTCGCCGACGAGCCGCTGGTGGCGCAGGCGAACATCGCCGCGCTCGACGCCGGCCACGCGTTCGGCGAGACCGCCGAGGTCAACGGCGATCTGACCGGCTATTCCGTCGGCCCGGCCGCGCTGACGCCGGGGCTCTACCGCACCATCACCGGCGGCGAAGCGCTGGCCTGGGGCCTGGTGGTCGGCGCCCACCTGGCGGGACTGCGGCTGTTCTTCGCCTCCTACCCGATCACCCCGGCGTCGCCGCTGCTGCATGCGCTGGCGCGGCTGCGGCCGCTTGGCGTTGCCACCTTCCAGGCCGAGGACGAGATCGCCGCCGTCTGTGCCGCGATCGGTGCCTCGTACGCCGGCTCGCTTGGCGTGACCTCCAGTTCAGGTCCCGGCATCGCGCTGAAGGGCGAGGCGATGGGGCTCGCCGTCGCCGCCGAGTTGCCGCTGGTAGTGGTCAACACCCAGCGCGCCGGCCCCTCCACCGGCATGCCGACGAAGACCGAGCAGTCGGATCTGATGCAGGCGCTGTACGGCCGGCACGGCGAAAGCCCGGTGGCGGTGCTGGCGGCACGCGCGCCGTTCGACTGCTTCGATACCGCCATCGAGGCGGTGCGGATTGCCACCAAGTTCATGATCCCGGTGATCATCCTTTCCGACGGCTACATCGCCAACGCCGCCCAGCCGTGGCGAATCCCGGCGGTCGAGAAGATGACGCCGTTCCCGGTGCACTTCCGCACCGACCCGGAAGGCTTCCAGCCCTACGCCCGCGATCCGCAGACGCTGGCCCGGCCGTGGGCGGTCCCGGGGACGCCGGGCCTGGAGCACCGCCTCGGCGGCATCGAGAAGGACTCGCTGACCGGCGCGATCTCCTACGATCCGGCCAATCATCAGCGGATGACCGACACCCGCGCCGCCAAGCTCGAGCGCATCGCCGACGACATCCCGCTGCAGACGGTCGAGGCCGGCCCCGACCACGGCCCGCTGGCGGTGGTCGGCTGGGGATCGACGTATGGGCCGATCAACCGGGCGGTGAGCTCGCTGATCGAGCGCGGCTACAGCGTCGCCCATATCCACCTGCACCACCTCTGCCCGCTGCCGCGCAACCTCGGCGAGCTGCTGCGCCGGTACGACCACGTGCTGGTGCCGGAGATGAACAAGGGCCAACTGGTGACACTGCTGCGAGCGAACTATCTCGTGCCGGCAGAAGGGCTGAACAAGATTTCCGGACAGCCGTTCAAGATCGGCGAGATCGAAGCAGCGGTGCTCGCCCGCCTGGAGCAGACAGCGCAATGAACGTCGTATCGCCCATCAAGCCACGGACCGCCAAGGACTACGCGTCGGATCAGGAGGTCCGCTGGTGCCCCGGTTGTGGCGACTATGCGATCCTCAAGGCCGTCCAGAAGACGCTGGCGGATCTGGCGGCCGATCCGGCGCGCACGGTGTTCGTTTCCGGCATCGGCTGCTCCTCGCGGTTCCCCTATTACATGGCGACCTACGGGTTCCATACGATTCACGGCCGCGCACCGGCGATCGCGACCGGGGTGAAGCTCGCCAATCCCGATCTCGACGTGTGGATCGTCACCGGCGACGGCGATGCGCTGTCGATCGGCGGTAATCACCTGCTGCATCTGCTGCGGCGCAATGTCGATGTACAGCTGCTGCTGTTCAACAACGAGATCTACGGCCTGACCAAGGGGCAGTACTCGCCGACGTCGCGCCCGGGGACGCGTTCGCCGTCGTCCCCCGCCGGCTCGATTGATCAGCCGGTTGCGCCGGCGTTGTTCGCGCTGGGCGCCGGCGCCCGCTTCGTCGCCCGGGCGATCGATACGCAGAAGCAGCTGGTGGATGTGCTGAAGCAGGCCTACGAGCATCGCGGCGCCTCCTTCGTCGAGATTTTCCAGAACTGCATCGTCTACAACGACGAGGTGTTCGCCGGCTTTACCGAGAAGGCGGTGGCGGCGGACGCGCAGCTGCACGTCGAGCACGGCAAACCGCTCCTCTTCGGCGCTGACCGCCGCAGCGGCCTGCGCCTGTCCCCCGGCCGTCTGGAGCTGGAAACGGTGCGCATCGGCGAGGACGGCATCACCGAGGCGGATATCCTCGTCCACGATGCCACCAGCCGGCCGCTGGCAACGATGCTGGCCGCCTTGACCATGCCGGTCGCCCTCGGCGTCCTCTACTGCAACCCGTCCGAGCCGCTGGACGCGGCGATCCAGCGCACGAACGAGGGGATTGCGGCGCCGGCGGCGGCCGCTGAGCTGAACGCCCTGCTGCGCGGCGGCGATACCTGGACCGTCGCCTCCTGAGCCAACAGCGGCGGGGCGAGGGTGTGATGCCCGTCTCGGTTGCCATTATCGGTGCCGGCCCCGCCGGCTTCTATACCGCCGAGGCGCTGCTCGACCGCCTGCCGGATGTGCAGATCGACATCATCGAGCGACTGGCGACGCCGTTCGGGTTGATCCGCGCCGGTGTCGCGCCGGACCATCAGCACACCAAGCTCGTCACCCGGCGCTTCGAGCAGACCGCGCTGGAGGATGTCGTCCACTTCTACGGCAACGTCGCCGTCGGCGAGGCGGTCAGCCTCGCCGAGCTGCGCGGCTTCTATGATGCCATTGTCCTCGCCGTCGGCGCCGGCGTCGACCGGCCGCTCGGCATTCCGGGCGAGCATCTTGCCGGCGTCTACGGCTCGGCCTTGTTCGTCGGCTGGTACAACGGCCATCCCGATTTCCGTGACCTGCATCCCCGCCTCGCGGCCGACACCGCCGTCGTCATCGGCAACGGCAACGTCGCCCTCGACGTGGCCCGCGTCCTGGTCAAGTCGCCAGCCGAGATGGCCAGCTCGGATCTCCCCGATTATGCCGCCGCCGCCATCGCCGCGTCCGGAATTCGCGACGTTTACATCGTCGGCCGCCGCACCGCCGCCGACGTCAAGTTCACCGCCGCCGAATTGCGCGAGATCGGCCAGCTTGCCGAGGTCGAACCGGTGATCGATCCCGCCGATCTGGAGGTCCCGGTAGCCGCCGCCGATGCCCGCGACCGGCGCCTGCGCGAGAAGAACCTCGCGATCCTGCGCGGCCTGGCGTCAGGGCCGCGCGGCGACGCCAAGCGCCTGCACTTCTGCTTCGGCCTTGCCCCGGTGGCGATCGAGGGCGACGATGCGGTGACGGCGATGCTGTTCCGGCGGACGCAAGCCGGCGCCGACGCCATGCCGGTGTGCCTTGCCTGCGGGCTCGTCGTCGCGGCCATCGGGTACCGCGCCAGCCCCCTGGATGGCATTCCCTTCGACGCCAGTCGCGGCCTCTATCCCAACGACGACGGCCGCGTCGCCCCCGCCGTCTATGTCGTCGGCTGGGCGAAGCGCGGCCCCTCGGGGGTCATCGGCAGCAACCGTCCCGACGGCGAGACCTGCGCGGAACAGATCGCCGCCGATACCGCCGCCCGCGACACCCGCCTTGCCAAGCCGGGCCGCGCGGCCCTGGAGGAAACCCTCGCCGCGCGCGCGGTCCGCACCATCACCTTCGACGACTGGCAGAAGATCGACGCCGCCGAGGTCGCCGGCGCGCGGCATCCCGCCCCCCGTCGCAAGTTCACCACGCTGGGCGAGATGCTGTCGGTGCTCGCTGACCGCGGCCGACGCGATGCTGCGCGGGACGATGCCAGGCACGGTTCAGCCGTGCTGCAGGATGACTGATGCAGACAAAGGAATGGGTCCGATGAGCACCTATGCGGGAGACGTATCGCCACAGCAGGCCTGGGACGTGCTGGCGGGAGAGGCCAATGCCGTCCTCGTCGACGTGCGCACGCCGGCGGAGTGGAACTATGTCGGCGTTCCCGACCTCGGCCAGCTCGGCAAGAAGCCGCTGTTCCTGCCGTGGCTGTTCTTCCCGTCAATGGAGATCAACCCGCAGTTCGTGCAGAACCTGGAGACCGTCCATCTCAGCCAGGAGGCACCGCTGCTGTTCCTCTGCCGCTCCGGCGTCCGCTCCAAGGCGGCGGCCGTCGCCATGACGGCTCGCGGCTACACCCGCTGCTACAACATCATCGGCGGCTTCGAGGGCGACGCCGATGCCGCGCATCACCGCGGCACGGTCAGCGGCTGGAAGGCGGGTGGCCTGCCCTGGCTGCAGGGCTGAGACTGCCGGCGGCAACGGCGCTGCCGGCAGTCCGTAGCGCGGCGCCTAGGCCGCCCGCCGCAGCGCCTGATCGAGGTCCTCGATCAGGTCGGCCTCGTCCTCCAGGCCGATCGACAGCCGTACGGTGCTGTCGAAGATGCCGACCTCGGCGCGTTCTTCCGGCGTGAAGCGCTGATGCGTCGTCGTCGCCGGATGCGTCGCCAGCGACTTGGCGTCGCCGAGGTTGTTGGAGATGTCGAAGACGCGCAGGCTGTCGAGGAGGCGGTAGGCGTTGTCCTTGCCGCCGCGGACGTCGAGCGTCACCAGGCTGCCGCCGCGGCGCATCTGCCGCATCGCCAGATCGTGCTGGGGATGGCTGGGGAGCGCCGGATGCAACACCCGTTGCAGGTCGTTGCGGCCGCCCAGGTGGCGGGCGACGGCCTCGGCGTTGCTGCAGTGGCGCTCGACGCGCAGGTCGAGCGTCTCCAGCCCCTTCAGCAGCAGCCAGGCGTTGAACGGGCTGAGCGAAGGTCCGGTATGGCGGTGGAACGGCACCAGCAGCTGCTCGAACCATTCGGCGTCGTTGGCAAGAATGGCGCCACCCAGCGCCCGGCCCTGGCCGTCGATGTGCTTGGTCGCCGAATAGACGACGATATCCGCACCCAGCTCCAGCGGCCGCTGCAGGATCGGCGTGGCGAAGACGTTGTCCACCACCACCCTGGCGCCCGCGGCATGCGCCGCCTCGCAGACGAACGGCAGATCGACGATCTCCAGCATCGGGTTCGAGGGGGTTTCGAGAAAGACCGCCTCGGCCGGCCGGGCCAGCGCCCGCTGCCACGCCGCATTGTCGCGGCCGTCGACAAGCTCCGTCTGGATGCCGAAGCCGGGCAGGATCTCCGAGACGACGTAGTGGCAGGAGCCGAACAGCGCACGCGAGGCCACCAGCCGGTCGCCGGCGCGCAGGAAGCAGGCGAGCGCGGTGAACACCGCCGCCATGCCGGTCGCCGTCGCCTTGCACAGCGCCGCACCTTCCAGCAGCGCCAGCCGGCGCTCGAACATCTGCACCGTCGGGTTGGCGAAGCGGGAGTAGACGAAGCGGTCGCGTTCGCCCTTGAACGCCGCCTCCGCTTCCGCGGCCGAGGCATAGACAAAACCGGAGGTCATGAAGATGGCCTCTGCAGTCTCGTCGAAGCCGGAACGGCGGGTGCCGCCCCGTACCAGGCGCGTCGCCGGGCGCCAGTTGGTTTCGTCGGAAGGCTCTTTCTTCATTGTCTGTGATCCTGTTTCGGCGATCGCTGAGCGCTGCAAGGCAGGCCGGGACGCAGAGGGGCGCCCGGCCGCATCACCCGCCACACTCGACGGGCGCACGATAAAATCCCACTTAAGGGCTGTTGAGGTCGAGCGTTTTTGCTTTCGACGGCCGGTTGGCACAAGCATGGGGTAAGATGAGCACCATTTCCGACACCGACGACCTGTTCTTCAACCGCATCGGCCTCGACCGACGGCGGCTCGATGCCATCATCGGCGAGGCGCTCAACGGCGCCGACGATGGCGAGCTTTTCCTGGAATATCGTCAATCGGAAAGCATGGTGCTCGACGACGGCTGCCTGAAGAGCGCTGCCTTCGACACCACCCAGGGCTTCGGCCTGCGCGCCGTCGCCGGCGAGGCGACCGGCTACGCCCACGCCACCGAGCTTACCGAGGAGGCGGTCAGGCGTGCCGGCGAGGCGGTCGCCGCCGTCTGCCGCGGCCGCAGCGGCACCGTCGCACTGCCGCCGGCCCGGACCAACCGGTCGCTCTATACCGATGCCAACCCGCTCGCCCTGGTACCGTTCGAGACCAAGACGAAGCTGCTGGCGGACATCGATGGCTACGCCCGCGGCCGGGACAGCCGGGTCCGCCAGGTCATCGCCTCGCTGGCGGGCGAATGGCAGGCGGTCCACGTGCAGCGCCCGGGAGGCGAGCACGCGGCCGATATCCGGCCGCTGGTCCGCCTCAACGTCAGCGTCGTCGTCGAGCAGGACGGCCGCAAGGAGACCGGCAGCCATGGTACCGGCGGGCGGATCACCTACCAGAGCCTGCTCGATGCCGGCATGTGGCGCGGGGCGGTGGACGAAGCGTTGCGCCAGGCGCTGGTGAACCTCGAGTCGGTGCCCGCCCCCGCCGGCGAGATGACCGTCGTGCTGGGTCCGGGCTGGCCGGGCATCCTGCTGCACGAGGCGATCGGCCACGGACTGGAAGGCGACTTCAACCGCAAAAAGACCTCCGCCTTCGCCGGCCTCGTCGGCCAGCGGGTCGCCTCGCCGGGCGTGACCGTCGTCGATGACGGCACCATCGGCGATCGCCGCGGCTCGCTGACCATCGACGACGAGGGCACCCCCAGCCAGTGCACGGTGCTGATCGAGGACGGCATCCTCACCGGCTTCATGCAGGATCGGATGAATGCCCGGCTGATGGGCGGCACCTCGACTGGCAATGGCCGCCGGCAGAGCTTCGCCCACCGGCCGATGCCGCGGATGACCAATACCTACATGCTCTCCGGCGCTCACCAGCCGGAAGAAATCCTGCGCTCGGTGAAGAACGGACTCTATGCCACCTCGTTTGGCGGCGGGCAGGTCGATATCACCTCAGGCAAGTTCGTCTTCTCCTGCACCGAGGCCTACCGAATCGAAGATGGCCGGCTGGGCGCACCGGTGAAAGGAGCAACGCTGATCGGCAACGGCCCGGACGTACTGACCCGCGTCGCCATGGTCGGCAACGACATGGCCCTTGATCCCGGCATCGGCACCTGCGGCAAGGACGGCCAGGGCGTTCCGGTCGGTGTCGGCCAGCCGACGCTGCTGATCGAGAACCTGACTGTCGGCGGCACGGCACTCTAAGGACCGGCCGGCAGGTCAAGTCTCGACGCCGCCGCAATCCGCTGCTTTGATCAGCCGGGGAACAACTGCGAGAGGATTGCCGGATGCAGACCCGTCGTCTTGGCCTGTCGGGCCCGGTCGTCTCATCGCTCGGGCTCGGCCTGATGGGCATGTCCGACTTCTATGGTCCCGCTGATCGCGGGGAGAGCATTGCCACCATCCACGCGGCACTCGACGCCGGCGTCACCCTGCTCGATACCGGCGACTTCTACGGATCGGGCCACAACGAGATGCTGCTGGCCGAGGCGCTGCAAGGGCGGGTGCGCGATAATGCCATCGTCAGCGTGAAGTTCGGGGCGATGCGCGATCCGGCCGGCGGCTTCATCGGCAACGATACCCGGCCGGCGGCAGTGAAGAACTTCCTCGCCTACACCCTGCGGCGCCTGCGCACCGACTACATCGACATCTACCGGCCGGCCCGCGTCGACCCGCAGGTGCCGATCGAGGACACCGTCGGTGCCATCGCCGATATGATCCGCGCCGGCTACGTCCGTTATCTCGGCCTCAGCGAGGCGTCCGCCGCGACCGTCCGCCGCGCCCACGCGGTGCATCCGGTTGTCGATCTGCAGATCGAGTATTCGCTGCTCAGCCGCGGCATCGAGGAGGAGATCCTGCCGACGCTGCGCGAGCTCGGCATCGGCGTGACGGCGTATGGGGTGCTGTCGCGCGGGCTGATCAGCGCCGGCGCCGCCCGCGGCGAGAGCGCTTCCGGCTTCCGCGCCCACCTGCCCCGCTTCCAGGGGGAGAACCTCGCCCGCAACCTGGCGCTGGTCGAGGCGCTCGGCGCGATCGCCAAGGGAAAGGGCATCAGTGTCTCGCAGCTTGCCATCGCCTGGGTCGCGTCCCGCGGCTCCGACATCGTGCCGCTGGTCGGCGCCCGGCGGCGGGATCGCCTCGCCGAGGCGATCGCCGCGCTCGACGTCAGCCTGAGCGAGACCGATCTTGCGGCGATTGGGGCGGCGGTACCGCCCGACGCCGTCGCCGGCAGCCGCTACGATTCCGGCCAGATGGCGATGCTGGATAGCGAACGCGCCCCCTGAGGCTGGCTTGCGAGACGATCGTCAGGGCGGGGCTCCGTTCCGGCCCTGACGATCCGCTCACGATTTTGCCGGCACCCGGGTGCCGGCGGTGTGGACTGGATCGGAAATGGGCATCAAGACCAGCGTGGCGGCCCTGCTGCTGCGTGCCAGGGAAAGTGGGACGCGGTTCGATACGACGGCAACGATCGGCCGGCAGTCGCTGACCGTCCCGGTTGCGGACCTCGCAAAGCTGGCCAAACGCCGCGGGATCGCCGAGCCGGACTGGCGCCGCTTCGCCGCCGACGGCTACTGCGAAGACTTCCTCCGCAGCTACCTCGACGCGCAAGCCGTGACCTCGTTCGATGCCTCGCCCTACCAGGACGCCAGCGTCGTCCACGACTTCAACCAGCCGCTGCCCGCTGCCTACCATGCAGCGTTCGATGCCGTGATCGACGGCGGGACGATGGAGCACATCTTCGATGTCCGCCAAGTGCTGGCCAACTACATGGGCATGATCAGGGAAGGCGGCAGCCTGTTCATCGTCACTCCCGCCAACAACCTGTGCGGCCATGGCTTCTACCAGTTCAGCCCGGAGCTGTTCTACCGGGTGTTCAGCGCGGACAACGGCTTTCAGGTCGAGAGCCTGTGCCTGATCGAGACGGCCTCGCACTTCGTCGAGCGCAGCCGGCGGCAGGCGGTCTACCGGACGGTCGATCCGGCGACGCTGCGCCGGCGCATCTCCATCGTCGGCGACAAGCCGGTTTCGCTCTTCGTGCACGCCCGGCGGACCGCGGTGCAGCCGCTGTTCGCCACCCCGCCGCAGCAGAGCGACTACAAGGCGAGCTGGCAGGCGGCGGAGAGCGGCGACGAGCCGACGCGCGGCCGGGATGCCACCAAGCCGTTCGCCTACTTCTCGCCCTGGGAAGCCGGCCGCCGACGCCTGCGCCAGCGCCGCAAGAACTCGCTGCGCAACCGCAAATGGTTCGAGCCGCTGGAGCCGTAAGCGGCGCCGGCGACGCTGCTCACGGCGGTTGACAGGCGGCGGCGAGGCTGCAAACTCCGCCCCCGATCCTTCCGGGGGCTGGCCCGCCATGGCGACAGGTCGCGTGATACCGCCGATGCTCGGACTGTGCACGGCGCTGCTGGTTCTGGCGGCGCTCTATGCGGCGCAGTCGATCCTTGCGCCGGTCGCCTTCGCCCTCTTCGCCATCGCCATCGTCTGGCCGTTGCAGCGGGCGCTGAAGGCGAAGATGCCGGCGGGGCTGGCGCTGGTGATCACCCTCATCGTCGCCGTTACCGTCATCTCGGCGCTCGGCTGGCTGGCGGTATGGGGCTTCGGCACGGTTGGGGAATGGGCGATCGACAACAGCGGCCGCCTGCAGACCCTCTACCGCCGGTGGGCGGTGCTGCTGGAGCAGCAGGGTCTCTATTCCGCCGGACTGCTGGCCGAGACGTTCGACATGATGTGGCTGCTGCGGGCGCTGGGGGACGTCGCCGGCCACCTTCGCGAGATCATCAGCTTCACCGGCATCACGCTGGTGTTCATGATCCTCGGGCTGCTGGAGGTGCCGGTAGTGGCACGCCGGCTGCGGAGCTTGCAGCAACCGGTCTGCGGGCAGACGGTGCTCCACACCTGCACCTCGATTGCCCGCAAGTTCCAGAAGTACATGCTGGTGCGCACGCTGATGAGTGCCATTACCGGCCTCGGCGTGTGGGGTTTCGCCTCGCTTGCCGGGCTGCAACTCGCGCGCGAGTGGGGCGTCATCGCCTTCGTGCTGAACTATATTCCGTTCATCGGCCCGCTGGTGGCGACGGCGCTGCCGGCGCTGTTCGCCATTGCCCAGTTCGAGTCGTGGCAGATGCCGGTGGTCGTCTTCGCCGGGCTCTACGCGCTGCAGTTCCTCACCGGCAGCTACATCGAGCCGCTGATCGCCGGCAAGGCGCTGGCCGCCTCGCCGTTCATGGTGCTGTTCGCGGTGTTCTTCGGGACTTTCCTGTGGGGAATTCCCGGTGCGTTCATCGGCGTTCCCATCCTGATCGCGCTGGTGACCATCTGCGAGAACGTCGCGGCGCTGCGCTGGATAGCGGGTTTGCTGTCCGGCCCGCCCAGCGCCGCCGGCTGACGCGAGCCTTGGGCGATGGATCGCCCTGCTTTTCCCGTCCTGCGTGCAGCGAATACACTCTCTGCTCCGCCTTCGACGACTTTCGCTTGACTGCAACGGCGGGGTACGCCCTTGATCCCGCCATCGTCCCTCGGCGCGGCCGCTCACCAGCGGCCAAACTTTATGAAATGGGAAGGGGTTGCGTGTCCGCACAGGCAAGACGGGCTGGAAGCGCGTTGAGGCGGAAACTGACGGCCTTGGTCGTCGCCGGGTGCTCGGCGGTGGTGCTGTCCTGCCGGCCGGCCGAGGAACCCGCCGCCGAGCCGATCCGGCCGGTGCGGGTGGTCACCGTCGGCGAGCAGGCGAAGGGCGAGACCATTTCCCTCACCGGCCATATCCACGCCGAAGAGGAGGTGAATCTGTCCTTCCGCACCGGCGGTCGGGTGATCGCGCGATCGGTCAATGTCGGTGACCGGGTTCGGGCTGGCCAGGTCGTCGCCCGCCTCGAGGAAGAGCCGGCGCGCAATGCGCTGATCTCGGCGCAGGCCAATCTGGTTTCGGCGCGCGGCCTGCTGACCCGGGCGCAAAACGACTACGAGCGCCAGCGTTCGCTGCTGGATCGGGGCTTCACCACCTTCGTGCGCTACGATCAAGCCCTGCAGGAGCGGCTGGCGGCGCAAGCGCAGGTGGATGCGGCGCAGGCACAGCTCAACAAGGCTCGGGACGACCTCGGCTTCACCCAGATGATCAGCGATCAGGCTGGCGCCGTCACCGCCATCGGCGCCGAGCCCGGGGAGGTGGTGCAGGCCGGTCAGATGGTCGTACAGGTGGCGCATCAGGGCGGGCGGGACGCGGTGTTCGAGGTTCCCGAGCGGGTGATCCGCATCGCCCCGCCCGATGCGCTGGTGACGGTCGCGCTGGCGTCGGATCCGGCGGTGCAGACGACCGGAAAGGTTCGCGAGGTCTCCCCGCAGGCCAATCCGGTGACCCGCACCTTCCGCGTCCGGGTGGGCCTCAGCGACGTGCCGACGGCGATGCGACTGGGCTCGACGGTAATCGGCACGGTGCAGCTGGCCGAGGCGGCGGGCACCCAGGTCCCGGCGTCGGCGCTGACCCGCGCCGACCGGCAGCCGGCGGTGTGGGTCGTTGATCCCGTCACCACCACCGTCTCGCTCCGCCCCATCGCCGTCGAGCGCTACGACCTCGCCCGCGTCATCGTCGGCTCCGGCCTGCAGCCGGGCGACGTGGTGGTGGTCGCCGGTGTGCAGACGTTGCGACCCGGCCAGAAGGTGCGGCTGCTCGGGGCGACCTCGTGAGCGGTTTCAACCTTTCGGAATGGGCGCTGCGCCACCGCTCGCTCATTCTCTTCTTCATGATCGTCTCGGTCGTCGCCGGCCTCATCTCCTACTCCCGCCTCGGCCGCGGCGAGGATCCCCCGTTCACCTTCCGGGCGATGGTGGTGCAGGCGCAATGGCCAGGGGCGACGCTCGACGATACCCTGCTACAGGTCACCGAGCGGCTGGAGCGCAAGCTGCAGGAGGTGCCGCACCTGGACTTCCTGCGCAGCTACACCAAGGCCGGCGTCACCACCATCTTCGTCAACCTGCGCGGCGATACGCCGCCGGCGATCGTGCCCGACCTGTGGTACGAGGTGCGCAAGAAGATCGGGGACATTCGCCACACCCTGCCGAACGGCATCGTCGGCCCCGGCTTCAACGACGATTTCGGCGATACCTTCGGCATCATCTACGCCTTCACTGCCGATGGCTTCAGTCACCGCGAGCTGCGCGACAAGGTCGAGGATATCCGCTCGCGGCTGCTGCAGGTGCCCGACGTTTCCAAGATCGAGATCCTCGGCGCCCAGGACGAACGCATCTTCGTCGAATTCTCGATGGAGACGATCGCCGGCCTCGGCCTCGACCGCGGCGAGCTGCTGCAGGCCCTGCAGGCACAGAACATCGTTCGCCCGGCGGGCGTGCTGCAGACCGACGAGGACGCGCTGTCCGTCCGCGTCTCCGGCGCGTTCCGGTCGGAAGACGATATCCGCAACGTCAACTTCGTCGCCGGCGGCCGCATGCTCCGTCTCGGCGACATCGCCGAGGTGCGCCGCGGCTACGCCGATCCGCCGCAGCCGATGTTCCGCATCAACGGCCAGCCGGCGATCGGCCTTGCCATCGCCATGCGCGACGGCGGCGACATCCTGGCTCTCGGCCGCAACGTCAAGACGGTGATGACCGAGCTGAGCGCCGACCTGCCGATCGGCGTCGAGGCAAAGCTGGTCGCCGACCAGGCGGTCACCGTCGACGAGGCGATCGGCGATTTCACCGAGTCGCTGTGGCAGGCGATCGTCATCATCCTCGTCGTCAGCTTCGTCAGCCTCGGCCTGCGCCCCGGCACCGTCGTCGCCACCGCCATCCCGCTGACGCTGGCGCTGGTGTTCCCGGTGATGGAGATGATGCACATCGACCTGCAGCGCATCTCCCTTGGCGCGCTGATCATCGCGCTGGGGCTGCTGGTCGATGACGCGATGACCACCGTCGATGCGATGATCCGCCGCCTCGCCGAGGGCGACGACATGATCAGCGCCGCCGGCTTCGCCTACCGCACCCTCGCCTTTCCGATGCTGACCGGCACCTTCATCACCATGGCCGGTTTCGTGCCCATCGGCTTCGCCCGCAGCGCCGCCGGCGAATACACCTTCTCCATCTTCGCCGTGGTCAGCATCGCGCTCGTCGTCTCGTGGTTCGTCGCGGTGCTGTTCACGCCGCTGGTCGGAGCGGCGATGCTGAAGAAGCCGGCGCAGAAAGAGGACGCCTCCGACGGCGGTCCCACCTTGCGCATCTACCGGGGACTGCTCGTCGGCGCCATGCGGGTGCGCTGGCTTACCATCCTGGTGACGGTCGGCGTCTTCGTCGCCTCGATCCTCTGCCTGCCGCTGGTGCCGCGCCAGTTCTTCCCGCCGTCCGACCGGGTGGAGCTCCTCGTCGACCTGCGGCTGCCGCAGAACGCCTCGATCTTCGCCTCGGAAGCGATGGTCGAGCGCTTCGAGGCGGCGCTGCGCGATGACCCCGACATCGCCCGCTGGAGCACCTATATCGGCCGCGGCGCCATCCGCTTCTACCTGCCGCTCGATGTCCAGCTCGCCAACCCGTTCTTCTCGCAGGTGGTCATCGTCGCCAAGGACATCGACGCCCGCGAGCGCCTGCACGCCAAGCTGGAAAAGAAGCTGGAGGAGCAGTTCCCCGAGGTCGTCTCGCGCATCTCGCCGCTGGAACTGGGGCCGCCGGTCGGCTGGCCGGTGCAGTACCGGGTGAATGGCCCCGATATCAGCATGGTGCGTGATATCGCGCTGCGTCTTTCGCAGATCATCGCCGCCGATCCCAACACGCGGCTGACCAACTTCGACTGGATGGAGCCGGCGCGCGAGCTGCGGATCAGCGTCGATCAGGATGAAGCCCGCCAGCTCGGCGTCAGCTCGGAGATGCTGGCGCGGGTGCTCAACGCCCACATCACCGGCACCGTCGTCACCCAGGTCCGCGATTCCATCTATCTCATTGACGTCGTCGCGCGCGCCGCCGGCGGCCAGCAGATGTCCATCGCCACCCTGCGCAACCTGCCGGTGCCGCTGCCCAATGGCAGCACCATCCCGCTCAGCCAGTTCGCCACCTTCGAGTACGGCCAGGAGTACCCGTTGGTCTGGCGCCGCGACCGGGTGCCGACGCTGACCGTGCAGGCCGACGTGGCGCCGGGCATCCTGCCGGAGACGGTGGTCGATGCACTGGCGCCGGAAATTGCGAGACTGAACGCCGAGCTGCCGCCCGCCTACGCCGTCGACCTCGGCGGCATCGCCGAGGAGAGCGCCAACTCGCAGGCGTCGGTGGCGGCGGTCGTGCCGCTGATGCTGCTGCTGATGCTCAGCCTGCTGATGATCCAGCTGAAGAGCTTCCAGCGCATGCTGATCGTGCTCAGCGTCGTGCCGTTGGGCCTGATCGGCGTCGTTTTCGGGCTGCTGCTCTCGGGACGCCCGCTCGGCTTCGTCGCCATCCTCGGCATCCTCTCGCTGGTCGGGATGATCGCCCGCAACGCGGTGATCCTGATCGAGCAGATCGAGATCGAGCGCGCCGAAGGCCGCGACGTGTGGACCGCGGTGATCGCCGCCAGCACCTCGCGATTCCGGCCGATCATGCTGACCGCCATCTCGACGGTGCTCGGCCTCATCCCGATCGCGTTCACGGTGTTCTGGGGGCCGATGGCCTTCGCCGTCATGGGCGGCATGCTGGTGGCGTCGGTGCTGACACTGATCTTCCTGCCGACCCTCTACGTCACCTGGTTCAAGGGCACGGAAGGAGCGGCCGCCGCCTGACCTCACGGCGGCCGTTGGAGACCTAGAGCTTGACCGAAAATGACGTAAGCAAAATCAATGCGCTAGGGCACTTCCCGCGTCATGCGCGGACTTGTTCCGCGCATCAGGTGGGGACTTTGCCTGCCGCAAGACGTGGCTGGCCGGGGCAAGCCCGGCCATGACGGTTTAGCAGGCAGCGCCGAAAGCGCATTCCCCCTCGGGCGGCAGGGCGAAGGCGACGTCGTCCGTCGGGACCACCGGCGCCTCGGCCACCGTTTCCGCCAGCGGCTGCGGCGGTGCGGCGGTGTCGGTGGCCTCGACCGCCTCCGGCGCTGCCGCAACGTCGGCCGCCGCCGCGCTATCGGGCTCGCTGTAGACGGCGTAGGTCTCCGGCTCGACGCTGCGCTGGCGACGCGCGCCGAGATTGATGCCGGCCCGCCAGTCGTAGAAGCGATGATCGCCGATCTCGGCGACCGGCGGCGTACCGCCGAAATCGACCAGATAGGAGGAGACGCGGCCGCGCGCCGCCCGCGCCGCCACGATCTCGGCATTCTGGAAGAAGAGAGCGCCGTTGGTCAGATCCGGCAGCCGTCCGGCGAGAATGAGATTGAGGATGGTATCGAACTGGACGGTCTGCCACGGATCGAGCGGTGGCAGATAGCGCCAGCCGCCGGCGCGGGTGGCCGGTTCGAACTGGTTCGGGGCATCGATGACGCCCTGCACCGTGCTATCGAAATGGCCGGAGTTGACGCGGTTGAGAATGGTGAAGATGACGGCAGCGATGCCTTCTTCGCCCTGATTGCCGGCCTCGGCATAGCTTACCCGGCCGAGGGCATCGCGATCTTCGTACGACAGGTACGGTGAACCCGGCCATTGCGGTGCGGCGCCATCGACATAACTCGTGGTAGCCCCGCCCCCGGCGGCGGACGGGTCACCCGGCGCGTCGGCACCGGCGCACGCGGCAAGCATCAGCAAGGCGGGAGCGGCAAGGAGGGAAAACCGCGCCTGGCGACTGACCATCTTCCTCATCCTCTCAAGACGCCTGATACTTGCATCGGCCGCCGCACGATGCAACCGAACCCGCGCTATCGGCCGCTGTTCAGGGTGTTGCCGGCGGCAGGGCTGGCCAGATGGCCGTCGCGGGCGCGAATCGGCAGCCCGCGACGATGCGGCCGGACCGATGTCGGCTCAGTCGCCCTTGAGGCAGGTGCTCATGAACCGCTTCCTCGGGTCGCCCTTCAATCCCTTGAATTTCGCCTCGCGGCTGCAGTCCTTCATCCTTTTCTGCTGCGGCGTCAGGTCCTTCTTCGTCGTCGCCTTCGCGTCCTTGCCGGTGCTGCCGGTCTGCGGCGCGGTCGTTGCTGCCGCCGGGGCCGCCGGTGCAGCCTGCTGGGCGAACGACGGCGGCACCACCGCAAGCGTCACGGCGGCGATGAGTGCGGTTCCGAGAAGTCTTTTCATGGTTCCTGCTCCAAGTCGCTCCGATCGGTGCCATCCGATCATTGCCGCCGCCGAAGCCGCGTGCGGCGGGCGATTTCGGCGGCATTGTGGCATCGCCGGTCGTTATCAAAGGGTTGTGCCTGGATCACTGCCGCAGCTTGCGCGATACTATTCGCCGCCCGGTTGGCGCGAAATGAAAAGATGCGAAGCACAGCCGGGGCTAGGCTCGTCAGCCAATCAGCGGCGCATGGCGTCGCCCAGCGTCTCAAGATCCATGGTCATTCTGCAGCAGGCAGGGAGGAAGAAGCATGAGCACACCTGGTAACGGCCGGCACAGCCAGTGCGGGCGGAAATACGGCCTCGCGCTCGGTCTGATGCTGATCTCGGCGCTCGCGCTCTCCGCTCCGACGGCGCCGGCCTGGGCTCAGGCGGCCGGCATGTTCGGCACCGGCGACAGCGATACCATCACCATCAAGGCGACGGTGAAGGCCGTCGACCAGAAGAACCGGACCGTCACCCTCGTCGGCTCGAGCGGCGAGACCAAGACCGTCAAGGTCGGGCCCGACGTGCAAAACCTGGCGCAGGTGAAGCCGGGTGACATCGTCGTGGCGCGCTACACCGAATCCGAGGCGTACGTCGTGGCGCCGGCCGGCACCAAGTCTCCTGACGACATGCTGGCTCTGGCTGCCGCACAGGCCGCGCCCGGCCAGTTGCCGGCGGGCGGCGTTGCCGGGATGACCGTCGCCACCGGCCTCGTCGTCGGCGTCAACCCGCCGGCCCACACCGTCTCGGTCGTCAATCCGGACGGCGGTGAGGTTCGCACCTTCACCATCAAGAACCCCGACTACCAGGGCATGCTGTCGTCCGTCAAAGTCGGCGACACGATCACCGCGGTCGTCTCGGAAGCCGTCGTTCTGGCGGTCGAGCCGGGGAAATAGCCGCAGGCCATCCCGAAGCGCCGGCGCGGCCGCTCCGTCCCGATTCTCGCGCGAGAGGCCGGTGCCGGGGGTTTAACGGTCGCGCCACCCGCACCGCCAGCGCGCGGTGCGGGCAAGCCGTGATTGCCAGGAGAAAGCCCATGAACGGCCGCCGTACGATCGCCGTCTTTGTCCTTGCGCTGCTGCTGACCGGGCCGGCAAGGGCGGCATTCGAATGCCCGCGCCCCGAGCTCAGCGGACCGGGCGTGATCAGCCAGACGCCGCAGGAGCAGCAGGCTCTCGGCACGATGCTCACCGGCAGCGATGCCGAGAATCACCTTGGCGTCGCGGTCGCCGATCTGCAGAAGCGCTACCCGGGGGTCAGCGACAGCGAGATCGTCAACTACCTGCTCGGCGCCTATTGTCCGGTCGTCGCCGGAATGCCGGGACTGAGCGACGCCCAGCGCACCGGCAAGGTCGAGCAGTTCGCCGCAACCCTGTTCCGGCTGCTGTCGGCGCAGAAGCTGTAATCTCGCTCAGCGTCTGACTCGAAATAAATCGCTTCGAATCAATGCCCTTCGACGTACCGTGATGGCCGGGCTTGCCCCGGCCACCCACGTCCTGCGGCCGGTAAAGTCAACCAGGGATGCGCGCCACAAGTCCGCGTACGATGCGGGAAGTTGCTATAGCGCATTGATTTTTCTTACATTGTTTTCGGTAAAATCCTCGGTTCCTCCAAAAAGGCGCCCGGCCCTGTCGCCGGCGGGCGGCCGGCGAGCGCGCGCATGGACCTGACGCTGCTGATCTTCCTCGTCGTTTATCTGGCGATGGGCCTTGGCCACCTGCCGGGCTTCCAGGTGGATCGCACCGGCGCCGCTCTCGTCGGCGCGCTGGCCATGCTCGGCGCCGGCCGGATCTCGCCCCAGGCGGCCTGGATGGCGATCGACTACGCGACCCTGGGCCTGCTGTTCGGGCTGATGGTGGTTTCCGCCGCCTTCGTCGTCTCCGGCTTCTACGCCTGGACGGCGGCGCGCATCGCTACCCTCGACGTGAAGCCACCGCTGCTGCTCGGCATCCTCGTTGCCGTCGGCGGCGGTCTCTCGGCGCTGCTGACCAACGACGTCGTGGTCGTGGCGATGACGCCGCTGCTGGTGACAATCACCCTGTCGCGCGGCCTGAACCCGATCCCCTTTCTCCTCGGCTTCTGCTTCGCCGCCAACACCGGCTCTGCCGGAACCATCATTGGCAGCCCGCAGAACATGATCGCAGCGCAGGGCCTCGGCCTGTCCTTCACCGGTTTTCTGAAGGTGGCCGGTCTGCCAGCCCTGCTCTCGCTGCCGATCGTCTGGGCGGTCATCACCCTGCTCTACCGCGGCCGCTGGCAGCGATCTCCCGCCGCCCCCACGGTCGCCACCACCATCACCGTCAACCACTGGGAAACGGCCAAGGCCGCCGTCGTCACCCTCGTCGTCGTCCTTGCCTTCATCGCCAGCGCGTGGCCGCGCGAGCTGATCGCCCTGTCCGCCGCCGCCCTGCTGCTGATCAATCGTCGCATCGCCTCGACCGACATGATGAAGAACGTCGATGGCAATCTCATCGTGCTGCTGATGGGGCTGTTCGTGGTCAACGCCGCGCTTGCCGCGACCGGCCTGCCGCAGCACCTGCTCGCCGAGCTGCGCACCGCCGGCTTCGACCTGCAGCAGCCGCTGTGGCTGTTCCTCGTCGCCTCGGTGCTCAGCAACATCGTCGGCAACAACCCGGCGGTGATGCTGCTGGTCCCCTCGCTCCATGCCAGCGGCGGGATCGACGCGATGGGTGCCGCGCTCGCCCTCGGTACCGGTTTTTCCAGCAATCTCGTGGTCTTCGGCAGCCTCGCCGGCATCATCGTCGTCGAGGCGGCGGCCAAGCATGGCGTCGTCATCTCGTTTGGGGAGTTCTGCCGCGCCGGCATTCCCGTGACCCTGGCCTGCATGGTCGTCGCCATCGCCTGGATCGCACTGCTGGTGTAGCCGGTTCAGGCGTCAGACCGAAACGGGAGTAAACGGCCGGCCGGGATTTGACCCCCGGCCGGCCGACCAATGCTCACCATGCGCCGCGAGCGGTCGCGCTCAGAACCGCGCCGCGGAAGCTTCGGCGTGACCGATGATGATCTCGCTGCCGACCGGCAATCCCAGCAGATTGGCGGTGGTGACGAAGATATGCAGCCCGTTCACCTGGGTCTTGCCGCCGGCGCTCGGGACGATCTGCTCGTTGACGATCACCCGGCCGAGACCCGGCAGCGGCACCTGGGTGTTCGGCGGTGCGATGATCGGCACGCTCACCCCGCCGATGCGCAGGCCGGCGAAGCCCGAGCCGTCCGTCGACCGGCTCCGCACGCCGTTCTTGAACATCTCCCGCGCCACCGCCCGGATCGAGGCCGCCGTGATCAATCCATTGAGCAGACTGGCATTCTCGATCGTCGATGTGGTCACCGCGACGGTCCCGCCGTTCTGCGGGCCGCCGAAGGCAGTGCTGACACTGTTGCCGAGGGTAAACAGACTGCCGGCAGAAAATGTGCTGATCGTGTTGCTGAGCGTCTTACCGCCGGTACCCTCGCAGCCCATGGTCACCAGCGCCGCCTTGCCGGTGCGGTTTTGCAGGCTGGTGCCGGCCGTGGCGTTGGCGAAGGTGGCATAGGCCTGGCCGCTGACCACCGCCGCCGGCTGGCTGCGGGTAAATGTCGCTGTCGCGGAAGCGACGACGATCTGCGCTCCCACCGGCAGACCGAAGCCGTTCGCCTGGCTGATATCGACGGTCAGCATCTGCACCGTGATCCGCCCGAGACCGGAAAAGTCGCCGCCGCGCTGCACCTTCTTCAGCGTCACCTTGCCCAAACCCGGCAGCGGTATCTGGGTGTTGGCGGCGACGGTCGCGCTGATCGGATTGCCGGCGATCCTGAGGTTGGTGAAGACGGATGTGTCGGTATTGGCCGTGATCGCCGCAGCGGTGGCGGCGACATTGGCAGCTGCCTTGATCGAGGTTGCCGTGATCAGCCCGTTGAGCAGGTTGAGCCCACTGACCGTCGACGTGTTCTGGATTGTCGCCGTCGCCGCCGTCTTGTTGGTGAACACCGTGCTGATCGTCGCCGTGGCCTTCAGCACCCTGCCGCTGTCGCCGGCCTGGATGGTGTTCACCGTGTTTGAGAGAACCTGGCCATTGGTGCCGCGGCACGGGCACGGCTGATACGCAGACCTGCCGAGCTGAGCGGCCACGGGGCCGGCGGCCGCGTTGGCGAAGGTGGCGAACGCACTGCCCCTGAACGAACCGGGCAGATCGGCGGCATGCAGCCCCTGGCCGCCGACAACCATCGCGAGTGCGAACACCAGGACTGCCGAGGCAATCCGCCAAACATGGCGGCGGTCATACGCGGCCCCTGGGGGCATCGGCAGCGGTGCCTGCCCACATCTCCTGTGCATTTTTGCCATCCCTCCCTGGTCCCAATGACTTATCGAAATTTATAGAGCAGCTAGACTACTTCGGGTTCAGGCACAGACTGAGCTGTACCCGCGACAATGAGTTGCCGCAATTTTGTATATGACTGGGTTTTAATATGGATTTATACCAAGATGATACTTCCATATGCCAATGTTGTTCATGTTAGTAGCCCGAGCGGGTTACGTGAGTCAATGAAATCAACCATTCCGACGCAATCATTCGGATTAGTTCACGCATTGTACGATATGGAATCGATATGGACACGCTATGGGAGAGAATCCCGGCAGTGAAGCGCATGCGATATCGAGTAAAGCCGCGGCAACGCACAGGGAGGGGACGCATCGGAAGGGGCGGCAACCCTGGCAGGCCGGTCCGATCGCCGGCAGGG
>JBDHSN010000002.1:0-44045 GCA_039808105.1 Rhodospirillales bacterium
GCCGAAGTGCTCGGACAGCGCCGCCTGGGTGAGCTGCATGCCGGTGACGCCGGAGCCCGGCTCCAGCGCGCCGGACAGAAGGATCATGACGGCGGTGCAGGTGCAGATCACCAGCGTATCGATGAACACGCCGAGGGCCTGCACGAAGCCCTGCGAGGACGGATGATGCGGATCAGGGGTGGCGCAGGCGGCGATGTTGGGGGCCGAGCCCATGCCCGCTTCGTTGGAGAACAGGCCGCGCTTGACGCCGTTCATCATCGCCGCGGCGACCCCGCCGGCCACGCCGCCCGCAGCTTCCTGCAGCCCGAAGGCGTTGGCGATGATGTGGACGATGACGCCGGGCACCAGGGTGAGGTGGGTGACGACAACGTAGAGGGCGAGCAGCAGGTAGCCGACCGCCATGAACGGGACGACGAGTTCGGCAACCGCGGCGATCTTGCGCAGGCCGCCGAAGATGATGATCCCGGCAAAAAGCGCCAGCACCAGGCCGGTGATCAGCTTGGGGACGCTGAACGCCCCTTCCATCGCTTCGGCGATGGAGTTCGCCTGCACGGCGTTGAAGACGAGACCGAACGACAGCACCAGGCACACCGAGAAGATCATCCCCGCCCACGGCGCCTTCAGCCCCTTGGCGATGTAGAAGGCGGGGCCGCCGCGATACTGGCCGGTATCGTCGGTCACCTTGTAGAGCTGGGCGAGGGTGCTCTCGGCATAGGCGGTGGCCATGCCGACGAGGGCGACCATCCACATCCAGAAGATGGCGCCGGGGCCGCCCAGGTAGAGGGCAACGGCGACGCCGGCGAGGTTGCCGGTGCCGACCCGTGAGGCGAGACTGATGGTCAGCGCCTGGAAGGGCGAGATGCCGGCCCGGTCGGTGCCGCGCGAGCCGCGGATCACCCGGAAGAACTCACCGAAGTGGACGAACTGCAGAAAGCCGAGCCGCAGGGTGAAGAACACGCCGACCGCCAGCAGGCCGTAGATCAGCACGTAACCCCAGAAGATCGTGTTCAGAAAGCCGATGACTGCATCCATGGTGGCCCCGCGCGTTTGACTCCCGGCCTGCCCTGCAAGCGGGATGCCCTGCGTTGTATATCACCCTTCTGAAGCAACCAGAACGGCCGATGGCGGGGCGTCAGGCGTGGCCTTGGATGGCGGCAATAGGCATGGCTCGACCAAAGCGGCGGGCCGCTCTGTCTTCGAACCCTCACCCGCTCGCTGCGCTCACCCCCCTCTCCCGCGCGGGGAGAGGGTGCTTCTCTCTTCCTTATCGGAAGAGGGAGGGGCCCGGCGCCGCAGGCGCCGGGAGCTGAGGACAGATCGGCCGAGTGTTACCCCGTGCCCCTTCCCCGTCAGTCGGCGAACTTGGCGAGGTAGCCGTCGATAAAGCCGCGGCTATCCGAAACGAAAAGGCTACCCGCCAGAAGCAGGTCGCCGGCGGAATCGAAGGCCGCATGCACCGAATACCCTGAGGGGGTCGGGAGCATCATGGTCCATTGCGGCGTGCCGCCCGAGGTGTAGGAAGCGGCAAACGGCTGGCCGAACTTGTCTCCGGTGAGCACGACGTCACCCGCCATGTTGACGGCGACGCCCCAGCCATAGTCGGAATAGTCGCCACCCAGCATCCGCTTCCAGCGTGGCTCCCCGGCGGGCGAAAAGGCAGTCAGGACCACCTCCTGGAGGTCGTCCATCTTCGTTCCGGACACATAAATCGCACCATCGGCAGCGACGGCGATCCTGCTCACGTAATCATCCGCGGCCGTTCCGAACTGCCGTAGCCATTGCGCATCTCCGGCGGATGAGTACATGGCGATAACCGCATCGGCACCGCCTTGGTTCTGCCCATTGAGGGAGGCGTGGGTATAGCCACCGACAATAATCTGTCCAGATGGAGTGATAGCAACAGCATTGGGCGACAGAAAATATACCGGCAGCACCCGTCGCCATACTTCGATTCCGTCTGAGCTATACTTGACAAGAAGCCGGCTGCTCCCTTCCGAAGCGGCGACGACGACGCTGCCGGCGGTTTCGGCGGCGACGCTATTGGCGAAGTCGTCCGACGCTGTGGCGAAACGCTTCTTCCAACGGATGGTGCCATCGGGGGTATAGCTGACGACAAAGCCGTCGGTGCCTCCGGCGGCGCGTCCGAAAAGCCAGCCAGTGGTATAGCCGACGACGGTGATGTTGCCGCTGCCATCGACCGCCACGCCGGTCGGAAGGTCGATGTTGGTCGAGCCCACCTGCCGCCGCCAGAGCACTCCTCCGCCCGGCGAGTACCGGATGATGAAGGTATCTTGCTTGCCCGCATTGCGCTTGCCGATCGAGCCGGTGGTTCCGCCGACGACGATGACATTACCGACCAGGTCGGTTGCCACGCCGCGCACGGTATCCGCGCCCACCGAGCCGGGATGGCGCTCCCAGAGGGGGCCGGGCGGATCGGCGCGCGCACCATCCGTCGCAACGGAACAGAAGAGGATCGCAACAGAGAACGCCGCGGCGATTGGTTTCGATGAAAACATGGCATCCCCCTCTCACGAGACCTGCGGTGGACCGGCCTCGCGTCTGACGCCCCCTGTCGCGGACAAGCCCACCGCAGCCACCACTCCTCAGGGGCGATCCCGACCACTTCCTCTATTCTACTCTGAATGGCTGCACCGCATGCGAATCCAGGGTCGCAAACGGGCCGTACGCGAACGCATGCCGGCAATGCAGACAAAGAGGTTGCGTCGAGCGCGGGGCGCCGGCATGCGGCGCCCCGCCGCGTCATTCGGCGAACTTGACGAGATAGCCGTCGAGGAGGCCGCGCGCTTCCGGGACATCATACGTACCGGCGACAAGCACGTTCCCGCCGGGATCCAATGCCAAAGCCGGCGAATAGTTGTAGTTCGTCGGCAACGTTCGCGCCCATCGCGGCGTGCCGGTGGCCGTGTAGGAGCCGACGAACGGCAACAGGGCCTTGATGCCGGTGACGACGACGTTGCCGGCAGCATCGATCCCTATCTGCCCGCCTTCATCCCGATACAGTCGGCCGATCGCGACTTTCCACTGCATCAGGCCGGCCGGCGAGAAGGCGGCGAGGAAGCCGGCGACATTCTGGTCGGTGCCAACCGCATAGATCGTTCCATCGGCGGCAACGGCGATGCCGTTGACAGCGTTACCGCCGGCTGTCCCGAACTGCCGCACCCACTGCCGCTCGCCTTCCGGAGAGTAGGCGGCGACAAACGCATCGGACAGTCCCTGGTTCGGCCCCCCGAACGAGCCCATCGTCTCGCCGGCGACGATGATGCTGCCGGATGGCGCCACCGCGACCGCAGTTGCTGCGGCAGAGCCGTTTCCCATCAACCGTCGCCACAGCTCAATGCCGCTCTGATCATATTTCACCAGCACGGCCGACCATTGCAGGGTGCCGGCAACCAGGACGTTGCCGGCGGCATCAGCAGCGGCGCTCAGTGCAGAGTCGTGCGAGGCGGCACCGAACTGTTGCGTCCAGCGGACGGTGCCATCGGCGGTGTAGCTGATGACGAAACCATCCTGGCGGCCGGCATGGCTCCCGAACAGCGATCCCAGCGTGGTACCGGCGGCCGCGATGTTTCCTTCGCCATCGATCGCGATGGCATTGACGATCTCGCCAGCGGGTGAGCCAGGTTGACGCCGCCACAGCACCGTCCCCGTCGGGGAATACTTGATGATGAGAGCGTCTCCGCCGCCGGCGTTGCGCTTGCCGATCGACCCGCCGGTCACGCCGCCGACGACAACGTTACCGGCGAGATCGCTCGCCACCGCCTCGATCATATCCTCTTCTACCGAGCCGGGGTGGCGCTCCCACAGCTTCTTCGGCGGATCGGCCCGGACGGCAGTGACCGCCAACGCTGACATGAAAATGGCAGCGGCGAACGCCGCTCCGATCGGTTTCGATGAAAGCATGACATCCCCCTTCCACTCGACCTGCGGTGAACCGGGGCCCGCGCCTCGTGCTCCTGTCGCGGGAGAACCCGCCGCAGCCAACGCTCCTCAGGTGCGATCCTGAGTACTTGCTCTATTTTACTCCAAATGGCTGTACCGCATGCGATCCAGGGTCGCAAACGGGCCGTACGCGAACGCATGCCGGCAATGCCGACAAGGAGGTTGCGCCGAGTGCGGGGCACCAACATCCGGCGCCCCGTGGCGTCATTCGATGAACTTGGCGAGGTAGCGAGGTAGGGTGCCGCTGAGCGAAAGCGAAGCGCACCGTTTCCCCCCCGATCGCAAGGCTCTCAAAGCCGGGTAGGGATACCCGCGACCGCTTCGCAAGAGTATCCGCAACAGCGCCCGCCTCGTCTGCCTCGTCTTCCGCGACGCCGGTGGTGCGCTTCGCTGCGCTCAGCCGCACCCTACACAAATGCGGTAACGCCGGCGGGCTTGGGATGCGGGGCTACTTCGACGGCTTGCAGCCTCTGACGCTGGAAGGCGAAATGCCTCTCCCAGGGGCGGGCGAAGCCCTGTCCCCGTTGCAGGTCCCCGCCAGCCGGGAAGAAAGCGAGGGGCGCACCGCAGCAGCGGCAGGAGGATGAGGAGCAGGCCCTGCAACAGGCCTGCGATCGATGTGCCGCTTCGATCTGCCCTCGGGCCGCCGGCTTCAGGAGCGGGACAGGGCCAGCAGCTTCTCGCAGGCCAGCGTGACGGTGAGGTTGCCGTCGTGCAGATCGTGCTGCACCGCCGGCAAGGCGGCGACCACGGCGGGATGGTTGCGCAGGTCGGTCATCAGCCGGTCCTGCAGCATGCTCCACATCGCCTTCCAGCGCTGCTGCCGGCGCTTCTCCTGGAACTCGCTCGAAGCCGTCAGCTTGTCGCGGTACTCCTCCAGCTTCTGCCAGACCTCGGCAAGGCCGATGTTCTTCAGCGCGCTGCACATCTGCACCGGCGGCTGCCAGTTGGGGCTGCGCTGCTGCATGATGTGCAGGGCGTTGCGGTAGTGGATCACTGCCTGCTTCGCCCTGATCTCGTTGTCGGCGTCGGCCTTGTTGACGACGATCATGTCGGCGATCTCAAGCACGCCCTTCTTGATCCCCTGCAACTCGTCGCCGGCGCCCGGCAGCATCAGCACCAGGAAGAAGTCGGTCATGTCGGAGACCGCCACCTCCGACTGGCCGGCGCCGACGGTCTCGACCAGGATGACGTCGAAGCCGGCCGCCTCGCAGACGACCATGGTCTGGCGGGTGGTGCGGGTGACGCCGCCGAGGGTGCCGCCCGACGGCGACGGCCGGATGAAGGCGTTCTCCTGGACGCTGAGGTTGGCCATCCGCGTCTTGTCGCCGAGGATGCTGCCGCCGGTGAGCGGGCTGGTCGGATCGACGGCGAGCACCGCCACCTTCTTGCCGGCGTCGATCAGGTTGCAGCCGAACGCCTCGATGAAGGTGCTCTTGCCGACGCCGGGAACGCCGGTGATGCCGATGCGGAACGCCTTGCCGGAGTGCGGGAACAGCCGCAGGCTGAGCTCGGCGGCGGCGCGCTGATGGCTGGGGTTGCGGCTTTCGATCAGCGTGATCGCCCGGCCCAGCATCGAGCGGTCGCCGGAGAGCACACCCTCCGCCAGCTCCTCGACGTCGGGACGCCGGAAGACGATCGACGAATTCGGCGGCTGCGGAATCGACGCCGCCGCCGGTTCCTCGCTCACTGCGTCCAAGCCTTCGATGCCCATCGTCATGACCGTCCTTCCCTTGCTCCGGCTGCCGCCCCCCGCGCACAATCCTCAACGGAGCGAGCGCGACCAAGAAGCGGGGAGAAGTGCCCCCTCTCCCCGCCAGTCCGATACGCGTGCCTTGTGGCGCGGCGTTAGGCCGCTTCGCTGGTGTAGCCCAGCTTCTTGTTGAGGGCGTTGAGCAGCGTGATCGCCGCCTGGCTGATCACCGTGCCCGGCGGATAGATCGCCTCGGCGCCGGCGGCATAGAGCGCCTCGTAATCCTGCGGCGGAATGACGCCGCCGACGACGATCAGGATATCCTCGCGGCCGAGCGCCGCCAGTTCCTTCTTCAGTTCCGGCACCAGCGTCAGGTGTCCCGCCGCCAGCGAGCTGGCGCCGACCACGTGCACGTCGTTCTCCACCGCTTGGCGGGCGACTTCGCCCGGCGTCTGGAACAGCGGGCCGATATCGACGTCGAAGCCGAGATCGGCGAAGGCCGACGCGATGACCTTCTGGCCGCGGTCGTGACCGTCCTGACCCATCTTGGCGATGAGGATACGGGGACGCCGGCCGTCGTTCGCCTCGAACGTATCGACCATCTTGTGCACCGTCTTGACCACGTCGGATTTCTCCCCGACCTCGCCGCTGTAGACGCCGGAGATCGCCTTGATCTCGGCCTTGTGGCGGCCATAGACCTTCTCCAGCGCGAACGAGATCTCGCCGACCGAACACTTGGCACGGGCCGCTTCCACGGCCAGCCCCAGCAGGTTGCCCTCGCCGGTCTCGGCCGCCTTGGTCAGCGCTTCCAGCCGCTGCTCGACCACCTGCGGGTCGCGGTCCTTGCGCAGCTGCTCGAGCTGGGCGATCTGCTGGGCGCGCACCTGGGCGTTGTCGACCTTGAGGACGGGGACGTCCTCCTTCTCGGTCAAAAGGAACTTGTTGACGCCGACCACCGTCTGCCGGCCGGAGTCGATGCGCGCCTGCGTCCGCGCCGCCGCTTCCTCGATGCGCAGCTTCGGGATGCCGGCCTCGATCGCCTTGGTCATGCCGCCCGACTGCTCGACCTCCTGGATGTGGCCCCAGGCCTTCTCCGCCAGCTCGCGGGTCAGCCGCTCGACGTAGTAGGAGCCGGCCCACGGGTCGATGACCTTGGTGGTGCCGCTCTCCTGCTGCAGGAACAGCTGGGTGTTGCGGGCGATGCGCGCCGAGAAGTCGGTCGGCAGCGCCAGCGCTTCGTCGAGGGAGTTGGTGTGCAGCGACTGGGTGTGGCCTTGCGTGGCGCCCATCGCCTCGACGCAGGTGCGGACGACGTTGTTGAAGACGTCCTGGGCGGTCAGGCTCCAGCCGGAGGTCTGCGAGTGGGTGCGCAGCGCCAGCGACTTGTTGTTCTTCGGATCGAACTGCTTGATCAGCCGCGCCCACAGCAGGCGGGCGGCGCGCATCTTCGCCACTTCCATGTAGAAGTTCATGCCGATCGCCCAGAAGAACGACAGCCGCGGCGCGAA
This sequence comes from Rhodospirillales bacterium, assembly GCA_039808105.1. GTDB lineage: Bacteria > Pseudomonadota > Alphaproteobacteria > Rhodospirillales > Defluviicoccaceae > Defluviicoccus. The sequence goes on from JBDHSN010000002.1 coordinate 7,162, forward strand.
CTTGTCGATGCTGAGGCCGGCCTTCAGCCCGCAGCGGGCGTATTCGACGCCATCGGCCAGCGTGTAGCCCATCTCCAGGTCGGCGGTGGCCCCGGCCTCCTGCATGTGGTAGCCGGAGATCGAGATCGAGTTGAACTTCGGCATGTTTTGCGATGTGAACGCAAAGATGTCGGAGATGATCCGGATCGACGGTGACGGCGGGTAGATGTACGTGTTGCGGACCATGAACTCCTTGAGGATGTCGTTCTGAATGGTCCCGGCCAGTTGCTCGTGCTTCACCCCCTGCTCTTCGGCGGCGACGATATAGAGCGCGAGGATCGGCAGCACCGCGCCGTTCATCGTCATCGACACGCTCATCTGGTCGAGCGGAATGCTGTCGAACAGCACCCGCATGTCCATGATCGAGTCGATGGCAACGCCCGCCATGCCAACGTCGCCGGCCACCCGCGGATTATCCGAATCGTAGCCGCGGTGGGTGGCGAGGTCGAAGGCGACCGACAGGCCCTTCTGCCCGGCGGCGAGGTTGCGGCGGTAGAAGGCGTTGGAGTCCTTGGCGGTGGAGAAGCCGGCGTACTGGCGGATGGTCCACGGCTGGGTGACATACATCGCCGGGTAGGGGCCGCGCAGGTAGGGCGGAATGCCGGCCATGGTATCGAGGTGGTCGATCCCCTCCAGATCCCGCGCCGAGTAGAACGGCTTGACCGGAATCCGCTCCGGCGTCTCCCAGATGAACGCCTCGGGCGGCTGGCCGGTCTCCGCCTGGAAGCGTTCGGCCCAGGCGGCGTAGCCGTTGCCGTTCCCGGCAGGGGGCAGGTTGCCGGCTTGCAGCGGAACTTGGGTGAAGTCAGGGAACGCGGCCATGGTCAGATCACTCCCAGGTGCGCGAGGACGGACCGGTTGGTCTGCAGAACGTCACCGCCCATGAAGATGAAGTCGTCGATGCCCGCCGACTTATAAAGGTCCTTCTTGTCCCCGGGGGCGCCGGCGAGGAAGAGGTAGCTGCACCCGGCCGCCTTCAGCGCCTCCGCCACCGGCTGTGCCATCTGCTCGTAGAGGGCATCGGACGTGCACAGAACCGCAATCCGGGCACCGCTCTCCTTGAAGGCGTCGGCGCAAGTGGCGGCATCGGCGAAGCCGGGGGTGCCGATCGCCTCGATCCCGGCCACCTCGAAGAAGTTCTTGGCGAAGGTCGCCCGCCCGGTGTGCTGGGCGACGGGGCCGAGGTTGGCAAGGAAAATCGTCGGCCGATGTCCGGTCTTCTCCTTGTAGGCATCGGCGGCGTCGCGCAACTGCTCGAACAGCTCCGCCGCGCGGTGCTTTGGCAATGCCGGCACCACCGTTGCCGCTCCGGCCAGCGCACCGGCGATCTGGCCGAGAGTGGCACCCGACGCGGCGGCGGCCGCCGCCGCCGCGGCCACCCCTCCGGCCACTGCCGCCTTCACCGCCCCCACCACCTCGGTGGTATCACCGGCATCGATGCGGGCCGCCTTCGTCCGGTCGGCAGCGGCGCGCCAGACCGCCAGGAGGTCGGGCTGCTCCAGCTCGACCGCATCCTCGAGAACGTTGGGAAATTCGCTGACGCCGGTGATGGGATCGCGGCGCTTGGCCAGGGCCTGCTCACGCTGCGTCCACGACTCGGCAATCTTCCGGGCGATGCTGCCATCCTGAATGGCGGCGAGCATGCCACCCGCCTTCTCGATCGCCTGGAACTCCGCCCAGGCAACTTTCGCCAGCTCGTCGGTGCGGCTTTCCACGTACCATGAGCCGCCCGCCGGATCGACGACCTTGGCGAGGTTGGATTCCTCGGCAAGGATGATCTGGGTGTTGCGGGCGATACGCCGGCCAAGCTCGTTGGCGAGCCCGATGGCGGCGGAGAACGGATGGACGGTGACCGAGTCGGCGCCGCCCACGGCAGCCGCGAAGCAGGCCACCGTCGTCCGCAGCATGTTCACCCACGGATCGCGCCTGCTGAACATCCGCGAAGCGGTGACGGCATCAAGCCGCATCGCCCGCGCCGGCTCCGAGGCACCGCACGCTTCGGCAATGCGCGCCCACATCTTGCGGGCGGCGCGCAACTTGGCGATGCCGAGGAATTGGTCGCAGGTCACGGGAAGGGTGAACAGGATCTGCCGGCAGGCCGCGTCGACGGACATTCCGGCGGCGGTCATCGCCTTCAGGTAGGCCACCGCCGTCGCCATCGAGATGGCGAGGTCCTGGCTCTCGTTGGCGCCGGCATCGTGATAGGGGGAGGTATCGACCGAAACAGCGGTCGCCAGCGGCCACGTCTTCGCGGTGTAGGCGGCAAGGTCGGCCATCTGCGCCAGCGCCACTTCCGGAGCCACCGGCAGCGAGCCGCTGCCGGCCAGCACGCCGAGCGGATCGGCGTTGAAGGCGCCCTTGGCCGCATCGGCCCCGACCCCGCGCCGGCGCCACAGGGCGTCGAGCAGGCTGGCGGCGGCGACGAACTGCGCGCCGGCGCTGAGCGAGATCGTAACCAGTTCCGGCAGCACACCGGTCAGCAGCCGGTCGAGATCGTCGAGGGAGGCGATGGCAACACCGCCGGCTCCCAGCAGTTTGTCGGCGCCGTCCTGATCGGGATCGAGACCGGCCCTCGCCGCCGCATCGAAGATGACATGGATCGAGGTGATGCCGCGGGCGAGGTCGTTGAGAATGATATCGTTGCAACGCGACGGATCGGGATAGTCGTACGACTGGCGCATGTCCCAATCGTTGGCGCGATTGCCCGCGGCCCGGCTGCCGCGGGTGAACGGCATGGCGGCCGGGAAGCCGGAGGGATCCCCCGTCGGCGGCCAGTCCTGACGCGTGTAAATCGGCCGTAGCGTTACCCCTTCGTACGTCTTCGTGTACATGCGCTTGTCGAAGGGAGCGCCCTTAAGCGCCTTCTCGACTTCGCCCACCCACTGCTCGTAGGTCGGCATAGCGAAGCCTTCGGTGAATTTGACTTGCTCGGTCATGGAGTTCCCGCGTCGCTGGCGTTTCGTGCGATTGCACCGATTTTCGCGTCGCCTGAGGTCCCTCGAGCCTAAGCGCCTCCCCTCGACAACGCGTCGCATTTTAGAGAGGCAACGTACGGCAGGCACTGCCGGGCGTCAAGAATCTGCGCCCATCCGGCTGTCGTCTGCTACAGCGCTGAAAAGCAGCGGCTTGCCCGCGAAAATCGCCGCCGCCAGAGGCCGCCGCATGACGATCCGCAGCACCGGCGAAAACCCCTCCGAGCGCTGTTGTACTGGCCCCTCCCGCGCGCCATAAACAGGAGATGATGATCGAGCGGATAGGCATTCTCGGTGCCGGCGCATGGGGGACGGCGCTCGCTGCAGCGGCCCGGCGCGCCGGCCGGACGGTGACGCTGCAGGCGCACGAGGCCGACGTCGCCAGCGCCATCGCGCACGAGCATTGCAACCACCGCTATCTGCCCGGCGTGACACTGGATGAAGCCATCGCCGCCGCCACCGAACCCGCCGCCGCCGTTGCCGGCGCCGACGCGGTGCTGCTGGCCTGCCCGGCGCAGCACCTGCGCGCCGTCGCCGCCGCCGCCGCACCGCAGTGGCCGGCCGGCGTGCCGGCGGTCATCTGCGCCAAGGGGATCGAGCAGCGGGTCCTCGCGCTGCTGAGCGATGTCATCGCCGAGGTGGTGCCGGCAGCGGTGCCGTGCGTGCTCTCCGGTCCCAGCTTCGCCGCCGAGGTGGCGCGCAATCTGCCGGCGGCGCTGACCCTTGCTTCGCGCGACGCGCGGCTGCGCGAGCGGCTGTCGGCGGCACTGGCGACGCCGGCGCTGCGCATCTACTCCACCGACGACGTGATCGGCGCCCAGGTCGGCGGCGCCATCAAGAACGTCATCGCCATCGCCTGCGGCACCGTCGCCGGCCGCGGTCTCGGCGACAACGCCCGCGCGGCGCTGATCACCCGCGGCCTTGCCGAGATGGCCCGCCTCGCCGCCGCGCTCGGCGCCCGCCCCGAGACGCTGTCCGGGCTGACCGGTCTCGGCGATCTGGTGCTGACCTGCACCGCCATGCAATCGCGCAACTTCTCGCTCGGTGTCGCCCTCGGCGAGGGCCGGCCGCTGGCGGAGATCCTCGGCGAGCGCATCACCGTCGCCGAGGGCGTCCACACCGCCGCCGTCGCCGTCGCCATGGCCCACCGCCTCGGCGTCGAGATGCCCATCTGCGCCGCTGTCGATGCCGTCCTCAACGGGGGCGCCGATCTCAGCGAGGCCATCGCCGGCCTGCTGGCGCGGCCGCGCAAGCAGGAGGTTTTCGCCGCCTGAGGCCGGCAACAGCAAACCCGTGCCGCCCGGCCGCCGGCGGCAGCGGGACCAGGTCACGGCGGCCGTCCGAGGGAGGTAACGGGTCATGCATTTCGTCTTCTACTGCAAGGACAAGCCGGGGAGCGAGCAGGTCCGCGTCGCCAACCGCATGGCGCACCTGGACTACCTGGAGGGGCACAAGGCACAGTTGCTGTGCGCCGGCCCCCTGCTGTCGGATGAGGGCGACGCGCCGCGCATGGTCGGCAGCCTGCTGGTCCTCGACCTGCCCGACCGCAACACCGCCGACGCCTTCGCCGCCGGCGATCCCTACGCCAAGGCCGGCCTGTTCGAGAGTGTCACCATCCATCCGTGGCGCAAGGTCCTGCCCCGGTAGGCGGCAGCGGACCCCCTGCGGGGTCGGGGCGACGCACAGGCAGCGGAGGCAACAGCGGTGGCGCACTGGCTGGTCAAGTCGGAGCCGGACGCCTGGTCCTGGCAGCAGCAGGTGGAGGCCGGCACCACCTGCTGGGACGGCGTGCGCAACCACCAGGCGGCCAACAATCTCAAGGCAATGCAGGTGGGCGATCGCGCCTTCTTCTATCATTCCGGGGCGGAACGGCAGATCGTCGGCATCGTCGAGGTGGTCCGCCCCTATTATCCCGACCCGGGCGATGCCAGCGGCCGCTTCGGCATGGTCGACGTGCGCACCGTGACCGCCGTGCCGAAACCGCTGACGCTGGCGGCGGTGAAGGCCGACCCGCAGTTGCAGCACCTCGCACTGGTGCGCCAGTCGCGGCTGTCGGTGATGCCGATCGACGACGACTCCTGGCGACACTTGTGCGCGCTGGGCGGGGTGGAGGCATGAACGGTGGCGGCGGCCACCGCCTGTGCAGCCTCGCCGATATCCCCGACGGCGGCTCTGCCGCCTTTGATCTGCCGGACGCCGCCGTCAGCCGCCTCGCGGCGGACGCCGGCCTGCTCGATCCGCCGCGGCAGGTCATGCTCATCCGCCACGGCACCGATATCGTCTGCTACGTGAACGTCTGTCCCCACTGGGGCGCGCCGCTGGACATCTCCCCCGGTCAGTTCCTCGACCGCGACCGCCGCCACATCCTGTGCTCCACCCACGGCGCCCTGTTCCGCATCGCCGACGGCCGCTGCATCCGCGGGCCCTGCCTCGGCGCCAGCCTGACCGCCGTCGCCTGCCGCATCGATGGGGCAACCAGCGATGTCTTCATCGATTGACGCGCACCCGGATCGCGGTTAGGCGTATCTCCCGGCGCTCGCGCTGTGGTTTGGCCCTGCGATAACCCTGCCCTTCCGGCGAATTTGCTCTGCAGGGCTTTCGCGCGCCCGAGCGCCCAAGAAACGAATGAATAGGATGAATAAAGCGTCATCTGAAGTTTTGGGAGGTCTGTCCGAGCATGACCGACGAACAAGTCTTTCCGGTTTCTGAGGTCCTCGCCAAGACGGCGTGGATCGACAACGACAAGTACCTGGCGTGGTACAAGCGCTCCATCGACGACCCGGAGGGCTTCTGGGGGGAGCAAGGTAAGCGCCTCGACTGGATCAAGCCCTACACCAAGGTCAAGGACGTCAGCTTCCAGGCGCCGAACGTCCACATCAAGTGGTTCCACGACGGAACCCTCAACGTCTCCGCCAACTGCCTCGACCGGCATCTCGCCAAGCGCGGCGACCAGACGGCGATCCTGTTCGAGGGCGACGATCCGTCGGTCTCCCAGGCGATCACCTATCGCGAGCTGCACGAGCAGGTCTGCAAGTTCGCCAACGTGCTCAAGGGCCTCGGCGTCAGCAAGGGCGACCGGGTGACCCTCTACCTGCCGATGATCCCGGCGCTGGCGGTGGCGATGCTGGCCTGCACCCGCATCGGCGCCATCCACTCCATCGTCTTCGGCGGCTTCTCGCCCGACTCCATCGCCAACCGCGTTCAGGACTGCGACTCGACCATTCTGGTCACCGCCGACGAAGGCCTGCGCGGCGGCCGCAAGGTCGGGCTGAAGGCCAACGTCGATCAGGCGCTGGAAACCTGCCCGTCGGTGCAGAAGGTCGTCGTCGTCAAGCATACCGGCGGCGCCTGCAACATGCAGTCGGGCCGGGACGTATGGTGGGAAGAGCTGATGGCGGGCGCCTCCGCCGACTGCCCGCCGGCTGAGATGAACGCCGAGGATCCGCTGTTCATCCTTTATACCTCGGGCTCGACCGGCAAGCCGAAGGGCGTGCTGCACACCACCGGCGGCTACCTCGTCTATGCTGCGATGACCCACCAGTACGTCTTCGACTACCACGAGGGCGACATCTACTGGTGCACCGCCGACATCGGCTGGGTCACCGGGCACAGCTACATCGTCTATGGCCCGCTCGCCAACGGCGCCACCACGCTGATGTTCGAGGGCGTGCCCAACTATCCCGACGCCTCGCGCTTCTGGCAGGTGGTCGACAAGCACAAGGTCAACATCTTCTACACGGCGCCCACCGCCATCCGCGCGCTGATGCGCGAAGGCGAAGCGCATGTGAAGAAGGCGTCGCGGCAATCGCTGCGCATCCTCGGATCGGTCGGCGAGCCGATCAATCCGGAAGCGTGGATGTGGTACTACACCGTCGTCGGCGAGGGCCGCTGCCCGATCGTCGATACCTGGTGGCAGACGGAAACCGGCGGCATCCTGATCACGCCGCTGCCCGGCGCCACTGCGCTGAAGCCGGGCTCGGCGACGCGGCCGTTCTTCGGCGTGAAGCCGAGCATCGTCGATGCCGACGGCAAGGTGCTGGACGGAGCGACCACCGGCAACCTGTGCATCGACGACGCGTGGCCGGGGATGATGCGTACCGTCTACCGCGACCACGACCGCTTCGTGCAGACCTACTTCTCCACCTACACCGGCAAGTACTTCACCGGTGACGGCTGCCGACGCGACGAGGACGGCTATTACTGGATCACCGGCCGGGTGGACGACGTCATCAACGTCTCCGGCCACCGCATGGGCACCGCCGAAGTGGAAAGCGCGCTGGTCGCCCACCCGAAGGTGGCGGAGGCGGCGGTCGTCGGCTTCCCGCACGACATCAAGGGCCAGGGCATCTACGCCTACGTGACGCTGAACGCCGGCGAGAACCCGACCGAGGCGCTGCGCAAGGAGCTGGTGGCCTGGGTGCGCAAGGAGATCGGCCCGATCGCCTCGCCCGACGTCATCCAGTGGGCCCCCGGCCTGCCGAAGACCCGTTCCGGCAAGATCATGCGCCGCATCCTGCGCAAGATCGCCGAGAACGACACCGGTTCGCTCGGCGATACCTCGACCCTGGCCGATCCGACCGTCGTCGCCGACCTGATCGAGAACCGGGCCAGCGCCTGACCGGCGTCCGGCCGCGGCAAACCGTCCGGGCGGGGTTCATCACCCCGCCCTTTTTTTGTCGCCGCACCCGAACCGTGGCCCGCATGCAGCGTAGCGGAATGCGGAAGCGCAGCCGCCGCGCCGCCTCGTTCACCCCATCCGTAGCCCGCATGCAGCGTAGCGCAATGCGGGGACCGCTGCGTCCGATGCTTCCCGAATTTCGCTTCGCTCCATCCGGGCTACAGACTACAGACCGGCCCGAAGGAGGGTCAGAAGTCGATGCAGCGGCCCTTGCGCTCCCAATCGCCGAAGCGCGTCGGCTCCGGGCCTTTCGGGCCGCCGACTTCCTCGGGTGCCGGCTGCTCATCCTCTTTCGTCTTGGGCGACGCCGCGGGTAACGCAGGCGCGGCGGCAGGGGTCGCGGTTTCGCGAGGCTCCGACATAAAGGTCTCCTGGTTGCGGCCCCTTGTGGCAGCAACAAAGCCTCACTACTACAATGGCCATGAACCACGAAGCCAGTGCTTTTCCCGGGACGGGGTTGCCAAGCCCATGAGCATGCTGCGAACATCGATGCTGCTGGCCGGTCTCACCGCGCTGTTCCTCGCTGTCGGCTGGTTCATCGGCGGGCAGACAGGTATGCTGATTGCGCTCGTCGTCGCCATCGGCACCAACGTCTTCGCCTATTGGAATTCCGACAAGATGGTCCTGCGCATGTATGGCGCGCAGGAGGTGGACGTGCGCTCGGCGCCGGAGCTGTACGGGCTGGTGGAGCAGCTGGCGACCCGCGCCAAGCTGCCGATGCCGCGGGTCTTCATCATCGACAACCCGCAGCCCAATGCGTTCGCCACCGGGCGCGATCCGCAGCATGCGGCGGTCGCCGCCACCACCGGCCTGCTGCGCGTGCTCAGCCACCAGGAGCTGGCGGGGGTGCTGGCGCACGAGCTCGCCCACATCCGCAACCGCGACACCCTGATCATGACGGTGACGGCGACGCTGGCCGGCGCCCTGTCGATGCTCGCCAACTTCGGCCTGTTTTTCGGCGGCAACCGCGATAACCAGTCGAGCGCCATCACCAACATCCTGATCATGATCCTCGCGCCGATGGCCGCGATGCTGGTGCAGTTCGCCATCTCGCGCACCCGCGAATACGCCGCCGACCACAGCGGCGCGGAAATCTGCGGCCATCCCATGTGGCTGGGCTCGGCACTGCAGAAGCTGGAGTCCTCGGCCCGGCGCATCGACAATCCGCAGGCCGAGGCCAACCCGGCAACGGCGCACCTGTTCATCGTCAACCCGCTGAACGGGCACTCGTTCGACAACATGTTCTCCACCCATCCGTCCACCGAGAACCGGGTGCGCGCCCTGCAGCAAATGGCTGCCCGCGCCGGCACCACGGGTCCCTGGGGTTGAGCTCGCCGGAAACGGCGGCGCAACCCCCGAAGCAGCCGTCCAGCCCCCGCCGCGCCGCCGATGCCGGTACGGGGCGCGCTGCCATCATCCCGCCGCCGGCCGATGGCCTTGCCGCCCGTGCCGTAGCCCTCGACGTCGCCGGGGCCGTGCTCGATCATCGCCGCCCCCTCGACGAGACGCTGGATCATGCCGCCGCGCGCAGCCAGCTCGCCGAGCGCGATCGCGCCTTCGCCTTCAAGCTGGCGGCAACGCTGCTCCGCCGGCTGGGGCAGATCGATGCGCTGGTCGATGGCTGCCTCGCAACGCCGCTGCCGACCCGCCACGCCGGCGTCCGCATGCTGCTGCGACTGGGCGCCGTCCAGCTACTCTTCCTCGCCACACCGCCGCACGCCGCGGTCGATACCACCGTCCGGCTGGCCCGCCGGCAGCGCTGCGCCAGTCACGTCCCGCTGATCAACGCCGTCCTGCGCCGGCTGGCGGTGGAGGGCGCCGCCCGGCTCGCCGGCCATGACGCGGCGCGACTGAACACGCCGGCATGGCTGTGGCAAAGCTGGGTCGCCGCCTACGGCGAAGTGCGCGCACGCGCCATCGCCGAGGCGCATCTGCACGAGCCGCCGCTCGACCTGACGGTCAAGCCGGGCATCGACGGCGCCCGCCTCGCGGCTGAGATCGGCGCCGTCCGCCTGCCGTCCGGCAGCCTGCGGCTGGCCCACAGCACGGCGGTCTCCACCCTCCCCGGCTACCCCGAGGGCTCCTGGTGGGTGCAGGACGCGGCCGCCGCCCTGCCCGCCCGGCTGCTCGGCGACGTGCGCGGCCGGCGCGTCCTCGACCTCTGCGCCGCACCCGGCGGCAAGACCGCGCAGCTGGCGGCGGCCGGCGCCCGGGTGACCGCGGTCGATCGCGCCGCCGGGCGTCTGCGCCGGCTGACGGCGAACCTGCAGCGGCTGTCGCTGGACGCCGAGATCGTCGAGGCGGACGTCGCCTCCTGGCAGCCGGACGCTCCCGCCGACGCCGTCCTGCTCGATGCGCCGTGCTCGGCGACCGGCACCATCCGCCGCCATCCCGATGTCGCCCGAATCAAGTCCGCAGCCGAGGTGGCGAAGCTGGCGGCGGTGCAGGCGCGGCTGCTGGCAGCCGCGGTGGAGATGTTGCGACCGGGCGGCCTCCTGGTGTATTGCGCTTGCTCGTTGCAGCCGGAGGAAGGTGCACGCCTCGTCGATTCGCTGGTCGAGGGGGGCGCCCCCGTCAACCGGTCGCCAATCGAGGCCGCGGAAATCGGCGGGTGGGAGGAGGTTTTGACAAGCACCGGCGAACTGCGCACTCTTCCCTGCCACCTCAGTGACGCGGGCGGGATCGACGGCTTCTACGCCGCCCGGCTGCAACGACGATAGACGGGATGAAGCGGGGCCAACGCCGGATGTCGACGATGCAGAGCCTGCGCAGCACGCTGACCAGCGGTCTGTTCCGCTCGTCGTTGTACCGGCGGACGCTGGACGGCCCCATTCCGGAGATCCGGCGCGGCTTTCCGTGGAATGCTCCCGGCGACCGGACCCAGGCCGACGCCATCATCGGCGAGGAATACATCTACTTCGGCCGCCGCATTCCTTTCGGCGCCATTCCGTGGTCGGTGCTGCCGCCCGGCGCGGGCCTCGCGACGGCGCTGCACAGCTTCGAATGGCTCGGCGACCTGAAGGCGGCCGGCGGCGATGCGGCGCGCCTGCGCGCCCGCGCCCTGGTGATGGGCTGGATCATGACCCACCGCCGCTGGAGCCTTCCCGCCTGGGCGCCGGCCGTCCTCGGCGCGAGGCTGGCGGCGTGGCTGGCAACCGCCGAGTTCGTCCTCGACGGCGCCACCGGCGACGAGCGGGCGCGCTTCCTCGAGTCGGTGGGTCTGCAGGCCCGGCACCTGCGGCGGGTCACCGGCGAGGTCGCCGGCAGCGACGGCGTCTTCACCGCGCTTCGCGGCGAGGTCGCGGCAGCGCTCTGCCTCGGGGTGATCCCGCTGGCGCCGGCGCTCACCCGCCTCGATCGCGAGCTGGTCCAGCAGATCGCCGGCGACGGCGGCCATACCAGCCGCAACCCGCAGACGCTGCTGCACATCTTCTGCTGCCTGCTGGATATCCGCAGCGCGCTTGCGGCAGCGGACGAGACCGTGCCGCCCACCCTGCCCGCCGCCATCGAGCGCATGGCGCCGATGCTGCGGATGCTGCGCCATGGCGACGGCCGGCTCGCGCTGTTTCAGGGAGCGAAGGAAAGCGACCGGGCGCTGATCGACTCGCTGTTGGCGGCAAGCCGCGTCGGCGTCGCGCCGCAGCCCAGTGCGCCGGATACCGGCTACGAGCGCTTCGTCGCCGGGCGCACGCTCATACTGGTGGACGCCGGCGCCCCCGCCCCCGGCGGACACGCCGCACCGCTGGCGTTCGAGATGAGCCTCGGCCGCGAGCGGATGATCGTCAACTGCGGCTCCTATGGCGGTGACGAGGCGCGCTGGCGGACAGCGCTGCGCTCGACGCCGGCGCATTCGACCCTGATCGTGGAGGATGCGAGCGCCGCCGCCGACGGCTGGCTGGTGCGGCGGCCGATACAGGTGGCCTCGCTGCGCCAGGAGACCGAAGGCGCGATCTGGCTGGAGGGAAGCCACAGCGGCTATGTCCGTCGCTTCGGGCTGATCCATACCCGCCGGCTCTATCTCGCCGATGGTGGCACCGACCTGCGCGGCGAGGATCTGCTGGAGGGCCGCGGCCGCTGCGCCTGGCGGCTGCGCTTTCACCTGCATCCCGACATCGACGCCAAGCTGACGCCCGACGGCACCTCGGTCAGCCTGCGCACCGTCTCCGGCATCGCCTGGCGATTTTTCGCGGTCGGAGGCAACCTCGGACTGGAGGACAGCACCTACCTCGGCGTTACCGACCAGCCGCGCAAGGCCTGCCAGATCGTCGTCTCCGGCACGACCTTGCAGGGCTACGCCCGGATCAAGTGGGCGCTGCGCCAAAATGGCGGAGAGATGGCCTCCGCTGAATAGACTGACGGGGTTCGTTGCTGCCGGCCGGCGCCGTCTGTCGCCGGCCCGTTCAGCGACCGCGCGCTGTGTGTGTGTCCGAAAGCCTATTCGGAGGCGACGGCAGCGTCGTCCCCGCGGCCGCTCTGGAAGGTGGGCGGCGCCACCGAGTCTTCCGGATAAACCGGGCCGCCAGCGATCAGATCGCGATAGGCATGCCACGTCGCGTACGCCAGCACCGGCAAGGTAACGGCGAGACCAATGAAGGCCGTCGCGATACCGGCGACGCTGGCAACGGCGATCAGCGCCGCCCAGCCGAACATGACGCGGAAGTTTTCCCGCACGGCGATCAGGCTGACACCGATAGCGGTCATGGCATCGACCGGCCGGTCGTAGATCAACGGGATCGATACCGCGGTGATGGCAAAGACAACCCAGGCAAACACGGCGCCGACGGCACCGCCAAACAGCATCAGCGCAATCCCCGGCGGCGACAGCGCCACGTCCTGGAAGAACTGGCCGAACTGCGGCGGGCTCTGGTTGAAAAAGAGCATGAACAGCAGCAGCGCCGTCATCACCCAGAACAGATACGCCACCAGGACGGCGACGCCGAGGATGGACAGCTGTCCGGCGCTGCGGCCGAACGCCCGGAAGTAGTCGCGCAGCGATACCGGCAATCCCGCCTCGAGACGCCGGGAGACGTCGTAGAGGCCGACCACCATGATCGGCGCGAGGATCATCAGGCCGCCGGCCAGCGGCAGGATGAGCGATGCCAGCCCGCGCGTGAACAGCCCCAGGGTGATCGCCAGCCCGGCGACGACAAAGGCGCCGCCGTAGATCAGGCTCAGTCCCGGCGTCAGGGTGAAATCCCGCCACCCCTCGGCCAGCCAGTGGCCGGAGCGGTCGACGTCCTTGATCGTCCGAATGCTGACGGGCAGCTGGTAACTGCCCGAGGCGGTTGCGGCCATGGAACACTCCCCCGCTGCTGTCTCTGTTGTCCGGTCTGTTCTTCTTCTGGTCTACGGGGCCGCGGCAGGCGCGTCAAGCCACGCGCAGAAGCGTCAACTCCCGCCGGGCCGCGTCGCTTCGTCGGTGGAACGGAAGCGGTACTGGATCGCCACCGTCAAGCCCTTCAGCGGCCGCAGGATCAGCAGGCCGAGGCCGGTGATGACCGGCGTCCAGATAACCACGTGCAGCCATAGCGGCGGCGCATAGACGTATTCCACCAGCCCGGCGAGGCCGACGACACCGAAGCCGAGCAGGAAGATGCCGAACACCGCGGGACCGTCGCCGGCGTCGTTGCCGGCGAGCCCGAGGCCGCACACCGGGCAGCGGTCGCGCACGGTGAGGAACCCGTCGAACAGCCCTCCCCGGCCGCAGCGCGGGCAGCGCCCGCGCAGGCCGAAGCCGAGGATGCGGGAGAGGCTCTCGGCTTCGGATCCGGTGTTCACGATCGCGCAGGCCTCGTTGCCGCCGGGTTAGTGTCCATAGGTGCCGGTGAAGCCGGCGCTGCCCCACCAGTAGATCACCACGAACAGGAACAGCCAGACGACGTCGACGAAGTGCCAGTACCAGGCGGCCGCCTCGAAGCCGACGTGCTTGTTCGGCGTGAAGTCGCCGGCGCGGGCGCGCAGGAAGCAAACCAGCAGGAAGCAGGTGCCGACGAAGACGTGGAAGCCGTGGAAGCCGGTGGCCATGAAGAAGGTGGACGGATAGATGCCATCCTTGAAGCCGAACGCGGCGTGGCTGTATTCGAACGCCTGGCAAGCCAGGAAGAGGACGCCGAGGACGACGGTCACGCCCGTCCAGAACACCATCTTGTCACGATCGCCGAGCCGGAAGGCGTGGTGCGCCACCGTCACCGTGGCACCGGAGGTGAGCAGGATCAGCGTGTTCAGGAACGGCAGACCCCAGGCGTAGAACGGCACGATGCCTTCTGGCGGCCACTGGGTATGCGCCGCGTAGTTGATCATCGGCACGCTGGCGTTGAAGAACGCCCAGAAGAAGGCGAAGAAGAACATCACCTCCGAGGCGATGAACAACAGGAAGCCGACGCGCAGGCCGTGATTCACCGCTTCGGTGTGGAACACCCCGGCGCGCGATTCACGAACGACGTCACGCCACCAGAAGTAGAAGGTGGCGAACAGGATGAGAAAGCCGGGGGCGACCCCCCACAGCGGGCCGCCATGCATATACCAGATGCCGCCGATGGCGAGCGTCAGCGCGGCGACGGTCCCCAGCGCCGGCCAGGGGCTGGGATCGACCATATGGTAGGGGTGTGACTTCGCTGTTGGGCTTGCCATTGTTGCTTCCCGTCCCCTCGAGTTGATTTGAGCCGCCGTGGCCGACCTTGCGGTCAGCCCCCCGCCCCTGCGGTCGGCGTTGGCTTCATTGCCGCCGCAGTCGCGGCCGGCTTCGGCTGATTGTCGCTGCGATAGAACGTATACGACAAGGTAATCGTGCCGACGTCCCGCGTCGTCGGGTCCTCCGCAAGGCCAGGGTCGACATAGAACACCACCGGCATGGACACCTCCTGCCCCGGCGCCAGTGTCTGCTCGGTGAAGCAAAAGCACTCGAGCTTGCTGAAATAAGGGGCAGCCTTCTCCGGCACGACGTTGAAGGTCGCCATCCCGGTGACCGGCGCATCGGAGGTGTTGACGGCGGTGTAGTGGATCAGGGCCTCTTCACCGAGTCGCAGCCGCACCTCCCGCTGCGCCGGATGGAAGCGCCACGGCAGCGCCGAGTTGACGTTGGCATCGAAGCGCACCAGCACCTCGGTGGCGGTCGTCCCGCTCGGCGGCGGGACGTTGGTCGTCCGCAAGCTTCCCTCGAACCCGGTCGCCTCGCAGAACAGCCGGTAGAGCGTCGGCGACCAGAACGACAGCCCGAGCATGGCCACAACGACCCCGCTCAACGCGGCCGCCGTCACTTGGCTCCGCCGCCTGCGCATGCTCATCCCATGGTCTCCGTGTGATGCGGTGGAGCCGCCGGCGCCGGAACCCTGTCCGGCGCCGGGGCCGCGTCTGCTGTGTGTTACTCGGCAGGCCGGGGCATGCCGTGGCCGTGACTGTGATGGCCGCCGCCGGCGATCACCGGCATCTCCTCGTGGGTGTGGAACGGCGCCGGCGAGGGTACGGTCCATTCCAGCGTCGTCGCTCCCTCGCCCCACGGATTGGCCGCAGCCTTGCGACCGGAAGCGAGCGTGTTGATGACGATGTAGTAGAACAGCAGCGTGCCCGCCACGGTGATCGCCGCGCCGATCGAGCTGACGAAGTTCCAGCCGGCATAGACGTCCGGGTAGTCGGGAATGCGCCGCGGCATGCCCGCCAGCCCGAGGAAGTGCTGCGGGAAGAACAGCACGTTGACGCCGATGAAGAACACCCAGAACTGCACCTTCGCCAGGCCTTCGGAATACTGGCGGCCGGTCATCTTGCCGATCCAGTAGTACCAGGCACCGAACATGGCGAAGATGGCGGCGATCGCCATGACGTAGTGGAAGTGGGCGACGACGTAGTAGGTGTCGTGGAAGGCGGTATCGATGCCGCCGTTGGCCAGCACGACGCCGGTCACGCCGCCCATGACGAACAGCCAGATGAAGCCCATGGCGTAGAGCATCGGCGCCTTGAACTCGATCGAGCCTCCCCACATGGTCGCCAGCCAGCTGAAGATCTTGATGCCGGTCGGCACCGCGATGATCAGCGTCGCTACCGTGAAGTAGGCACGGGCGTTGACGCCGATGCCGGTCATGAACATGTGGTGGGCCCACACGACGAAGCCGACGACGCCGATCGACACCATGGCATAGGCCATGCCGAGATAGCCGAACACCGGCTTCTTGGCGAAGGTGGAGACGATCTGGCTGATGATGCCGAACGCCGGCAGGATGATGATGTAGACTTCCGGGTGGCCGAAGAACCAGAACAGGTGCTGCCAGAGCAGCGGATCACCGCCGCCCGCCACCTCGTAGAAGTGGGTGCCGAAGTTGCGGTCGGTCAGCAGCATGGTCAGCGCACCGGCGAGCACCGGCAGAGCCAGCAGCAGCAGGAAGGCGGTGACCAGGATCGACCAGACGAACAGCGGCATCCGGTGCATGGTCATGCCCGGCGCGCGCATGTTGAAGATGGTGACGATGAAGTTGATGGCGCCGAGGATCGAGCCGGCACCGGCGACGTGCAGCGCGAGGATGCCGAAGTCGACCGACGGACCAGGGTGGAAGGCGATCGACGACAGCGGCGGGTAGACCGTCCAGCCGGTGCCCGGCCCCTCGCCGACCACCGCCGAGAGCATCAGCAGCACGAAGCCGGCCGCCGTCAGCCAGAAGCTGATGTTGTTCATCCGCGGGAACGCCATGTCCGGCGCGCCGATCATCAACGGCACGAACCAGTTGCCGAACCCGCCGATCATCGCCGGCATCACCACGAAGAACACCATGATGAAGCCGTGCGCCGTGACCAGCACGTTGTAGAAATGGGTGTCGTGGATGAACTGGATGCCGGGTTCGGCCAGCTCCAGGCGGATCGCCCACGACATCAGCCCGCCGACGAGGGCGGCGACCATCGACAGGATGATATACATCGTGCCGATGTCCTTGTGATTCGTGGAATAGACCCAGCGCTTCCACCCCGTGGGATGATGCTCGTGTTCGCCGTGTGCAACGGCGGCACCATGTGCCATGCTCGTCTCTCCCTGATCCGGTCGCCGGCGCGTCAGCGAGCGGCGTCTTGGCTGCCGTTCGCCACGAGTCTTACAGGCGAAGGGCCGTTTGTCGCAAATTGTTCCTTGGCTTTCTCAACCCACGCGTCGAAGTCGGCCTTGGGCAGCGCATGCACCTCGATCGGCATGAAGTAGTGGTTGACGCCACACAATTCGGAACACATCCCGTAGAACACACCCGGAACGTCAGCACGGAACCACGTCTCGTTGGTGCGCCCGGGGGTTGCGTCCTTCTTCAGGCCCAGCGACGGCACCGCCCAGCTGTGGATGACGTCATCCGAGTTGACCAGCACCTGGACCGTCGCCCCCACCGGCACGACAACCGGATTGTCGACGGCAAGCAGGCGCGGCTGGCCCGGCTTGAGGTCGCCCTCGGGGATCGGGATGCTGTCGAAGGAAAAGTCGCCGTGGTCGGGATAGTTGTAGCTCCAGTACCACTGATGGCCGGTGACCTTCAGCGTCAGGTCGGCCGCCGGCGTCCGCCCGGAGTGATACAGCAGCTTCAGCGAGGGAATGGCGATAACCACCAGGATGATCACCGGCACGATCGTCCACACCACCTCAATCAGGGTGTTGTGCGACGTCTTCGACGGCACCGGGTTCCGTCGCGCGTTGAAGCGGATGATGATGAAGGCGAGCAGCGCCAGCACCAGGATGACGATAGCGGTGATGATCACCAGCAGCAGCGCGTGGAACTGGTGAATCTCCTCCATCACCGGCGAGAAGGCATCCTGGAAGCCCATCTGCCACGGCCGTGCCTCGCCGACGGCTCCCTCCTGCGCCGCAGCACCGGCGATGCCGAGCGCAACCAGGGCAGCGCAGGCCATCGGCATTGAAAACAACAGCCGCCGGATCATATCCCGCATGGGCATTGTCCTTCCCTCGAGGTCGCCTTCTCTGTATCGGCGACATGCGTTGCATCGCATCTTGCGCACGAACCGCTTCCGGTCCGCCCCATCAGGGCCGGCCTCGGACAACCGATGCTGCCGAGAGGTTCGCGCAGCGGATTGCTAACATGAGCAAAACCGCATGAAAAGTCCTTTTATTCTCGCCCCCGCGGCCATTGCGCAATCGCGATAAAGCAGCCTTCGCGGCCGCGGGAAGTGATTGATTTCCGGGCGGGACATCCTATCCTCGCGGATGTTCCCATGGCCAGTAGCGGAGACAGAAGAGTGAGGGTGATGGTCAACAAGTATCTGCTCGCAGTGGTTCTGGCCGCCATGGCAATTGCCATGTATGCGGGCATATTCGTGCGGATGAGCACGAACTAGGCTGGTCCGGATGAGCCCCGCACTCCGCGCCACCTGTCGCACCCCCGCCCGATCCCGGCAGCCTTCCCCGGCGCGCTGTGACATCGCCGCCGCAGGGTGGCGATGATCCCGATCGACGACCTGCCGCACGTCAACGCCGCGCTCAACCTCGTCAGCGCGATCTTCCTCGCGCTTGGATTGTACTTCATCCTCAGGGGCGACAGGCAACGCCACCGCCAGATGATGCTGAGCGCCGTGGCCGTGTCCGCCGCCTTTCTCGTCACCTACCTGATCTACCATTTCAACTCCGGACTGGCGCGGTTCGGCGGCGAGGGCATGGTCCGGCCGATCTACTTCACCATCCTCATCGCCCACGTCATCGGCGCGGTGATCATCACCCCGCTGGTTCCGATCACCCTCTACCGGGCGCTGACCGGGCAGTTCGACCGGCACCGCCGGATCGCCCGCTGGACCTGGCCGCTGTGGATGTACGTGGCGATCTCGGGCGTCGTCGTCTACGTCATGGCGATGCATCTGTTCCCGTTCGCTGGAGGTCCCGATGCCGGATAACGGGACAGCCGTGGCCGCACCCGTCCACCGCGCCGCCGGGAGCTCGGTGGCGCTTCGCCGCGAGCTGTGGGCGTGGTCGGCGGTGGCGATCAGCGCGCTGGCGGTCGCCGGCGCCTTCGCCCTGCTGCTGGCGGTCTCCCGCATTCCCGGCATCGAGGGCGTCGCCTTCTGGCCGCTGGACTTCTTCTCCAAGGGCCTCGTCATCCACGTCGTCTTCTCGTTCGTCGTGTGGTTCGCGGCGGTCTTCGCCGCGCTCGCCACCATCGCCGCCGCCCGTCTCGCCGGCGGCGTGCTGCCGCTGCCCGGGCTCGGGCTCACCGCTGCCGGCGGCACCGCCGCAGCGATGCCGCTGCTGTTCATCCCCGCCCTGCTGGAGCGCGGCGAGGCGACGCTCAACAACTATGTGCCGGTGATCATCGATCCGCTCTACTACGCCGGGCTGGCGCTGCTGGCCGGCGCGATCGGCCTCGCCGCGCTGCGGCTGCTCGCGGTCGTCCGCCCCGCCGCGCTGCGGCGCGATCCGCCGGCTGCCGCCACCGCCGCGGCGGCCCTGGCGATGCTGCTGGCGCTGCTGTGCTTCGCCGTGGCGCTCAGTATGCTCGCCGGCAGCAGCTTCTCGTTCGATTTCAACGAAGCGCTGATGTGGGGCGGCGGCCACCTGCTGCAGTTCGTCAACACGCTGCTGCTGCTGGTCGCCTGGACGACGCTCGCGTCTTCGTGGCCGGCGGCACCGGCCAGCCGGCCGCTCGGCATCGCCAGCGCCGTCCTGCTGGCCGGGGCGCTCGTCGGCCCGCTGTTCTACCTCCTGTTCCCGCCGTTCTCGCCGGCGCAGACGATGGCGTTCACCTGGCTGCAGTATCTGCTGGGACCGGCGGCGGCGATCGTCGCCATCGCCCTGCTGCTGCGCCTGCCGCGGCCGCTGCCGCGCGGCGCGCCGGCCTTCCTCGCGCTGATCCTCTCGGTACTGCTGTTCGCCGTTGGCGGCACCCTTGGCCTCTTCGTCGATGGCACCGACACCCGCACCCCCGCCCACTACCACGGGATGATCGCCGGAGTGACGCTGGCGTTCTTCGGCCTGTTCTTCGTCCGGCTGCTGCCGGCGCTCGGCCGCGAGGCCGGCACGGCGCGGCGGCAGCGGCTGATTCTCCATCTGTTCGCCTGGGGCCAGCTGGCCGCCTGCATCGGCCTGTTTGCGGCTGGCGGCCACGGCGCGCCGCGCAAGGTGGCGGGCGCGGCGCAGGGCTTGCACGACATCGTCGCCAAGATCGGCATGGGGCTGAATGGCATCGGCGGGCTGATCGCGGTGATCGGCGGCATCCTGTTCATCTGGACGGTCGGATCTGCCTTGCTGACAACGCCGGTTGCGGCTAAGCCCAGCGCGCGCGAAAATCCATGTTGAAGACTCAAGAACAAGGCCCGACGCTGGCGTCCCGGGCTGCGAGGAGGAGGAAGTGACCCCCGTCCACAGCGATACCGCTCCGATTGCCGTCGCTGCGCACACCGCTCCCGCGCCCGATCCGCGCTTCCTCCTGCGCGACTACGCCATCCTGCTGAAGCCGCGGGTGATGTCGCTCGTCGTCTTCACCGGTCTCGTCGGGCTGATGCTGGCGCCGGTTGCCGTTGCCCCGCTCACCGGCCTGATCGCCGTCGCCTGCATCGCCGTCGGCGCCGGCGCCGCCGGCGCCATCAACATGTGGTACGACCGCGACATCGACCGCGTCATGCAGCGGACGATGCACCGGCCGCTGCCGGCCGGGCGGCTGCAGCCGCGGGCGGCGCTGCTGCTGGGGGTCAGCCTCGCCACGCTCTCGGTGGCGGTCATGGCGGTGATGGTCAATGCCGTCGCCGCGGCGCTGCTGGCGCTCACCGTCTGCTACTACGTCTTCATCTACACCATGTGGCTGAAGCGGCGGACGCCGCAGAACATCGTCATCGGCGGCGCCTCCGGCGCGCTGCCGCCGATCATCGGCTGGGCGGCGGCGACCGGCGACGTCACCTGGGGGGCGATCTCGCTGTTCATGATCATCTTCCTGTGGACGCCACCGCATTCGTGGGCGCTGGCGCTGTTCCGCAAGGGCGACTACGACCGCGCCGGGGTGCCGATGATGCCGGTGGTCGCCGGCGAACGCTCGACCCGCCGGCAGATCCTCGCCTACACCCTGGTCCTGGTGCCCGCCACCTTGCTGCCGGTCGCCGCCGGCGTCTCCGGCTGGCCCTACGCCGCCGCCGCCGTCGTTCTTGGCGTCCTGCTGCTGCGCCACGCCTGGCGTGTCTATCGCGACGACGGGGTGCGCACGGCGCGCGGGCTGTTCTTCTTCTCCATCCTCTACCTGTTCCTGATCTTCTCGGCCTTGCTGCTCGACCGGGCGCTGGCGGCGCATCTGTCACTGCCGCTGGTCCACCCGTGACGGCCGCGGCCTACCCGGCCCTGCAGGAGCGGTTCCGCCGCCTCGGCGCCCTGCGCGACGCCGAGGCGATGCTGCACTGGGACCTCGCGACGATGATGCCGAAAGGCGGCGCCGAGGCGCGCGGCGAGCAGCTCGCCGTGCTCAAGGCGATGCGTCACGGCCTGCTCGTCGCCGCGGAGACCGGCGAGCGGCTGGCGGCGGCGGCCGAGGACCCGGGCCTTGATCCCTGGCAGCGGGCCAACGTCCGCGAGATGCGCCGGCAGTGGACGCACGCCACCGCGCTCAGCGAGGCGCAGGTCGAGGCGCTGTCGCGCGCTTCGACCGCCTGCGAGCAGGCGTGGCGGAGGGCACGGGCGGAGAGCGACTTCCCAAGCGTGCTCCCGCACTTGGCTCACCTCCTCGGCCTCGTCCGCGAGGCGGCGCAGGCGAAGGCGGAAAAGCTGGGCCTCTCCCCCTACGACGCCCTGCTCGACGAGTTCGAGCCGGACGGCCGCTCGGCGGAGATCGACGCGCTGTTCGCCGACCTCGGCGCCTTCCTGCCGGGATTTCTCGCCGAGGTCGTGGAGCGGCAGGCGAAGGCGCCGCCGGCGCCCGAGCCGGCCGGCCCCTTCCCCATCGAAGCGCAGCGGGCGGCCGGGCTGCGGCTGATGACGGCGCTCGGCTTCGACTTCGACTACGGCCGGCTCGACGTCAGCCTGCACCCGTTCTGCGGCGGCACCCCCGACGACGTGCGCATCACCACCCGCTACGACGAGGCCGACTTCCGCCCGGCACTGATGGGGGTGCTGCACGAGACCGGACACGCCCTCTACGAGCGCGGCCTGCCGCTGCCCTGGCGCAGCCAGCCGGTCGGCGAGGCGCGCGGCATGGTGCTGCACGAGAGCCAGTCGCTGCTGATCGAGATGCAGGTCTGCCGCTCGCGGCCGTTCCTTGCCTTCGCCGCGCCGCTGCTGCGCGAGGCCTTCGGCGGCGCCGGCCCGGCCTGGGAGGCGGAGAATCTCTACCGCCACTACACCCGCGTCGAGCCCGGCTTCATCCGCGTCGATGCCGACGAGGTGACCTACCCGGCGCACGTCATCCTGCGCTACGAACTCGAGCGGGCGATGATCGCCGGCGACCTGGCGCCCGCCGACCTGCCCGACGCCTGGGCCGACGGCTTCCGCCGCCTGCTCGGCATCACGCCGCCGGACGATCGCCGTGGCTGCCTGCAGGACATCCACTGGTACGACGGCGCCTGGGGCTACTTCCCCACCTACACGCTTGGAGCGCTGGCCGCCGCGCAACTGTTCGCCGCCGCCGTTGCTGCGGTGCCTGCCCTTCCGGATGACATCGCCGCCGGCCGCTTCGTTTCCCTGCTCGGCTGGCTGCGCAGCCATCTGCACGGCAAGGGCTCGTCGGCCTCGACGCGCACGCTGCTGACCGAGGCCACCGGCCGGCCGCTCGATACCGCCGCCTTCCGCGCCCATCTGCGCCGGCGCTACCTCGGCGAATGAGGCGCAGCCGCACTCCCGCTTGCCGATCGGCCCCATTCCGCGATAGGAACGGGATCCATCGACCAGTGTTCACGGGTCCGTCACAGTGAATTACATCAGCACCCGCGGTGCGGCGCCGATCCTCGACTTCGATGCGGCGGTCCTCGCCGGGCTTGCCCGTGACGGCGGCCTCTACGTCCCGGAAACCTGGCCGCAACTGCCTTTCGCCGACCTCCCCGTCCTGCAGCGGCTGAGCTACGCCGAACTCGCCGCCCGGGTCATGGCGCCGTTCGCCGGGCCGCACGTCTCCGAGGCCGAGCTGGCGATGCTGTGCGATGACGCCTATCGCGGCTTCGATGCCCACCCCGATCCGGCGCCGCTGCGCCAGCTCGACGATGGCCTGCACCTGCTCGAGCTGTTCCACGGGCCGACGCTGGCGTTCAAGGACTACGCGCTGCAGGTGCTCGGCCGGCTGTTCGACCTGGTGCTGGCGCGTCGGGGCGAGCGGATCACCATCATCGGCGCCACCTCCGGCGACACCGGCTCGGCGGCGATCGAAGCCTGTCGCGACCGCGACACCCTCGATATCTTCATGCTGCACCCGGCGGGCCGCGTCTCCGAGGTGCAGCGCCGGCAGATGACCACGGTCCTCGCCGATAACGTCCACAACATCGCCATCGACGGCACCTTTGACGACTGCCAGAACCTGGTGAAGACGCTGTTCGTCGATGCGGCGTTCCGCGACCGCTACCGGCTGGCGGCGGTCAATTCGATCAACTGGGCGCGGATCGCAGCGCAGATCGTCTACTACGTCCACGCCGCGCTTGCTCTGGGCGGCGGGCGGCGGCTTGCCTTCATCGTTCCGACCGGCAACTTCGGCAACGTCTTCGCCGCCTATGGCGCGCTGCGCATGGGCCTGCCGATCGAGACGCTGGTGGTCGCGACCAACCGCAACGACATCCTCGCCCGCTTCTTCGAAAGCGGCCTGATGGAGATCGGCACCGTCCATCCGACGCTCAGCCCGAGCATGGACATCCAGATCTCCAGCAACTTCGAGCGCTACCTGTTCGAGCTGCACGGGCGCGATCCTGCCCAGGTGGCGCTGACGATGCAGCACTTCCGTGAGCGCGGGGCGTTCGCCGTCGATCCCGACAAGCTGCAGCAGGCGCGAGCTACCTTCACCGCCGCCCGCTGCGATGATGCCGGCACCGCCGAGGTGATCCGCGAGGTCTTTCGGCGGGACGGCATCCTCGTCGATCCGCACACCGCGGTCGGCATCGCCGCCGCCCGGGCGACCCCGTTGCCGGCCGGCGTCGACAAGATCTGCATCGCCACCGCCCATCCGGCGAAGTTCCCCGACGCGGTGGAAGCGGCAACCGGCGTCAGGCCGCCGCTGCCCGAGCGGCTGGCGAGCCTGACCAGCCTGCCCGAGCGCTGTGCATCGCTGCCGGCGGATGCCGATGCCCTGCGGCGGACGATTGCCGAGACCTTGCAGACGAGAGGAGTGATGGTATGAGCAGCGGCGTGCGTGTCACCAACCTCGCCAATGGCATGCGCGTTGCGACGGACCCGATGGACTGGGTGGAGACCGCCTCGGTCGGGGTCTGGATCGAGGCCGGCAGCCGCCACGAAACGGCGACCGCATCGGGGGTCTCGCACTTCCTGGAACACATGGTGTTCAAGGGCACCCGTCACCGCAGCGCCCGCGCCATCGCCGAGGAGATCGAGACGGTCGGCGGCCATCTGAATGCCCACACCTCGCGCGAGTACACCGCCTTCTATGCCAAGGTGCTGAAGGAGGACGTCCCGCTCGCCGTCGACATCATCGCCGACATCCTGCAGGACGCCACGCTCGATGCCGAGGAACTGGGGCGCGAGCGCACGGTGATCATGCAGGAGATCATGCAGGCGCAGGATACGCCTGACGATATCATCTTCGACCGCTTCCAGGAGACGGCGTTCCCCGGCCAGGCTCTCGGCCGGCCGGTGCTGGGTGCTCCGGAGAGCATCGAGGCGATGAGCCGGGAGATCCTTGCCGGCTACCGGCGCCGGCACTATGGCGCACCGCGGATGACGCTGGCCGCCGCCGGCCGCGTCGAGCACGAGGCGATGGTCGCGCTCGCCGCCCGCGCCTTCGACCGGCTGCCGCCGACGGTCGCCGCCGAGCGCGAGCCGGGGATCTACACCGGCGGCGAGTTCCGCGAGGAGCGCGACCTGGAGCAGGTGCACATCGTGCTCGGCTTTCCCGGCGCCGGCTACCGCGATCCCGACTTCTACCCGCTGTCAGTGCTGTCGACGCTGCTGGGCGGCGGGATGTCGTCGCGGCTGTTCCAGGAAGTGCGCGAGAAGCGCGGGCTGGTCTACAGCATCTATTCGTTCCCCTCGTCCTACAGCGACACCGGCCTGTTCGGCATTTACGCCGGCACTGGCGAGAGCGAGGTGGCGGAAGTTCTGCCGCTGATCTGCGAGGAGCTGCGGCGGGTCGCTGGCGATGTCGCCGACACCGAGATCGCCCGCGCCCGGGCGCAGATCAAATCCGCCATGCTGATGGCGCTGGAGAGCACCTCGGCCCGCTGCGAGCAGCTCGCCCGCCAGCTGATGATCTTCGACCGCCCCGTCCCCGTTGCCGAGACCATCGGCCGGATCGAAGCCGTCGACCGCGCGGCGGTGATCGGCGCGGCGCAGCGGCTCCTGGCCGGCAAGCCGACGCTGGCGGCGCTGGGGCCGATCGCCCGAGTCGCCCGGCATGACGATGTGGCAGCGGCGCTACAGTCCTAGGGAAATGTCGCCGGCATCAGCGAGTGTGACCGCAGCCACAGCGTGTCCCCTTAACCTGTGGGAAAGTCTTATCCATTACGCTCGTCGTTGGGTTCCGAGATCACCGGACAAGCACTCGGCAACGACGGTGCGTGATGGGGGTTCGGTCATGTTTACGACGACAGACTTGCAGCGTGTGGTGTTTTCACATCAATGGCGTGAACTGAGCGAGTGGGCGAGCGCCCTGGAGGCCCTCGCCGACCTGACCGACAGCGACATCGATACGCTCGTTCGCACCGCCCCCCGCGAGCAGGAAGCGGTGCCCGTTGCAGCCTGAGTGAATCCGCCTCAGCGGCGGATCATCCGATAGCCGAACAGCAGCACGATCGAGCCGATCACGGCGACGATCAGGCTACCGAAGTTGAAGCCGTCGACACCGCCGTAGCCCAGCGAGGTGGCAATGAAGCCGCCGACGATGGCGCCGGCGATGCCGAGCAGGATGGTGATAAAGAAGCCGCCCGGATCGTCACCGGGCATGATCAGCTTCGCGATCAGCCCGGCGATGAGACCAAAAACAATCCAGCTGAGAATACCCATGCTGTCACTCCCTAACGGCGTCGTTTCCGGCAGCGATGCCGGTGCACGTCCGCATCCCTGCCGTGGAACCAGGATGCCCGCATAAAGTTCCGGACCGCAATCCTGATGACCGGCCGGAGCGGCCGCCCGCCGGCAGCGCGGCAACAGCGGGCGCGGGACCGTCGGGATCACCCGATTGGCGAGCGCGAACGGTCCCGGCAAGCTCTGCCCTCATGCGGACCCGCGCGACCGGTGCGGCAGGCAGAAGCGGCGACGACCGAAGATTCGCGGCGCCGGCATGGACACCGGCAATGATCGGCAGCGGCCGCCGCACGCCGGCTACATCATCCCCAGCGTCCGTGGCAGCCACAGCGACAGCGCCGGCCAGTAGGTGACGATGACGAGGAAGACGAGCATCGTCACCAGCCACGGCCAGACCGCGATGGTCAGCTCGGTAATGCCCATGTGGGTTATGCCGCTGGCGACGTAGAGATTGAGGCCCACCGGCGGGTGGCACATGCCGACCTCCATGTTGACCACCATCATGATGCCGAAGTGGATCGGATCGATGCCGAGCTTCATCGCGATCGGGAACAGGATCGGCGCCATGATCAAGGTGATCGACGACGGCTCCATGACATTGCCGGCCAGCAGCAGCAGGATGTTCACCGCCAGCAGGAACAGCACGACGCTGAGGTGCTGGTCGATCATCCACTGCGCCATCGCCTGCGGGATCTGCTCATGGGTCAGCAAGAAGGAGAACAGCACGGCGTTGGTAATGATGTAGAGCAGCATCGCGCTCATGTTCGCCGAATCGAGCAGGATGCGGGGCACCCGCTTCAGCGGCATGTCGCGGTAGATGAACACGGCGACGATGAAGGCGTAGACCGCGCTCATTGCCGCTGCCTCGGTCGGCGTGAACAAGCCGCTGTAGATGCCGCCGATGACGATGACGATCAGCAGCAACCCCCACATGCTATCCTTGAATGCGACCAGGACGGTGCCGAAGCTGGCGCGCGGCAGCCGCGGATAGTCGTTCTTCCAGGCGCGGTACCAGGTGACGACCCCCAGCATCGTCGCCAGCACGATGCCGGGAACGATGCCGGCGATGAACAGCTGGCCGACCGAGGTATTGGTCGCCACCGCGTACATCACCATGACGATCGAGGGCGGAATCAGGATGCCCAGCGCCCCCGACGTGGTGATGACGCCGGCGCCGAAGCGCTTGGGGAAGCCGGCCTTGACCATCGCCGGCAACAGGATCGAGCCGATCGCCACCACCGTCGCCGGGCTCGAGCCGGAGACTGCCGCGAACAGCGCGCACGCCATCACCCCGGCGATGCCGAGGCCGCCGTGCAGGTGACCGACGCAGGCGGTGGCGAAGTTGATCATCCGCCGGGCGACGCCGCCGTGAGTGAGAAAGTTGCCGGCAAGAATGAAGAACGGGATCGCCATGATCTCGAACTTCTCGATGCCGGTGAACAGCTTGAGGGCGACGCTCTCGATCGGCACCTGCGTCATGGTGAACAGGAAGGTGAGCACCGTCAGGCCGAGCGAGATGGAAATCGGCATGCCGGTCAGCATCAGCGCGACCAGCAGGCCGAAGATGATGGCGGCGGTCATGACTTGCCTCCCATCCGCAGGTTCTCGTCCTTCTCGATGGCGGCGATGGTCGGGTAGGCGTCGGGGTCGATACCTTCCACCTTGGCGTGTTCAGGCCGGGGGAACTCGCCTGTTTTCAGGAAGATCCAGCAGACCTGCAGGAAGCGGAAGCACATCAGCGACGAGCCGATCGGCAGGCCCAGGTAGACGAGCCACATCGGCGCCTCCAGGTCCGGCGAGGTCTGCTCGGTATGGTAGAGCTCGTAGACGAAGGCGATGGCAAAGGCGGCGACGACGCCGGTGAAGGCCGCGCCGGCGAGCAGGCCAAAAGTGACGAAGCCGCGCCGCCACGATGCGCTCAGGGCATTGATCAGCACATCGACACCGACGTGGATGCCGGTCCGCACGCCGTAGGCGGCGCCGATCTTCGCCATCCAGATGAACATGTAGATGCACAGTTCCTGCGCCCACGACAGGTTCAGGTCCAGCAGGAAGTCCTGCACCACGGGGATATCGAAGCCCGAGGCGTAGCGATGGACGACGGCGACGAAGATCACCAGCGTTGCCGCGCCCATCAGAAAGGCGATCACCCACTCTTCGAGGTGATCGAGAATCCTGAGCATGTTGGTCATCCGCCCTGGAGAGCGACGCCCGCGGTCCGCGGGCGTTTGCGAGGACTAGGCTACCGGGCCGCTGCTACCTCTTTCTGAATGGCCGCGATGAGGTCCTTGCCGACACGGTCGGCCATTTCCTCGTACACCGGCGACATCGCCTTGCAGAGCGCGTCGTGCTCGGCCGGTGTCGGCTGATAGAACTCGGTCTTGCCCGCCGCCCGCATCGCTGCCAGCGCGTCGTCATTGTCCTTCTTGGCGATCTGGTTGCCGTAGTCGGTGGCTTCCGTCATCGCCTTCTCCAGGCCGGCGCGGATGTCGGCCGGCAGCTTCTCCCAGAACTTCTTGTTCACGATGACCGCGTAGCCGAGGTAGCCGTGATCGGAGAGGATGGCGTACTTCTGCACCTCGAACATCTTCTGGGTGTACATGTTCGACGGCGGGTTCTCGGTGCCATCGACCACCCCGGTCTGCAGCGCCTGGTAGACTTCAGAGAACGCCATGACCTGCGGGATGGCGCGCAGCGCCCGCATCTGCGCGTCCAGCACCTTCGAGGACTGGATGCGCATCTTCAGCCCCTTGAAGTCTTCCGGCTTTCGCAGCGAATTGTTGGCGCTGAAGATCTTGAAGCCGTTGTCCCAATAGGCGAGACCGATGATTCCCTTGCTCTGCAGCCTGTCCAGCAGATCTTTGCCGATCGGGCCTTGCGTGATCTTGCGCAGACTGGCCGTATCCGGGAAAAGGCACGGGAAGTCGTAGACCTCAAACTCCTTGGCACCGAGCGGGCCGAACTTGGCCAGCGACGGCGCCAGCATCTGCACCGCACCAAGCTGCAGTGCCTCCAGCTCCTCTTTGTCCTTGTAAAGCTGGCTGTTGGGGTAGACTTCGACCTTGACCTGATTATTGGTGTACTGCTCGGCGAGCTGCTTGAATTTCTCAGCCGCCTGGCCTTTCGGCGTGTCCACGGCGACGACGTGGCTGAACTTGATGACGATGGGGTCGGCCCGGGCCGCGACCGCAGCCGTTAAGATCAAGGTACACGCTGCCAACGCACGCAATAATGGCATGGTATCATTTCCTCCCGAGCTGTCGGGTGGTGCGCTCTCCTTGCCCGGAGATTCCAGTGACACCGCCCTCTCTTATAAGACAAGTTTGGAAAGCCGCTCGTCAAGCAAGCATTGCCGGAGCAGCCGGCTCTTCGCCAAATTCTCCCGATAATTCCTGACCTGGCCGGCCTTGGCGAGGTCTTGTGTGCCAGATTGTTTTGCAATTCATCGCATCGTCGCAACCGCAACTCTACCCCATTCAACAAATAACGAGAGTGCAGCGCAGTCGCGAATCCACTTCCCGCTGGCTGACGATCGGATGCAATCTGGCAGCACGTGACGGACCCGACGGAACGGCTGCTGTGCTTGCAAGGGCGCGCGCCGGCGCCATGTCTGCACCACGACGCGAACGGGGAGCCGGCATGCAAACGTGGATCGCTGCCGCACGACGGCGATACGGAAGGCTCGCCCTCGCCGCGCTGGCGGTGCTCGCCGGCTGCGGCGGGCCGATGACCAGTCCCACCTACCGCAGCCCTGAGGCCCGCACCTTCGCCCAGAGCGCCATGGCGCAAGGACCGATGCTGGTGGTGATCCAGGGGGAGCCCTTCGCGCACGACCAGGAACGCACCCGGGACGCCGTGCTCGCGGCGATGGCGCGGGCGATGAGCTGGACCGGGACGCCGCAGCTGACCACCGATGCCGCCGAAGCGCCCACCGCGTCGCTCTACGTGGTGATGACCTTCAATACCGGCGCCCTCGACGGCAACGTCCAGTGTACCGTGCCGCCCGCCGGCGGCGGGCCGGAGGAGGACGGCGGCGTTGCGGTCTCCGCCAGCTTCTGTGGCAGCCGCGAACTGATCTCCAACACCTATGGGCGCATCAGCACCGCCGACGGGGCCGACGATCCGGCTTTCGCCCCGCTGATCAGCCAGGTGACCACCGACCTGTTCCCGCCGCCCGGGTGGCTGCAGCCTGGTTTCGGGGTCGGCATCGGCGTCGGCAGCGGCGGCTGGTCGGGAGGCGGCGGCGGCATCGGCATCGGCTTCTGACCCGCAGCCTGCCTGCCGCCCGCGAAGCCCGGCTGGATCAAGGACTGACCGGCAGCTTCGCCGGCGGTCTCTCCTTCGTCCGCCGGACTGCTGCTTCTCTCCGCCGTCCCTGCGCTCGCCGGCACGCGCCGGAAGGTGCCGCAGACCGTTTCCTGAACCCCAGGACCACCAACACTTCATACCCGGAGACGCCTCATGCGTGAGTTCAGGATCGCCGCCATCCCCGCCGACGGCATCGGCAAGGAAGTGATCGCGGCCGGCCTCGAGGTGCTCGATGTTCTCGCCGAGCGCGACGGCGGCTTCCGCCTCGCCGTCGAATCCTTCGACTGGGGCTCGGACTACTACAAGCAGCACGGCGTGATGATGCCCGAGGGCGGCCGCGAGACGCTGCGCAACTTCGATGCCATCTACTTCGGAGCGGTCGGGGCGCCCGACGTCCCCGACCACATCACCCTGTGGGGGCTGCGCCTCGCCATCTGCCAGCCGTTCGACCAGTACGCTAACATCCGGCCGACCCGCATCCTTCCCGGGATCAACAGCCCGCTCGCCGGGATCGCCCGCGAGGATCTGGATTGGGTGATCGTCCGGGAGAATTCCGAGGGCGAGTATGCCGGGCAGGGTGGCCGCTCGCACCGCGGCCTGCCGGAGGAGGTGGCGACCGAGGTGGCGATCTTCACCCGCGCCGGCGTCACCCGGATCATGCGCTTTGCCTTCGATCTCGCCCGCTCGCGGCCGCGCAAGCTGCTGACCGTCGTCACCAAGTCCAACGCCCAGCGCCACGGCATGGTGATGTGGGACGAGATCGCCGCCGAGGTGGCGAAGGAGTATCCCGATGTCTGCTGGGACAAGATGCTGGTCGACGCCATGACCATGCGCATGGTGATGCGGCCGAGAACGCTCGATACCATCGTCGCCACCAACCTGCACGCCGACATTCTCTCCGACCTGGCGGCGGCGCTGGCCGGATCGCTCGGCATCGCGCCCACTGCCAACCTCAACCCGGAACGCCGGTTCCCCTCGATGTTCGAGCCCATCCACGGCTCGGCCTTCCATATTGCCGGCAAGGGGATCGCCAATCCGGTCGGCACCTTCTGGACGGCGTGCCTGATGCTCGACCACCTCGGCGAGACGGCTGCCTCCGCCCGGCTGATGCGGGCGATCGAGCGGGTCACCGCCGATCCGTCGCTGCACACGCCCGACCTCGGCGGGACGGCGACGACCCGCAAGGTCACCGACGCGGTGATCCGCTCGCTCCAGGCCGACATTCGGTAGGGAAGCGGGGAGCGGCGGCGGTGCAGACCGCATCACGGCGCTGCCGTACCACCTCCCGCAGAAACAGAAAGGGCGGGTGCTCCCGGCACCCGCCCCCAGCTTGCGGACGTCGCGTCTTCGCGCGACTTGTGATGCGGCAAGAGAACTACTTGGCGACGGGCCCCAGCGGCCAGACGACGCGGCCGAACAGTTCGTTGAGAACCTGCGCGAGGCCGGTGTACATGGCGCTGAAGCCGAGCAGCATGCCTTCGTAGCCGGCAATCGTCTTCAACATCGAATTGCCGGTGAAATCGCCGATGGACAGCAGGGCGAAGGCGATGATCAGCAGGAAGAAGGTGAACTGCAGTGCCTTGTTCAGCCGGAACGTCCCGATGAACATGACGAACGACATCAGCCCCCAGATCGCGAGATAGGAGCCCATCGCGACTTCGCTCGGCCGCTCGGCGAGGCCGAGCTTGGGAAAGACGATGATGCCGGCCAGCGAAAGCCAGAAGAAGCCGTAGGACACGAAGGCGGTGGTGGCGAAGGTGTTGTTCTTCTTCCACTCGAAGACGCCGGCGAACACCTGGCCGATGCCGCCGTAGAACACCGCCATGGCGAGGATCATGGCATCGAGGCCAAAGAAGCCGGCGTTATGGGCGCTCAGCAGGATCGTCGTCAGCGCGAAGCACAGCAGCCCGAGCGGGCCGGGGTTGGCGGTGGTATCGGCGATCTTGATCACCGCCGGGACCGCCGGTGCCGCAGCTGCAATCGGCGCCGCAGCCGTCAGTGTCTTCCCATTGCTCATGGTCGTTCTTACTCCCTTCTACCGACCGGTGGCGCCGTGCGCCACCGGTGGCGGCGTTCTTTGCAGTGACGTTGTCGGCCGCCTTACCAGCCCAGCCAGTCCGGCCGAAGCGGGATGGTGGTCTGGTAGACCCGCTGTGCCGTCACGCTGCCGTCGTTATAATCGTTCCGGTAGAGCATGACCGTGGTGGTGCCGCGGTGATCGTTGCCGGTGAACGTGCTCGGCAGGCAGACCCCTTCCAGCCCGCTCGGCACGTGGTCGCGCATCTCCTCGAAGCCCCGCTTGATGTTGGGGCCGGTGATCGCGCCGAGCTTGGCGGCGGCCGCCATCGCATCACGCATCAGGAACGCCGAGCAGATCCCGCGGATGTAGTGGGCCGACCGGTACTCCTGACCGCTCGGATCCGACTCCTTCGAAACCTCGCGGACCAGCTTCATCCCCGGCACGTCATCACCCCAGCGGGCGACGCTCACCACCCAGACTAGGCCATTGCCGGCATCACCGGCCTGCTTCGCCGCGGTCTCGTCCCAGCCGTAGATGTTGGTGAGGAACTGCGTGGTCACACCCGCCTTGGCACAGGCCTTGACCACCGCAACGTTCGACTCGGCGGTGTTGGCGAGGAAGGCGAAGTCGGCTCCCGACTGCTTCAGCGAATCGCACTGGGCGGAGAAGTCGCCGGGCGACAGCGCATAGCGGAGCGGCGGCAGCACATCGAAACCGAGGTCGCGGGCGTAGTCGGTGCACGCGGCTTTCGGCGAGTTGGGGTACGGGTGATTGTCGCCCATGTAGACGAGCTTCGGCCGATAGAGATCGCCGAGGAAGGTCGAGCCACGGGCAGCGGCCCCGGAGCGCTTCCACTGCTCCGCCGCGAACTGCACCAGGGCGCGGCAGCCATCGGAATAGGAGGGGCCGTAGAAGAAGTTGTAGGGAGCCGGCACCGATGTCCACGGGCTCCGCCCGCTCGGATCGGTCAGGTGGCCGGACGACGAGCCGGACATGAACACCACGCCGTCCTTGGTGACGTACTCGATCAGCGCCTCGGTGTCGGCGGTACCCCACCCCTGGATGGCCACCGGCTTCGAGGTTTCCTTCCACTGCTTGTAGATCTGGATCGCCTTGGTCGGCTCGTAGCCGTAGTCCACCGGATCGAGCTGAATCTTGCGACCGTCGACGCCGCCGTGGGCATTGATGAACGCGAACGCGTCGGTGACGCCTTGCGCATAAACCCGCGCTACCGGCGCCGTGGCACCGGTCTGCGCCACCAGTTGGCCAACGGCGATCGGGTCAGCCGCGTCGCCGGGAAGCGCGCTCAGGCTGAGCATCGCCGCACCGAGCAGCACACCTAGGCGTTGGGTTCGATTCATTTGGACTTCCCCTCCCTCGATCGTCTGCGCCCGCTCGGGAACGACGACTGTCGTTAGTGCCCGTCTTTTATCCCGACGGGGGCGGCCTATGTAGCGACACTATGTGCCCCCTGCAAATGCAAAAAGCACAGGCGCCCCCTGCGTGGGCAGGACGGCTCCGTGAACAGGCCCCAAAAACCACGCATTCTCAGCGAACTGCGGTTTTCACCACGAAACCCGCGGTTGCCATCGGAGCAGCGAAGCGGCGCTGGTGTTCCACGCCCGATCAGCCGCTGGCGTAGCGGCCCGCCTCGGCGTCGTAGTCATCGAAGCCGAGGAGCGCCCGCGTCTCGGCGAAGCCGGGTGTCCCCTCCTCTGGCACCCCGCCCGTCGCCAGCGCCTGCAGGGTCCGCTGCATCGCACCGATCACTGCCGACAGCAGCAGCAGCGGGTAGGCCGCCATGGCAAAGCCGAGGGCGCGCAGCCTCTCCGGCGGCAGCACCGGCGTCGTCCCCCCCGGCAGCATGTTGGCAAGGTGGCGGCCGGGGGCCTCGCGGCAGACGCGCGCCATCTCTTCCTCGTCCACCGGCGCCTCGACGAACAGCAGATCGGCGCCCGCCGCGGTGAACGCACGGGCCCGGGCCAGCGCTTCATCGAGGCCGTGCGTCGCCCGCGCGTCGGTACGGGCCAGGATCATGATATCGGCGCCGGCATCCCGCGCGTCGCAGGCGGCGCGAATGCGCATGATCGCCTCGTCGCGGCCGACCACCTGCTTGCCGCGGGTATGGCCGCAGCGCTTCGGCATCACCTGATCCTCGATCATCACCGCGGCAAAGCCGGCGGCGGCGTATTCGCGCACCGTCCGCTTCACGTTGAGGGCGTTGCCGTAGCCGGTATCGCCATCGCCGATTACCGGGATGGCGACGGCCCGGCAGATCCCCCGTCCCTGCTCGGCCATCTCGCCGAACGAGATCAGCCCGGTGTCGGGCAGGGCGAGCCGGCTGGCGGCGACGGCGAAGCCGCTCATGAAGCTGGCGGAAAAGCCGGCGCGCTCGATCAGCATCGCCGAGAGCGCATCGAAGCAGCACGGCAACAGCAGCAGACGGTCTTCGCGCAGCAGCGCGCGCAGGCGATCGGCGGGAGAGGGCATCGCACCGGCAACCTTCATCGGAGAGCGGTCGCGGCATGATAGGATGTTGTCCCGATACCATGAAGCACCGCGGCATCGGGGGACGCGGCGCGGAGGAGAGGATGGAGCCGGCGGCGCTGGCGGAAAAGGCAATGGGCGCGGTCGCACCGGCGGAGATGCTGCTGCGGCTGGGTGCGGCGGCGCTGGCCGGCGGCCTGATCGGCCTCGAGCGCGAACTGCGCGGCAAGGCGATCGGCCTGCGCACGGTGATGCTCGTCGCCATCGGCACGGCGGTGCTCACCCTGATCGGGGTCGAGATCACCTTGATGCCGGAGAGCCACTACACCAGCGGCGGCGACCTCGGGCGCCTGCTGCAGGGAATGGTCGCCGGGCTCGGAATGCTCGGCGCCGGCATGTTCCTGCATCGTGACGACAGCATCGGCCTCGCCACCTCGGGAGCCGGCGTGTGGCTCGCCGGCTCGGTGGGCATCGCCTGCGGCCTCGGCCTGTTCCTGCTCGCCGGCGTCGCCACCGTCACGGCGCTGGTGGTGCTGGCCGGCATCGGCTACGCCGAGCGGCGGTTATCCGGGCGCAAGCAGTAGCGGCAAAGCGGCGGGACTGCGGGACCGGGAGCCGGCGCAGCGGCGGCGCGCGATCCTGCCGCGCCGCCGCTGTGGGACCCGGCGCGCCGGGTGGCTTCAGCTCGACTTGAGCAACTCCCGCTCGTGTTGCCGCAGCTTTCGCGCTTTCTTCAGCGCGTCGTAGAGATTGCCGCTGGCCACCGCTTCGCGCACCGCCGCTCCCAGCGGCGCGGCACTGGGGGCGGCAGCGAGGTAGCTGGCAACCAGGTCGGCGACCTGCGCCAGATGCCGCGGCCGCTGGTCCGCGAACAGGTAGGCGCACTGCAGCGCGAAGTAGATGCGGCTGGCTGGTGTCGAGGCTTCGTCCGGCTGGAGAACGTCGCCGTCGCGCAGGATCGCCGCCTCGTTCTTGACCACCAGCGAGATCGTCCGCCCGCTGGCGTTTTCCAGCACGGCACCGTTGACGATGACGCGGCCGTCCTTCTTCAGGTGAATGACCAGTGCCATTGACGGTTGCATCCTCGCCGCAGCGACGAAACGGGTACGCCGATGCTCTCACCGGCGGGTTAATAATGCGCCAAAGCGCCGCTCGGCAATGTGAGTTCCAGTACCCCGGCAAAAGTTTCCCGGCAACATCGCCCAGCTACCGCATATTGTATCGCAATATCAATTCGTTACATGACAGATCCGGGATGGCCCCGGGATTGCTCCGAACAGGGTGATCGCTGCTGGGGGACCCGCCCGTGACCGCTCTGACCGGATCGTCGCCTGCCTCACCACGGTGCGCCGCCATATTCAACCAATGCGAGCGCCATGCCGATGCCGCCGCGCCGTCCGACGCAGGCGCGTTCGCGCGGTTGCTCGCTTTGCGCGATAGCGCCGCGGCGGTCGAACGCCCGGAGAGCGAGAATCCTCCCCGGCTTGACCCGCGGCCGGCCCCCTCCGCCCCCATCCGGGACGAGCCGGTTGGCGCGGACCGCCACCGGCCCAGGCAGGCCGCCAGCCGGTGCGCCGGCCGCCACGGGGACGACGCCGACCCCGCCGCAGCGGTGTCTGCCAAGCCTGCTTCGGATGCGGACAGCGACGCCCCACTCGCCACTGCCATGGACCCTAGTCCGCCAGCGGCGGAGGAGGAAGATGCTTGCGCGCCGGAGCCCGCGGCAGCCGCTCCCAGCGGCACCGGCGCAACAGTCGCGACCCCGATCCCGCCGGCTCCGGCGCCGCCGGCGACGCCTGCGGGTGAGGAGCCGGGTACGGAACGATCCGCTGCCGTCCTGCCGCCGGCCCGCGCAGCCGGCACGCCACCCGCTGGCGTTCTCGCCGCCGGAAGCGGGGAAGCCGCGCTGCCGCCAGATATCGCGGAGCAGCCCGGCCCGGCCGCTGCCGGCACCGCCGTCCCGCCGGCCGGATCCGGCGGCGGTGCGGCAGAGCCGCCCGGCGCGTCGGCCGCTGCGGCTCCGGCCACAACCGCAGCGGCGGCAGCCGCGACTGCAGCCGTGATCGCCGTCGATACGGCTCCGACCGCCAGCGTCGCGGCGCCGGCGCCATCCGCTGAGGAAGCGGCCGCCGTATCCGCCGTCCCCGGCGGTGAGGACAGCGACGCCGCCCTTGTTCTCGCGCCGTCCACGGACGGCGGGGCCGGGGACGACAGCGCCTCCGATCCCGGCACCAATCCCGCCGCCGGTGGCCCTGGTCATGCCGG
>JBDHSN010000003.1:0-42501 GCA_039808105.1 Rhodospirillales bacterium
GCCAGTGTCAAACTTATCATGCGGCGATTGGCAAGGCGCTAATGCAACCAACACGATTCAGAGTCAGACTTTCAGGCAAACGGCTGGCAAGCGCGTTGCCGGGCGGTATCTGTCTCAGATGGGGCTGTTTTCACATCTTCTCGTGTCGTTTGTGGCGAAATACCGGCAATAGGTCGTTAAATCTCCTGAAGATATCATGTGTCCTGGTAGTTGGATGATATTCATAATCATTTCATTAACGAACATCGCCACAGCACTGGCATAAAAGCCTGCGGATTTGGAGTTTGCCGTAATAATCAAATAGTAAATGTCCAATGGTTGGGCTTATCATTCCGTTTGGGCTTCGTTGCGAGGAATGCGACTGGGGGTGTGCGGCATATTTTCGACATATCCACATTGTATGCCCTAATTGTACATTTTATGCCC
Source organism: Rhodospirillales bacterium (assembly GCA_039808105.1). GTDB lineage: Bacteria > Pseudomonadota > Alphaproteobacteria > Rhodospirillales > Defluviicoccaceae > Defluviicoccus. The sequence goes on from JBDHSN010000003.1 coordinate 427, forward strand.
TGATTCCGCCCTTATCACATAGTTTTTATTGTCATCACCCTGGTATCCATGATAATCGTAGGGGAACTCAACGAAACGTGAATGTCAGACTGGATAGGGGTGAATATGCGCGACCGTTGCATTCCGTATCTCGCCGTGGGGGCCTTAGCGATCTCGTTGAATCTGGTTCAGGCAGTTGCAGCAGCTGAGGAAGAGGAGGCGACGGTACCGGTCGTCGACGAAACCGACCGGGCGAGACCGGTAGACTACGGCCCAGGTCCCGGTCTGCCGCGCGCAGACTCCGGCATGGAGGCGGCCGTACAGGCGGCGTCTGAGGCGGCGGTGGAACCGGCTGCGGCCCTGCCGGGCGCCAACGCCAAGACAAAAGGCGTCTTTGGCCCGGCGGTTGGCTGGCCGATCATTCCCATCCACGCCGTTCTCTTGCCCGACGGGCGGGTAATGAGCTACGGAACCAACCAGAACGGAGCGCAGACGGGTCAGTTCGTCTACGACGTGTGGAACCCGAACGCCGGAACCGGCGGCGCCTCGCACAATGTCCTGCCGAATACGACCGCAACCGACATCTTCTGCAGCGGCCAGTCGGTGATGAGCAGCTACAACGCCGCGCTCAATGGACAGGTGTTGATGACCGGCGGTGATGCGCATACCGCAAACGGGGCGCGCAACTTCTCCATCGACAAAGTGACGATGTTCAACCCGCAGAATAACACCATTCGTTCGCTGTCGCAGACGATGGTGTACAAGCGGTGGTATCCATCGGTCATTACGCTGTTCACCGGCGACAAGCTGGTGCTCGGCGGCCGCGAGGACAAGGCACCGACGCCGGCGACCACCCCCGAGCTGTTCACCAAGAACGGCGCCTGGAGGGTGCTGACCGGCGCCACCAGCGGCCCGGCGTTCGGTGTCGATCGGGCGAACTGGTACTATCCCCGGGGCGTACAGATGCCGGCCGGCAACAACGTCTTCGTGCTGGCCTTCACCGGGAAGATGTTTCTTGTGAACCCCGGCGGCAACGGATCGACGACCCAGCTGCCGCAGCAGGTCGCCCTGTCCAACTTCACCCTGCCAACTGTCCACTTCGCACCGGGCAAGCTGCTGTCGCTTCGGGCCAACCGGCAGACGGTGGTCGTCAACATCAACGGCGCACAGCCAGTGACCACCCCGACCGCCCCCGTCAGCGCCGTCCGGCAGTGGTCGAACGGCACGATCATGGCCGACGGCAAGGTTCTGGTCACCGGCGGATCGGCGGTCGGCAACCAGCTCACCGGGGTCGCTTACGCGGCAGAGACCTGGGATCCGGCGACGGGCAAGTGGACGATGGGCGACAGCGCCACCAAGCCCCGCCTGTACCACTCCATCGGGTTGCTGCTGCCGGATGCAAGCGTGCTCACCGCGGGTGGCGGCTCCCCCGGGCCGTTCAAGAATCTCAACGCCGAGATCTACTATCCGCCCTACCTTTACACTGCCGCCGGACAGCCGGCCGCCCGACCGACGCTGATCGCCGCACCGACGCTGCTTCAGCCCAAGCCGGGCACCACATTTACCGCGACGGTGGGGGCGGGCGACCAGATCACCCGCGTCACCTTGCTGCGCACCGGTTCAGTGACCCATTCAAACAACCCGGACCAGAATTTCCAGCCGCTGGGCTTCACCCAGAATGGGCAGACGCTGACCATCACCACACCGGGCAACCCGTACGTAACCGTTCCGGGGTACTACATGCTGTTCGTTTTCAACGGCAACGGCGTTCCCTCGGTCGCCAAGATCGTGCGCGTCCCGCCGGCAGGCTGAACCGCGCATCTGAAAACCGGCCCGCGTCGTCCGGCGCGGGCCGGCTTCCCTGCTGTCCCCTCCGATCATCACCAGGCAGCAGCGTCCCGATCGGAGTCGCTGCACAGCCAGCCGGCCGGCCGGCGCGCCGGCTGGGGCGGGGAGGGCGGCTTGCAGCGCCACCAGCGGGGCCCTGGCCTCGGCAATCGCTCTTCAGGTAATGGGATGAAGGCGCCCGATCGCCGGTATGCCCGGCCCTTCGGTCAGGGTTCGGACGCGCCACCGTTCTCGGCAAGGACCGCCCCGGCAAGATAAAGCGAGCCGCAGATCAAGACCCGTGCCGGCGCACCGGGCGAGGTTGCCGCGAGGTGGCGCAGGGCAGCCGCCACACCGGCCTGCGGCGCTGCGTCGATGCCGCAGCGCGCGGCAAGCCCGGCAGCCTCGTCGGCAGCAAGACTGGCGTCCTCGCCGGGAATGGCGACGGCACAGAGCCCGGCGACGTGCGGTTTCAGCCGAGAGAGGAACGGGCCTGCCTCTTTGCTGCGCAGCATGCCAAAGACGAGGTAAACGGGGCGGTCGTCCCAGCCGGCGAGGTGGTGGGCGAGGACTGCCGCCGCTCCGGGGTTGTGGCCGCCGTCCAGCCACAGCTCCCAGCCCGATGGCAGCAACCCGGCGAGGCGGCCGCCAGCGAGCCGCTGCAGACGCGCCGGCCAGCGCGCCCCGGCAAGGCCATGCGCCAGCGTCCCCTGGTCGAAGACGCCCGCCGTCCCATCCGACGCCCCAGCCGAGGGTCGCCGCTGCCGGCACCGCGGCAGCACCGCCGCCAGCTGGCGCATCGCGGCGACGGCCTGCGCCGCATTGCCCACCTGGTGGGCGCCGGCAAGCGCCGGCCGGGCCAGCGTCAGGGTACCGCCGGCGTCGGTAAAGGTCAGCCGGCCGTGCCCGTCGACGCCGGCAATCCAGTCGATCCCTTCCTCGATCAGCGGCGCCGCGAGGAGGGCGGCGCGCTGTCCGATGACGGCCCGTGCCTCTGCCGGCTGAGCGGCGAGGACCGCTGCGACGCCCGGCTTCAGGATGCCCGCCTTCTCACCAGCGATCGCCGCCACGCTGTCGCCAAGGAAGCTCTGGTGATCGAGCGAAATCGGGGTCAGCACGGTCAGCGCTGGCCGGGAAACGACGTTGGTGGCATCGAAGCGGCCGCCGAGTCCGGTCTCCAGCAGGGTCACATCCGCATCGGAGCGGGCAAAGGCCAGCAGGGCCGCCGCCGTGGTGATCTCGAAGACGGTGATCGGGCGGCCGGCATTGACCGCCTCGCACTCCGCGAGCACCGCCGCCAGCTCGGCTTCGGCAATCTCCCGTCCGGCGACGACGATCCGTTCGTTGAAGCGGACGAGGTGCGGCGACGTATAGACATGCACGCGCAGGCCGGCGGCGGCCAGCATCGCGCGCAGGAAGGCGATGACCGAGCCCTTGCCGTTGGTGCCGGCGACGTGAACCACCGGCGGCAGCATCGCCTGCGGCTGGCCGAGGTCGGCCAGCAACCGCTCCACCCGGTCGAGCGATAAGTCGATGACCTTCGGGTGCAGGCCCTGGAGCCGCGACAGAATGGCGGTGGACGGCGGCCTTCCGTCAGACGGCACGGTCGGCGGCCTGCGCTTCCTCATTGTCCGTCGCTGCGTCCGCGCCCGCTGGCGGTTCGCCCTCGGCGGCAGCGGCAGCCGCGGCCGGGCGGCACAGCATGGCGAGGATGCGGCCGAGGGTCTGCCGCAGCTCCGGGCGCGGAACCACGGCATCGACGATGCCGTGATCCAGCAGGTACTCGGCCCGCTGGAACCCCTCGGGCAGGCTTTCGCGGATCGTCTGCTCGATCACCCGCGCCCCGGCAAAACCAACCACCGCATCCGGCTCGGCGAGGGTGATATCGCCCAGCATGGCGAACGATGCCGAAACGCCGCCGGTCGTCGGATCGCACAGGACGACGATGTACGGCAGGCCTGCGGCTCTGACCTGCTCGACGCCGATGGTGGTGCGCGCCATCTGCATCAGCGACAGGATGCCTTCCTGCATCCGCGCCCCGCCGGATGCCGAGACGACGACGAGGGCAGCGCCGTCGGCGACGGCCCGGTCCGCTGCCGCCAGCAGCCCCTCGCCGACGCCGATGCCCATCGAGCCGCCCATGAACTCGAAGTCCATGGCGGCGACGACGGCGGGCGTGCCGTCGATCGTCCCGCACCCGATCGCCAGCGCATCACTGCGCCCGGTCCGACTCTGCGCCTCCTTCAGCCGGTCGGTGTAGCGCTTGAGGTCGCGGAACTTCAGCGGATCGGCCGGCGCCTTCGGCTGTTCCAGCGTCTGCCAGCCCTCGTCGAGCAGCATGGCGAGACGCTCCTCCACGCCCATGCGCAGGTGGTGGCCGCAGTGCTGGCAGACGCGCAGCTTCCGTTCCAGATCGCGATGGAACAGCATCTGCCCGCATGAGGGGCAGGTCTGCCAGAGGTTGTCGGGAACCTCGCGCGGCGCCCCGACCAGCTCGCGCAGCTTGGGGCGGACGACGTTGGTCAGCCAGCTCACACCGCTGACCCGCGCACTGGAGCCGAGCGCACCCCTTGCGCGAGCGACGAGACCAGCCCGATCACCCGGTCGACCAGCGGTCGCTGCGGTGTTCCATCCGGTCCGAGACTGCGGGCGACCTCGCCGACCAGGGCCGAGCCGACGACGGCGGCATCGGCGCTGGCGGCAACCGCCGCCGCCTGTTCCAGGGTCCTGATGCCGAAGCCGACGGCAATCGGCAGGTCGGTGTGCCGGCGAATGCGGTCCACCGCCGTCTCCACCTCTTCCGCATCGACCGCCCGGGTGCCGGTGACGCCGGTGATCGAGACGTAGTAGAGGAAGCCGCGGGCATGATCGAGAATCCGCGGCAGCCGGGTCTCGTCGGTCGTTGGCGTCGCCAGCATGATCGGATCGATGCCGACGGCAGCGGCCGGCATGAACAACTCGTCGGCCTCCTCCGGCGGCAGATCGACGACGATAAGCCCGTCCACCCCCGCCTTCTTGGCATCGGCGACGAAGGCGGCGGGGCCGTAGCTGTAGATGGGATTGTAGTACCCCATCAGCACGATCGGCGTCTCACCGTCGGCCTGGCGGAACGCCGCCACCATGCCGAGGGTCCGGCGCAGCGTCTGCCCGGCGCGCAGCGCCCGCTGCGAGGCCGCCTGGATTGCCGGCCCGTCCGCCATCGGATCGGAGAACGGGATGCCAAGCTCGATGATGTCCGCACCGGCGCCCGGCAGCCGCCGCAGAATATCCATCGATGTGCCGAGATCGGGATCGCCGGCGGTCACGAAGGTGATCAGCCCGCTGCGGCTCTGTTGGCGCAGCGAGGCGAACCGCCGGGCAATGCGCTGGTCGCCAAAGGTACTCACAGGTCGATCCCAAAATGGCGGGCGGCGGTGAACACGTCCTTGTCGCCCCGGCCGCACAGGTTCATCAGCAGCAGGTGGGAGTGCGGCAGGGTCGGTGCCAGCCGCGCCACGTGCGCCAGCGCGTGCGCCGGCTCGAGCGCGGGGATGATCCCTTCGGTCCGGGAACACAGCTCGAATGCCGCCATCGCCTCCTCGTCCGTCACCGAAACGTATGCCACCCGGCCGCTGTCGCGCAGCCAGGAATGCTCGGGGCCCACCCCCGGATAGTCCAGCCCGGCGGCGATCGAATGGCCGTCCTTGATCTGGCCGTCCCTGTCCTGCAGCAGGTAGGTCCGGTTGCCATGGAGAACCCCGGGGCGCCCTGCCGTCAGCGAGGCGCAATGCTCGCCGGTCGGGATGCCGTGTCCTGCCGCCTCGACGCCGATCATGCGGACACCGGGCTCGTCGAGGAAGGGATGGAACAGGCCGATGGCATTGGAGCCGCCGCCGATGCAGGCGACCAGGGTGTCGGGCAGGCGGCCCTCTGCCGCCAGCATCTGCTCGCGTGCCTCGCTGCCGATCACCGACTGGAAGTCGCGCACCATGGCGGGGTAGGGGTGGGGGCCAGCCACCGTGCCGATCAGGTAGTAGGTGTCGGCGACGTTGGCCACCCAGTCGCGCAGCGCCTCGTTCATCGCGTCCTTGAGGGTGCCGTGGCCGGACGTCACCGGCCGGACCTGCGCCCCCAGCAGCTTCATCCGGAAGACGTTGGGCGACTGCCGCTCAATGTCGGTGGCGCCCATGTAGATCTCGCAGGCAAGGCCGAACAGGGCGCAGACGGTGGCGGTGGCGACCCCGTGCTGGCCGGCGCCGGTCTCGGCGATGATCCGGGTCCTGCCCATCCGCCGCGCCAGCAGGATCTGGCCGAGGGTGTTGTTGATCTTGTGCGCGCCGGTGTGGTTGAGCTCGTCGCGCTTGAAATAGATCTTGGCGCCGCCGAGCCGTTCGGTCAGCCGCTGGGCGTAATAGAGCGGGCTGGGCCGGCCGACGTAGTGATGCAGGTAGTAGGCGAACTCGCGGGTGAAGGCCTCGTCGCTGCGTGCTTCGGCGTAGGCCCGCTCGACGTCGAGGATCAACGGCATCAGCGTCTCGGCGACGAAGCGACCGCCGTAGATGCCGAAATGGCCGCGCTCGTCGGGTCCGCCCCGATAGGTATTCACGCCGTCCATGTGCTCCGCCGCTCCTTGGTGCTGCCCGCGCCGACAGGGTTACATATAAGCCGCGCGGCTGCCGGAGGCGACCGGCGACGCTGCCTCGATGCGGCCGGCTTCGGCCAGAAACGCGCGAATAAGCCCGACGTTCTTGCGGCCGGGGGCTTCCTCCACGCCCGACGACACATCGACGGCCGCGGCGCCGCTCAGCCGTACCGCCTCGGCGAGGTTGCCGGCGTGCAGCCCGCCCGCCAGCAGCCATGGTCGCGGCCAGCTGCGGCCGGCCAGCAGCCGCCAGTCGAAGCTGCGGGCGTTGCCGCCGGGAAGCAGCGCCCCCTTGGGCGGACGGGCATCGAACAGCAGCCGGTCGGCGATCCCGGCATAACGCTCAGCCGCAGCCAGATCGGCGGCCTGCTCCACCGCGATTGCCTTGATCACCGGCAGCCCGAAGCGGGCGCGCACCGCGGCCACCCGCTCGGGGCTCTCCTGGCCATGGAGCTGCAGCAGGTCCAGCGGCACCGCCGCGAGGATGGCGTCGAGGGTGGCATCGTCGGCATCGACGACGAGGCCGACCCGCAGCACGCCGGGGGGAACCCGCCGCGCCAGTGCCGCGGCTGCCGCCGGCGAAAGCACCCGTGGCGACGGCGGGAAGAACACGAAGCCCACCAGGCGCGCCCCGGCCGCCACCGCCGCATCCAGCGCCGCTGGCGTGTTCAGTCCGCAGATCTTGACCTCCAGCGCCACGTCAGCGATCGACGACCGCCGGCACACCGGGCGTGGGCGGCACTTCGGCGGCCGGCGGAGCAGAGCGGATCTCGCTGGGCGGCAGCGGAATGGTCGCCTGCCGTTCGCTGTCCTGCAGCCGGGTAAGGCGGTCGCGAAGCAGCACGATCTCGCGCTGTTCTGCCTCATTCTGGCGACGCAAGGTGCGCACCTGCCGCCGGTTGCCGCCGCTCTGGAACCACGAGACGATGCCGCCCCAGACAAAGCCAATGAACAGCGCCACCAGGGCGATGCCGTAGACGGGGAAGGGAACGGGGTCGGTCAGCACCGGCCACAGACTGAGCTCGGTCGTCGCATGGTTGGTTACCGAGAAGACGATGACGACCAGGAACAGCGGGATGACCGCGATCCAATAAAGCAACCTGCCCACCTGCGTGCTCCCTTCCGCCCGCTCCGGCCTGTCCTGCGGAGGCGGGGATGTTGTCGTCCGGCCCCGCGCCGACTCAGGCGTCGGTGTTCAACCGCTCGCGCAGCTGCTTGCCGGTCTTGAAGTAGGGAATATGCTTGGCGGTCACGCTGACCGACTCGCCGGTCCGCGGGTTGCGGCCGACACGAGAGCCGCGCTGCTTGACCGAGAAGGCCCCGAAGCCGCGCAGCTCGACCCGATCGCCGCGGGCCAGTGCCGCCGAGATCTCCTCGAAAATGGTCGTGACGATGCGCTCGACATCGCGCTGATAAAGGTGCGGGTTGGCCGCGGCAAGGCGAGCAATCAGCTCCGATCTGGTCATCGGCGATGCGTCCTCCCCCTGATTTTCGTCCGCGCGGGTTGACCCTTGTTGGACTTCACCACTCAGGGTGCCAGACGGAAATCAGGCCGTCAAGACTAAGCCTTTCAGAAAAAAGCGCTTTTTTAACTCTGCTGCCGAGCAGGTCGATAAGCTGCTGCTCGGCGCCGCCGAGCTCGACGTCGCGGGCCGGCAGCGAGGCAGCGACGCCGCGGCTGCTTTCCAGCCAGCTGCGCGCCTCGTCTTCGCCGCCGAGCGCATCGATCAGCCCGTTCCCCTGCGCCTGCCGGCCGGTGAAGACACCGCCATCGGTGACCGCCGCCAGTTGCTCGGGGGTCAGCTTGCGCCGCTCCTGCACCATCTCGACAAACATGTTGTAGACATCCAGCACCACCCGTTCGGTCGCAACCCGCGCTTCCGGGGTGAACGGCTCAAGCGGGTTGGGCTGGGCCTTCAGCGGACTGCTCTTTACCGTCTCCGGCTTGACGCCGATCTTCTCCAGCAGCCCGGTGAGATCCGCCGACTGCAGGATGACCCCGATGGAGCCGGTGAGGGTGCCCTCGCGGGCGACGATCCAGTCGCTGCCGATGGCCGTCATGTAGGCGGCCGACGTCGCCAGTTCACCCATGACGGCCACCACCGGCTTGTGCTCGGCGACCTGCCGCAACCTGCGGTAGAGAGTCTCGCCGCCGACCACCGTGCCTCCGGGCGAGTCGATGCGCACCAGCAGCGCCTTCACCGACGCATCGTCGGCCAAGTCTGCCAGCGCCCGGTCGCGCTCGTCATCCTCGACGATGATGCCCGCGACATCGACGCGGGCGACGTGCGCCCGCTCGAAAACTGCCGCGAACCGGCCGACCGCGGCCAGCACCGCCAGCAGGACGGCGGCGATCGCCGCCACCTGCCACCACCGCAGCCGGCGCTTCAGCCGGCGGCGATCAACCAGCCAGTCCGCATCAATCGACATCGCTCAGACTGCTCCACCGGCGAACAGAGCGGCGCAGAACCTACGGCTTGTCGCGGTTTGCGGCTTCGCTGGCAGCGGCAGCCGCTTCCGCCCGCTCGGCCGACTCCCGCTTTTCCCGGATCGCCGCGCCGAGGATGTCGCCGAGGCTGGCGCCGGAGTCGCTGGAGCCGTAGGCGGCCACCGCCTGCTTCTCCTCGTCGAGCTCGCGCGCCTTGATCGAGAGCTGGACGCGGCGGGTGGCGTGGTCGATCTGGATGATCTTGGCGTCGACCTTCTCGCCGGGAGCAAACCGGTCAGGCCGCTGCTCGCTGCGGTCGCGCGACAGGTCGGACTTGCGGATGATCCCCGGGATGCCGTCGCCGACCCGGACCTCGACACCGCCGTCGAAGACGGAGGCGACCGTGCAGGTCACCACCTGACCCTTCTTCAGCTTGCCCATGCCCGCTTCGAACGGGTCATTTTCAAGCTGCTTGATGCCCAGGCTGATCCGCTCTTTCTCGATGTCGACGTCAAGCACCTTGGCGTGCACCTGATCGCCGCGCTTGTAGCCGGCAATCGCCTCCTCGCCGGACTGCGTCCACGACAGGTCCGACAGATGCACCATCCCGTCAATCTCACCCGAAAGGCCGATGAACAGGCCGAACTCGGTGATGTTCTTGATGTCGCCCTCGATGGTCGAACCGACGGGATGGAGCTCCAGGAAGGCCTCCCACGGGTTGGCCATGCACTGCTTCAGCCCGAGGCTGATGCGGCGCTTGTCCTTATCGACATCGAGGACGACCACCTCCACCTCCTGGCTGGTGGAGACAATCTTGCCGGGGTGAACGTTCTTCTTGGTCCAGCTCATCTCGGAGACGTGCACCAGACCCTCAACCCCGGGCTCCAGCTCGATGAACGCGCCGTAGTCGGTGATGTTGGTGACGCGGCCGAGGAACTTGGTTCCGACCGGATACTTCAGCTCGACGCCTTCCCACGGGTCAGCTTCCAGCTGCTTCATGCCGAGCGAGATGCGCTGCGTCTCGGGATTGAAGCGGATGACCTGCACCTTGACCGTCTCGCCGATCTGCAGCGCTTCGGAGGGGTGATTGATCCGCTTCCATGAAATGTCGGTGACGTGCAGCAGGCCATCGACCCCGCCCAGGTCGACGAAGGCACCGTAGTCGGTGATGTTCTTGACGACACCCTCCAGCACCTGGCCTTCCTTGAGGTTGGCGATCAGCTCGGAGCGCGCCTCGGCGCGGGTTTCCTCGAGCACGGCGCGGCGGGAAACGACGATGTTGTTGCGGCTGCGGTCCATTTTCAGGATCTGGAACGGCTGCGGCGTATTCATCAGCGGGGTGATGTCGCGCACCGGCCGGATGTCCACCTGGCTTCCCGGCAGGAAGGCGACGGCCCCGGCCAGATCGACGATGAAACCGCCCTTGACCCGGCCGAAGATGGTGCCAGTGATTCGCTCCGATCCTTTGAATGCCCGCTCCAGGACGTTCCAGGCTTCCTCGCGACGGGCCTTCTCGCGGCTGAGGCCGACCAGCCCGTCGCGATCCTCGAACCGCTCGACGTAGACCTCGACGGTATCGCCTGGCTGCAGCTTCACGTCTTGCGAGGTGAGGGCGAACTCCTTCAGCGGCACCCGGCCTTCCGACTTCAAGCCAACGTCCACCACCACCACGTCATTCTCGACGGCAACGACCGTGCCCTTGACCACCCGTCCTTCAAAGCCTTCGGCGCTGCCCAGGCTCTCATCCAGCAGGGCGGCGAAGCTCTCCTTGCCGGCGGACATGTCCATGGTGGTGTCGACTGCGCTTGCGATCATGTGAATGAGCTTCCTTGATCCTCGTTATCCCGTGGCCCGATCCTTGTGTCCTGCCGCCCGCCAGTGCGCTCGGTATCCTGGTCAGGCAGCAAAACCCCCGCGGCAATCATGCCGCCGGGTTGCTCCTCATGTGGCGCGGCCGGCGTCGCCGTTGCAGACCTCGATGCGAGCCGCCGGGGAAGTAGGGGGCTAACCCTCGGACACACGCGCCTGCCAAGCCGTCATGGCCGCCGCGAAAACCGCATCGGGATCAAGCCCGCTGGTGTCGATGACGACGGCATCTGCGGCCGGCTCCAGGGGTGCCACGCTGCGGGATGAATCGCGCGCGTCACGTTCCTGCATATCCCGCAGAACGCGGCTATCTATAGCTTCGGAACCGCGCTCCCGCAACTCCTTAAGCCGGCGCGCGGCGCGCTCGGCGAGCGAAGCGGTGACGAACAGTTTCAGCGTCGCATCCGGGCAGACCACGGTGCCGATATCGCGCCCGTCGAGGACGGCGCCGGCCGCACCGTCCGGCGGTGCCGCCGCAAAACTGCGCTGAAAATGCAACAATGCCGAGCGAACCACCGGCATCGCCGCCACCCGGGAGGCTGCCAGCGCCGCGGCATCGAGCCGCAAGGCGGGATCGGCGAGATCCGCGGCGACGAGCGCGGCGGCGGCGTGCGCCGCGGCTTTCTCATCGCCCGGATCGGCGGCGGCCGCCAGCACCCGGGCGCCAACGGCGCGATAGAGCAGCCCGGTATCGAGATAGGCGAATCGCAGATGGGCGGCGAGACGGCGCGCCAGGGTGCCCTTGCCGGCGGCGGCGGGACCGTCGATGGCGATGACCGGCGATACTGAACGGGTTGAGGTCAAGGGCATCCTGCACACACGAAGGGTCAAACAGCGCGATGACGGCGATATTCGCACAGCGGCACGGAACGCCGCCGCAACGCGACAACGCCTTGCGGCGAACACGATCTTACACCATCTTCGTGCGCGCCCGAGCGTTCACAAGCCGGCGCATTCGGCGAACACCCGCGCGAAGAGATCCCCGTCGCTGACAGGCGATGGTAAAGGTCATAAGAGTGTCGTCAAGGCGATAGGGTCAGCGAGTGGTTCATACTGCCCATGATGTGTGGCTGCGCGTGCGGAAGCGATCCGCCGCACGCCGGACAGGTTGCCGGTTGCGCGGTGGCGGGATGACCCTCGGGTTCGTCGCCTTCGGTAAGGGGCAGGGCATCTCGCGGCCCGTCGTCCACCGCCCGCCGCCGGCTCTGCTGGCGCGACCCGCCTAAGCCAACCTTCCCCCGCAAAACCCCGCAGACCAGCCGTGTCCCCTGCAAAATCCCGTTGGCCGAAAGTCATCGACCACCCCGGCCGCCGCTTCGCCTCGCTCCTGGCCAGCCGGCTCGCCTCCTGGTTCGATCCCGGAGACTGCCGGACGTGGGATCGTGCCGCCATCGTCCTGTTCGTCGTCCTGGTGGCTGCGGTCGTGCTGACCTTCCGGTCCTACGGCATCTCCACCGACGAGTACGTGCAACAGGTCTATGGCGAGAAGCTGTGGGCGTTCTACCTGTCGGGCTTCGCCGACCAGTCGGCTTTCCATTACGATAACCTCTACCTTTACGGCGGCCTCTTCGACATGACGGCGGTCGCCCTGCAACACTTCCTGCCGCTCGAGCCGTACGATACCCGCCACCTGCTCTGCGGACTGATCGGCGTCCTCGGCATCGCCGGCACCTGGCGGCTGGCGCGCGAGGTGGGCGGCCCTCGGGTCGGCTTCCTCGCTGCGGCGCTGCTCGCCCTGACGGCCTCGTGGTATGGGGCGATGTTCAACAATACCAAGGACATCCCCTTCGCCACTGGCATGGTGTGGTCGCTTTATTTCGCCTGCCGGGTGGTGGCGAATCTGCCGCGGCCGCGGATGCGCGACGTGCTGTGGTTCGGGACGGTAGTGGGCGCGACACTGGCGGTCCGCGTCGGCGCTGCGTTCATGGTGTTCTACGTGGCGATTGCCGTCGTCCTCCATGCCGCGGCGGCGGGACGGGAGTGGGGATGGCGCGCTGCGGGTGGCGAGCTGTGGCAGTCCGCCCTCAGGCTGGCCGCTGCAGCGCCGATCGCCTACGCGATCATGGGGATCTTCTGGCCGTGGTCGGTGATGTCGCCGCTTGATCCGCTGCTGGCGGTCGGGCAGCTCACCAACTTCGGCTTTCTGAATACCGAGCTCGACGATCGCTTCTATCGCGCAACCGAACTACCGTTCAACTATCTGCCAGTATACCTCGCCATAAAGGTGCCGGAGATCACTCTCCTCGGCCTTGCTCTTCTGCTCGGCGGCGCAGGACTGTCACTCCTTCGCGCCCGGTGGGCCGCGGGACAGCTCTCGCCGAAGATGCTGCAGGTTATCGTCATCGTCCTCTCGGTGGTGATTCCGATCGTCTACTTCGTCGTGATGCGACCCTCGCTCTACAACGGTATGAGGCACTTTTTCTTCATCGTTCCGCCCTTGTGCGTCGGTGCCGCCGCTGGCTTGCACTGGTCCTGGGCATCGGTGTCAGCTTGGCGCAGCTGGGCGCACTCCGCCGTGGCTGCGGCGCTGCTTGCCGTTGCATCGCATCAGATCGTGGACATGATCAGGCTCCATCCACACGAGTATATTTACTACAACGCCCTGGTCGGCGGTCCGAAGGGTGCCTTTCGCCGTTACGAGTTGGACTATTGGTCAAATTTCCTGCCGCAGGCGCTTGAGCTTCTGGAGCAGCAGCTCAAAGCGGAACATGGCGGAAGAACACCCGTCCATCGGTACACGGTCGGGCTGTGCACCAAGGAGGAGATCCTCAGCGAGTACGCGCCGCCCTATCTGGTGTCAACCAAGGACTGGCGGCGCGCCGACTTCATCATCGCCACGACCAACACCGACTGTGATACCTACGCAGGGGGCCGCACCATGATCGAGATCGTCCGCGAAGGGGCGGTGCTGGGGATGGTGAAGGACCGCCGGCCGGGAACGACCGCCCTCGGCAACGCCGCGCAGCCGATTATCGTCCGCTAGAGGCGCACCGAGGGTGTTTTCGCCTATGCCTCGACGGCATTCCCGGACAGTCGTGGGGCGGTTCCGTCGGCCGCATCGAAGCCGATGGTCTCGGCGACGAGGAACAGCGGCCGTCGCTTGACCTCGGTGAACACCCGGCCGAGGTACTCGCCGATCACCCCCAGACCGATGAGCTGGACTCCCGAGAAAAACGTGATGGCGGTGATCAGCGAGGCGTAGCCGGGTACGTCGCGGCCGAACAGAATGGTGCGCACGACGATGAAGCCGCCGTACGACATCGCGAACAGCGAGACCGCAACGCCGAGGTAGGACCAGACGCGCAGCGGCATCATGCTGAAGGCGGTGATGGCGTCGATGGCAAACCGCCACAGGGTGAACAGGCTCCAGCCCGACTTGCCGTAGAGGCGGCGATCGACGTCGAACGGCACCCCCAGCTGGCGGAAGCCGATCCAGGCGTAGAGGCCGTTGGTATAGCGGCTCCGTTCCGTGCAGGCATTCAGCGCCTCGACCGCCCGGCGGTCCATCAGGCGGAAGTCGCCGGCCCCCCGCGGCAGCTGGGTCTGGGTCATCGCCCCAAAGACGCGGTAGAAGGCATCGCCCAGGAAGCGGCGCAGCCGGGACGTCCCTTCCCATTTGCGGCGCACGCCATAGACCATCTCGTAACCGGACCGCCAGTGGGCCACGAAGGTCTCGATCAGTTCCGGCGGATGCTGCAGATCGGCGTCCATCAGAACCACCGCGTCGCCGCGGGCGTAGGCGAGGCCGGCGGCGAGCGCGACTTCCTTACCGAAGTTGCGGCTGAGGCGGATGATGTTCAGTCGCGGCTCGTGCTGCCGCTGCCCGGTGAGCAGGCGAACGGTTTCGTCGGTGCTGCCGTCGTCGACGCAGAGGATTTCCACTTCCATGTCGAGGCGATCGAGCACGGGCAGCAACCGCGCCAGCAGCGGCGCGATGTTGCGCTCCTCATTGCGCATCGGTACGACGACCGACAGCAGTCCGCCGGCCGGTGCGCCGATTCTCCCCGCAGCTTCGACACCGGCTTCATCACGTACCATCTTGTTCATCAGCTGACCTGCCTGCGATTTGAGCCTATATGCGTGCATCACTCGAAAGACACCAGGGGGCCGGGCACCTGCCCTCCGCTTCCCGCTCGGCCGGTGACGGTGATCCTGGAATGGCCGGCGCGAGCATGCCGCTCATCCTCTGCGCCGATGACTTCGGGCTGGCGCCCGGGGTCGACGAAGCCATCGTTCGCCTCGCCGATGCCGGGCGCCTGTCCGCCACCTCGTGCATGGCGCTCATGCCGGGCTGGCGGGCGGCGGCTCCGCGGCTGCGCGAACTGGCGGCGCGCTGCGATATCGGACTGCACCTCACTCTGACCGATCATCGGCCACTCGGCCGGATGCCGGGGCTGGCGCCGGCTGGCAGCTTGCCGCCCGTGGGGCGGTTGTTGGCGGCGGCCTACACCTGCCGCCTCGACCGCCAGGAGGTGGCCGCCGAACTGCGCCGGCAGTGGGACGCGTTTACCCAGGCGCACGGCCGGCTTCCCGACTTCGTCGACGGCCATCAGCACGTGCATCTGCTGCCCGGTGTTCGTGAGGCGGTGCTGGCGCTGCTGGCGGAATGCCCGCAGGGCGCGCGGCCGTGGCTGCGCGTCTGCTGGGAGCCGCCGGCTCGCATCCTGGGGCGGCATGTCGCCGCCGGCAAGGCGATGCTGCTGGCGGCGCTGTCGCTGCCGCTGCAGCGTGCGGTTCGTCACCTCGGCCTTGCCGCCAACGATTCGTTCCGCGGCATCCACGCCTTCGCGCCTGATGGCGATTTTGCCTCGATGTTTCCGCGCTTCCTGCAGGGGAAGGCGCGGCGGCCGCTGATCATGTGCCACCCCGGACTTGTCGACGACGCCCTGCGCGCGGTCGATCCCGTCGTCGAGCCGCGTGCCGGCGAATACGCCTATCTTGCCTCGGACCGGTTCACCCACGACCTGGCGGCCGCCGGCTGGCGGCTCGCCCGTTTCCGCGACTTTGCGGCGGGCTGACGCCCCTTCGTTCCCGTCGCTTCAGTCAGGACCGCGAGAGCGGGTGAAAGGGGCTGCCAGACGCCGGCCGCGCCTGATAGCTTTGCGCCGGCGACCTGCAACGGCGAGCTTCGGGATGAGCGAACGACGGCCGGCCGGCATTGACAAGGCAACCGCCGCAGCCGAAGCGCGGCTGCTGCTGCGCACCCGCCGCTCGGCGGCCCTGGCCACGGCCAGCGCGTCCGACGGCGGCTGGCCGTTCTGCTCGCTGGTCACCGTCGCCTGCGACTGCGATGGCAGTCCCATCCTGCTGCTCTCGCGGCTGTCCGACCATACCCGCAACCTCGATGCCGACTCGCGCGCCTCGCTGCTGCTGGAAGAGGCTTCCGGCCGCGACAATCCGCAGACCGGCCCCCGGCTGACACTGATGGGACGGATCGTTCCCGATGCGGAACCGCGGCTGCGCCGCCGCTTCCTTGCCCATCATCCCGAGGCCGCGATGTACGCCGGCTTTACCGACTTCCGCATTTTCCGGATGACCGTGGACGGCGGGCACTGGGTGGGCGGCTTCGCCCAGGCGCGGCGGCTGGAAGCAAAGCTGCTGCTCGCCGATGCGCCGTCGGCGCAGGCGCTCGCCGAAGCCGAGACGTCGGTGCTGGAACACATGAACGCGGATCACGCAGAGGCCATCGCGCTGTGGGCGCACCTGCTGCTGGGGCTGCGCGGCGACGGCTGGCGGATGCTGGCGGTTGATCCCGAAGGCTGCGATCTCGGCCGCGGCGACGGGCCGTTCGCCCGGCTGGCCTTCTCCCGGCCGGCGACCGACGCCGCCAGCCTGCGGGCGATCATGGTCGCGCTGACCCGCACCGCCCGCGGGACCGCCGGAGGGCTGGGCAGCGACGCGGCGCCGGGGGACTGACCGGAAGCCGGCGCCGCCTCAGCCGCGGGCGCCGCCGATCAGGTCGTGAATATAGGCGAGCTTGGCGATCACCTCAGGCTGCAGGACGAACGGATAAAGATCCGGCTGGCCCATGCTGCGGTTCAGACTGTTGACCGCATAGGTCAGCGGCAGCCAGACGTCGATCAGATCGTCGATCTTCCCCGCCCGATAGGGATCGAAGTCGGCGGGATGCGCCTCCATCGACGGATCATCCACCTCGCGCGGATCGACATGGATGCCGAAGGCGTGCGCCGTCTCCAGCGTATCGACGATGTGCTGATAGTGTGCCCAGGTTTCCGCCCAGTCCTCCCAGGGGTGGGTGCTGGCGTAGGCGCTGACGTAGTGCTGTTGCCAGTCGGCGGGAGGACCGTTCTGGTAGTGCGTCTCCAGCGCCTGCGTGTAGTCGAGTTGCTCGTCCCCGAACATTTGGCGGAAGGAATCGAGGCGCGGCGGGTTCCCCTGGATCAGCCGTTCCCAATAGTAGTGGCCGATCTCGTGGCGGAAGTGACCGAGCAGCGTGCGGTAGGGCTCGGCCATGTTCTCGCGGAAGCGCTCGCGTTCGGCATCATCCGCCTCGGCGATATTGATGGTGATCAGGCCTTCTGCGTGGCCGGTGATCACCTTTTCCGTCTCGCGGAAATCGAAGTCGGGTCCGGCGAGGAAATCGAACGCCACGCCGCGCTCCGGGTCCTTCAGCTTGGAGACGACCGGCAGTCCCATGCGGATCAGCCCGTAGATCAGCCGGTGCTTGGCCGTCTCCAGCCGCTGCCAGCAGGCGTGGCGCTGCGCATCGCTGAGGTCGGGGATGGTTCGATTGGTCTGGCAGGCCTTGCAGAACGTGTCTTTCGAATGGGTCGGCAACAGCCAGTTGCAGGCCGCGTACTCGGCATTCTGGCAATAGCGCACGCTCAGCTGGGGATTGGCCAGCGGACGGTAGGTTCCGGCCTCGGCCAGCGGCTCCAGCGCCGTCATCACCAGACTGTCGGCAAGAAAGCCGAGGGTGGCGTGGCAACGCTGGCACTCGGTATTCTCGAAATAGATGGGCTGGCCACACTTCTGGCACTCGAACAGCTTCATCGGTCGGCCCCCCTCTGCTGATGTCGGCGGCTACGCGGGAATGCAGCAGCTGGCACAAGCTGCGCTGCGGCCGGTTAACGAACGACGCGCCGATCCGTTCCCCCGCTTTGTTGCGGCGGCGGCAGCAAAAATGGCCGCCGCCGCGATGCGGCCCGCCCGGCCGCCAGCATCCTGCTGTTGAGGGTCGTCAGCGGTCGAGCAGGGCCATTAGCCGTTCGCCATAGCGCGGACCGGCGGTGCCGCCCAGCGGTGCCGCCGCCTCGATCCGCTGCAGGTCCTCGACACTCAGCGCCAGATCGACGGCGCCGGCGTTCTCCTCGAGGAAGGCGATGCGCTTGGTGCCCGGGATCGGCACGACGTCATCACCCTGATGCAGCAGCCAGGCGAGCGCCACCTGCGCCGGCGTCGCCCCGTGCGCCTGGCCGATGGCGCCCACCACCGCGACGATGCGCATGTTGGCGGCAAAGTTCTCGCGGTGCAGCCGCGGGTCCTGGCGGCGGTAGTCGTCGGCCGGATACTCGTCGGCCGGCTTCGCCGTGCCGGTCAGGAAGCCGCGGCCGAGCGGGCTGTAAGGGACGAAGCCGATGCCGAGTTCGCGCACGCAGGGCAGCACTTCGCGCTCCACCTGCCGCTCCCACAGCGAATATTCGCTCTGCAGGGCGGTGATCGGGTGGATGGCGTGGGCCCGGCGGATGGTCCGCGGCGAGGCTTCGGAAAGGCCGAGGAAGCGCACCTTGCCGGCGTGTACCAGCCCCGCCATCGCGCCCACCGTCTCCTCGATCGGAACCTTGGGATCGACCCGGTGCTGATAGAACAGGTCGATGTGCTCGACCCCCAGCCGCCGCAGCGAGGCATCGCAGACCTCGCGAACATGCTCCGGCCGGCTGTCGGTGCCGCTGATCACCGCGGCACCGCCTTCGGTGTTGAAGCCGAAGCCGAACTTGGTGGCGAGGAAGACCTCGTCTCGCCGGCCGGCAATCGCCCGCCCGACCAGCTGCTCGTTGGCGAAAGGTCCATAGACCTCGGCGGTATCGAGAAAATTGATGCCGAGATCGAGCGCCCGATGGATGGTGGCGATGCCTGCCGCCTCGTCGGCGGTGCCGTAGGCCCAGCTCATTCCCATGCACCCCAGGCCGATCGCGGAAACCTCCGGACCGCCCGCACCCAGCCTGCGCCTGCGCATGCGCTTTTCTCCTTCCCGCCCCCTGGTCCTGGCGATGGTTGATTGGCAACTCCGATTAGATGGGAATGCCATCCGCCGGGCAACAGCGGCTCGCCGGGCGGCGCCGCGAGGCGGCCCGGCCCGGCCGACCGGGCTCAGCTTCCGGCGGGATCGGCTGTGTCCTCCCGTTCCACGGCGCCGCGCCGCTGCAGCCGGATCAGCACCGACCAGCACAACAGCGCCCAGGCGGCGCCCACCCACCAGCCGGCGAGGACGTCGGTCGGCCAGTGCACGCCGAGATAGACGCGGCTGCTGCCGATCAGCAGCGTCAGCAGCACCGCTGTTGCCACCACGTACCGCTTCAGCCGCCGCCGCGGCTGCGTCCGCGCCAGCAGGGCCCCCAGCGTCAGGTAGGTGACGGCGGACATCATGGCGTGACTGCTGGGGAAGCTCTGGGTTGCCACCTGCACCGCGTGCGGCACCAGATCCGGCCGCGGCCGGTCGAAGAGGTCCTTCAGTCCGGTTCCCAGCAACAGGCCGCCGCCGATCGCGACGAGCAGCAGCACTGCCGTTCGCTGCTTGCCCAGCATCAGCAGGAAGCCACAGGCGGCGAAGCTCACCAGCGCCAGCACCGGAATGCCGCCGAGGGCGGTGATGTCGCGTGCAAACAGCTCGAGCCAGGGCGGTCCGATCGGATCGGCGAGATCGCCTGGGCTGCGCAACGTCAGCAGAATGGTCTCGTCGAAGCGGTGGCCGCCGCCGCCGAGCCAGGCATCGGCGAGGCGGACGAATCCCCAGAGAAGCGCGGCGATCCCGGCGAGCCAGCCGAGCAACGCAATCTCGTGGCGGTAACGCTCGCCGAAAGGCGAAGCCGAGCGGTGCTGCCGCTCTCCGCCACCTGTCGTCCGTCGTTGGGGTGCCGTCAAAAGCCGGTCCTTCCCTTTGCCGTATCGTGCGTTAAATAGTCCGCAGCCTCCCGCCCGTCATCGTGCCGGCCGAGCCAGCGAAAGGAACGTTCATGAAGGTCAGCTTCTCCGCCCTGGAAATCCCGGCATCGGGCGTGGTCGTCGCCGCCGTCACCGAAGACCGGGCGCTCAGTGCCAGCGCCGGCAAGCTGGATGCGGCGCTCGGCGGCGGGCTGCAACGGGCGATGGAGGCGAGCCGCTTCCACGGCCGCAAGGAGCAGACGCTGGCGATCCTGGCGCCCGCCGGTACCCCCTTCGCCCGCATCCTGCTCATCGGTCTCGGCAAGCCTGCGGAACTCGACGCTCTGCGCCTGCAGGCTGCCGGCGGCGCCATCTATGCCGCTCTCGCCGGCAATGGCCAGGCCGAGGCTTTCGTCTGCGTCGATGCTCTGCCCGACTGCACGCTGTCCCCGGCCGACATGGCGGCGGAGATGGCATTCGGCGCGACACTGCGCTCCTACCGGTTCGACAAGTACCGCACCAAGGAAAGCGAGGACGACAAGCCGTCGCTGGCTGCCCTCGTCTTCGGCTGCGCCGACGCCGAGCGGGCCGAGGCGCTGTGGCGGCCGAATGCGGCGATGGCTGAGGCGATCGCGTTCACCCGCGACGTCGTCTCCGAGCCGGCCAACGTGATCTATCCGGAGACGCTGGCGGCGCAGGCGCGGACACTGGCCGATCACGGCGTCGAGGTGGAGGTGCTGGGCGAAGAGCGGATGCGCGAGCTGGGGATGGGGGCGCTGCTCGGCGTCGGCCAGGGCTCGGCACGGGAATCACAGCTGGTGGTGATGCAGTGGTGGGGCGCCGGCAAGCCGGCTCCGAGCGAAGGCGCTGGCGACGACGTCCCCGAGGTCGATCCGGACGGACCGCTGGCGTTCGTCGGCAAGGGCGTCACTTTCGATACCGGCGGCATCTCCATCAAGCCGGCCGCCAACATGGAAGACATGAAGTGGGACATGGCCGGCTCCGGCGTGGTGATCGGATTGATCAAGGCGCTGGCGCTGCGCCGGGCCCCGGTCAACGCCGTTGGCGTCGTCGGCCTCGTCGAGAACATGCCGTCGAGCACGGCGCAGCGGCCCGGCGACGTCGTCACCTCGATGTCCGGACAGACGATCGAGGTGATCAATACCGATGCGGAAGGTCGCCTGGTGCTGTCCGACGCACTCTGGTACACCAAACAGCGCTTCCGGCCGAAGCTGATGATCGATCTCGCGACGCTCACCGGCGCCATCATCATCGCCTTGGGACACGAGCAGGCCGGCCTGTTCAGCAACGACGAGGCGCTGGCGGAGCGGCTGGCCGCCGCCGGCAAGGCAACCGGTGAGCTGCTGTGGCGGCTGCCGCTGGGCGAGGCGTACGACAAGCAGATCAAGTCGGACATCGCCGATATGAAGAACGTCGGCGAGCGCGGCGCCGGGTCGATCACCGCCGCCCAGTTTCTGCAGCGCTTCGTCGGCAAGACGCCGTGGGCGCATCTCGACATTGCCGGTGTCGCCTGGGCGAAGAAGGACAGCGCGGTGACGCCGAAGGGCGCGACCGGCTTCGGCATTCGCCTGCTCGACCGGCTGATCGCCGACCATTACCAGCAGCCGTAAACCCGGCCGCATCGGGGCGGGGAGCGCGCGGGACCCCGGCATGACCGACGTCGCCTTCTACCACCTGCAGCGGGCGACGCTGGAAGCGGCGCTGCCCAAGCTGCTGGAAAAAACGCTGGCGGCGGGCAAGCGCGCTGTCGTGCTCGCCGCCTCGACGGAAAGAGTGGAGGCGCTGGCCATGCACCTGTGGACCTACGACCAGGATGCCTGGCTGCCGCATGGCACCGCCCAGGACGGTGCGGCCGAGGAGCAGCCGGTGTGGATCACGCCCCACGACGAGAACCCCAACGGCGCCGCCTTCCTCTTCCTGTGCGACGGCGCCGACAGTGCGCAGGTGGCCACCTACGAGCGCTGCTTCGATCTGTTCGACGGCAATGATCCGGCGGCGGTTGAGGCCGCGCGCCGCCGCTGGCAGGCGCGCAAGGCCGACGGCCATGCCGTCACCTACTGGCAGCAGACCGATCGCGGCGGCTGGGAACGCAAGGCGTGAGCGGCGGCCGTCCGGGCTCGGACGAGCGCCCTACCGCCGGGCGAACAGCGTCATTGCCGGCCCGTTCTGATGATCCTTGTCATCCGCGTGGACGGTGACGGTGAACCCAAGCTCGGCCAGTGCTCCCAGCAGGCTGTCGCGGGTCAGCCAGTAGCTGGTCGGCGCAGAGCCGCCGCAGAAGCCGCTCCACTGCAGAGCCTCGAGGTAATGCTGGCGATAGCTGATGATCTGCCGGGTCCCCAGCTGCTCCATCTGCGGCTCGGGATCGAACTTTCTTTTCAGCAGCTCGTTCGCGAGAATCACCTCCGCATCGTAGTAATGCGTCCAAATGCCGATGTTGTCCGACGTCCGCGCCAGATCGCGCAGCAGGTCGACCGGCTTGTTCATGTGATAAAGGACGCCGCTGGCAACCGCGAGGTCGTAGACCTCGCCGCAATCACTTAAGTACTCGGCGAAGTCGCCGAGCAGGAAGTCGGCCTTGAATTTGAGGGCATTCTGCACGATGAGGCATTTCAGGAAAGCTCTCGTGTTCGCCTCTATCGAGGTAATGTGGGCTGCGCCGGCGCGGGCCATCATGTAGGTGTGGCCACCCTCGAGCGGGCCAAGCTCAAGCACGCGCTTGCCTTCGATGCCGCCGCACTGCGCGATGAACCAGATTATCCGTGCGTCACTGAACAGCGGGATCGAACCCATGCCGTATCCCGGAATCTCGGAAGACCACTCCCCGGCGAACATTTCGAACGCCTTGGCTGGAGTGGGTGCCCCGCTGACATAACTGTCGAGGATTGCAGCCGGCTCGCCGGCAGGCGGCTCTTGCACCTCGGTCCCGCCCACGGGGAGCGGCTCCGCGGCAGGCGGTCCTTCCGCTTCGGTCCCGCCCGCGGGGAGCGGCTCGCCGGCAATGTCGCCCAAGGCTGTTTCCGCCTTGGCGAGCTTCTTGCGCAGCCGGTGGACCTTGCGCAGCAGCCGTTCTTCCTCCGGAAGCGTGCTGCCGGTCAGGGCCGCAAGGGCGCGGGTGGAGAGGCTTGCCCAGGACAGGTGCGGCGCCTTGCTCGACATTCTGCGTCCCTTTGTTCCCATCCGCCACGCCAGCCGCCGTTGCGCTAACGTGGGACCCGATCAGGCGTTCCCGCCCTGTGGACGCCGCAGCAGCGGCAGGGTGATCAGCGTGCCGGCGAGACCAGCAGCGGCCATCGGCAGGAAAGCGCCGGCGCCGAAGGTCGCATAGAGCAGTCCCGATGCATAGAGGAGGCCGCCGAGGAACAACCCGAAGACAACAGCCGAATAAAGGCTTTGTGCCGTTGCCGACAGGGCGGGATCGACATGGCGGCTGATCCAGTGCATGGCGCCGAGATGGGCGGCGCCGAAGCTGAAGGCATGCAGCGTCTGCAACAGCAGCAATGCCGGCAACCACTCGGTAACGCCCGTTCCGAGCCAGCGGACGGCGGCGGCGAGGCCGGCGATCACCATCAGGCCGACCGGTCCGGCGAGGCGGATGGCCGCTGCACCGCAGGCGAACAGCACCACCTCGCAGAGCACCCCCAGCGCCCACAGCCCGCCGATAACCGTTTCCGAGTACCCCGCCGCCTGCCAGTGGAGGGTGGCGAAGGCATAGTAGACGGCGTGGCTGCCCTGAACGAGGCCGCAGCCGGCCAGCAGCAGGAGGATCTCGCGCCGCCGCAGCAGCGCCACGATCGGCAGCCGGTGCAGGCGGCTGGGCGGCACCCGCAGGTCGGGAACGGCAAGGCACGACAGCAGGGTCAGGGCGACGCCGGCGAGAATCATCCAGTAGACGGCGTCGGCGGGAACCCGGCTGAGGGCGCTCCCCGCCGCCAGTGCCGTGGCGATGTAGCTCAGCGAACCCCACAGGCGGACGCGCCCATACTCGAAGCCGCGGTCGCGCGCCGCCATCAGCGTCAGGCTTTCGCCCAGCGCCATCACCGGCGGCCACAGCGAGAAGAACAGCAGACTGACGAGAATGATCGGCCAGAACGTGCCGGTCAGCGCGAACAGCGCAAAGCTGAGGATGCTGAGCAGCGCCAGCTGCCGCATCGGCCGCCGCCGCTGTCCGCTGCGGTCGGCAAGATGTGCCGCCACCGGCAGGCCGATCACCTTGGCGCCGACGCCGATCGCCAGGACGATGCCGATCTCGGCCGCATTCAACTGCCGCGAGGCCAGCCATAGCGGCCAGAATGGCTGGAGGACACCCAGGACGACGAAAAACGCCGCGTAGAAGGCGGCGAGGCGCAGGGCGTCGGCGGGGGGACGTCGGAACACGAGTTGGGTGGCGGCGATGGCGAAGGTCCGCCCCGTATACACCGGCACGGGCGATACCGAAATCGCCGGAAGCAGGCGGTGCGCTGCCGGCACCGTCCGGAAGCGCCTGTGCTGCTCCCTCCTTCCGGCGGCCGCTAACCTCCGTCCCGGGTCAGTATCGCGCGTCGGACCGGAACAGCCAGTCGGTGAGGTGAGCGGCGTCGAGCGATGCCTGCTGATAGAGGAATTCCAATGCATCCCGGCGCGCCACCAGGCCGGCCAGCTTGCCGCCCTCGATCACCGGGGCGTGACGGATGCCCTTTTCCGCCATCGCCTTCAGCACCTCTTCAAGATCGTCGTCGAGGCCGCAGGAACAGACGCCGGTGGTCATGACGTTCTTCACCAGCAGCTTCGCCGCGTCGCCCTCATACTCGCCCAACGCGTGGCTGATATCGCCCAGCGAGATGACTCCAAGCACCTTGTCGTCGTGGTCGGTAACCACAGCGAGCGAGAACCGGCGGCCGCCGACAGACTGGGCGAAGCGGCGCGCGGCTTCCGCCAGGGTGAAGTCGGGATGCACGGTCAGCACAAGCATACCATGCAATTTCAATAGCTTGGAGACCTTCATGCGTTTTTTCCCTTTGTTCGTTGCGGTCCCGTCGCCTGGGTCGTGGCGGGGCAGGGGATATCGTAGCCGATCGCCGGTGGTTTTGAAGGGGCAAGCGCAGGACGCCGATCGGCGCACCGCTGCGGCGACGGCGGGCCCCCCATCTCGGAGCTCACCCAGGCGGGTGGGGTTTCCTCGACAGTTGCTGCCCGCTATGATGTCCACATCATGTGCTCGCAACGAACCGTGACCGCCGCGGTCCTCATCATCGGCAACGAGATCCTTTCCGGCCGGACGACCGACGCCAACCTGCCTTATCTGGCGAAGGCACTGAACGCCGTCGGCGTCCGGGTGATGGAGGCCCGCGTCATCGCCGACGACGAGACCGCCATCATCAGCGCCGTCAACGCCTGCCGCACCGCCTACGACCATGTCTTCACCACCGGCGGCATCGGCCCGACCCACGACGACATCACTGCCGCCGCCATCGCTGCGGCGTTCGGTTTGCCGGTGGTGCGCGATCCGCGGGCAACCGACCTGCTCACCCGCCATTACGCTGCAGCCGAGCTCAGCGAGGCGCGGCTGAAGATGGCGGACATTCCCCGAGGGGCGACCCTGATCGAGAACCCGGTGAGCGCCGCCCCCGGCTTCCGCGTCGACAACGTCTGGGTGTTGCCGGGAGTGCCGCGGATCATGCAGGCGATGGTGGACGGCTTGGTTACCGGGCTGCGGGGCGGCGATCCGGTGCTCTCTCGCACGATCTCCGCCTTCACGACGGAAAGCGGCATCGCCTTCGCGCTGGGCGAAGTGCAGCGGCAGCACCCGGCGACCGAGATCGGCAGCTACCCGTTCGTGCGGTCCGGCCGTTTCGGTACCAGCCTCGTTGTTCGCTCCACCGATCGACGCGCCCTGGATGCAGCGGTAGCGGCGGTGGCGGCGATGCTGCGCAGCGCCGATATCGAACCGCTGATGGAAGACGCACCGGCGGCGTGAGCCGGGCGGAACGGGGAGGGAGACCACCCAGCGATGAAGCGCTTTCGGCCAGACGCGGGCGTTCCCATACGGGGCGAGCAGGGGTCGCCACCGCTGATGCACCGTCATCACCGCCGCTTCATCGGCTTTCTGCTGCGTCACTGTCTGTTCGGCTGTGCCGGCGGCTTGGTGCTCGGGGTGCTGCTGCTGTGGCAGGACGTGGGCGGTATCGGCTCGCTGATCGCCGCCTCGCCCGACCGGGAGCTGTTTGTGCTGCTGCTGTTCTTCGGCCTGTTCATCACCTTCGGCTCGATCGGCATGGCCGTCGGCATCATGCAACTCGGCGAGGAACGCGACTGAGCACGGCGTGCGGTGCGAGCGCTGCTGGTCCCTTGGGGGGGGCGAGGTGGGGGAATGCACATCTTTTTATCGCATTGGTCGGGCGATCGGTGGGTCGCGAAAAAGCTGGCCGAAGCTATCGAGGGATGCGGCGCAACGACATTTCTCGATTGCCGAGATGTTGATCATGGGGACGATTTCGAAGAGCGGATCGTTGAAGAAGCCCATCGTGCCGAAGAGCTTGCTGTCTTGCTCACGCCCCATGCCCTGGCGAGACATTATGTGTGGATGGAGATCGGCGGCTTCTGGTTTCTCCGGAAGCGCGTTGTTATTATCCGTTATGGGGTCGATGCCGAGTTAATTGCAACCAACGAGCGCATTCCGATCTTGATTAAGCGGTCGATAACCGTGGAGCTCAATGAGATCGATGACTACCTTGAGCGCGTGCGGGAACGCTGTCGCGTTGGAGGCTATGAAATATGACGAAAAGTACCCCCAGGGTCTTTCTTTCATATTCTTACGGCGACGAGCGTTCGCGCCAGATCGTTGATGTGCTTCGTCGCATGCTGGACGAGAGGGGCGTCGCGGTGTGGGACGATCGGATGATAGAGCCCGGCGCCGATTGGGCGCAGGTGATTGACGAGGCGCTGTGCCGGGCTGAGGCTTTCGTCCTGCTGATTCCTCCCGAATCCGAACGATCGCCACGCCTCTATTTCGACATCGGGGCGGCCGCGTCGCGGGCAGCCGAGACACCAGGGCAGGTCAGGCTGATCCCCATCCTGGTGCATGGCGCCGGCCGCAGCGAACTGCCGCGGCGTCTGCTGCGCTGGTCTGGGCTCGACGCCGGCGATCTCCCCCCGCAGGAGGTAGCACAGGAGATCAGCAGGGTCCTGCTCGCTTGCGAGGCCGGCGAGGGCGAGGCGGCGTGTGCCTGAGCGGCTGCTTGCTCAGGAAGGGGGGGCGGGGGGCGGCGTTCGGGCGGCCTCGTTGCG
The DNA here is from genome assembly GCA_039808105.1 of Rhodospirillales bacterium. Lineage (GTDB taxonomy): Bacteria > Pseudomonadota > Alphaproteobacteria > Rhodospirillales > Defluviicoccaceae > Defluviicoccus. The sequence goes on from JBDHSN010000003.1 coordinate 27,537, forward strand.
CTTCTTCAGCAGGTCGAGGATGAAGGCGGCGGTGTTCTCGATCGGCCGGTTGGTGACATCGATGACGCGCCAGCCATGCCGGGCGCACAACCGTCTCGCCTCCAGCACCTCTTGCGCAACCGCCTCGGCCTCCGAATAGGAGGTCGTGCTCTCCTCGGCCAGCCGTTGCAATCGCGACGAGCGAACCTTCGACAGCAGCTTCGGCTGCAGGGTCAGGCCCACCACCATCGGCGACTTTGCCTTGAGCACCCCCTCCGGCAGGGGAACGCCGGGCACGAGCGGGACGTTCGCCGCCTTGATACCGCGCGAGGCAAGGTACATGCAGGTGGGCGTCTTGGTCGCCCGCGAGACGCCGACCAGGATGACGTCGGCATCCTCCAGGTCGTCCGATGCCTGGCCGTCGTCGTGCGCCAGCGTGAACTTCATCGCCTCGACCCGCTGGTAGTAGTCCTCGTCGATAAAGTCGCGGGCGGCGGTGCGATAGCGGATGGGCGCACCGGAAAACGTGGCCAACTGGGAGACGAACGGCTCGAGGACGAAGATGCAGGGCACGCGCAGGTGCTCGCAGCCCTCTTCAAGCGCCTCGCGGATGTCGGTCGCGGCGATGCTGTGGAAGACGATGCCGCGGCAGCGGGCGATCTCGGCGAGGATCTCGGGCACCAGCCCGAGATTGCGCACGAACTTCCACAGGTGGCGGTCGATGGTGACGCCGTCGAGCTGGGCGACGGCATTGCGGGCGATCATTTCCACCATCTCGCCCGAAGCGTGGGAGACGAGGTGCAGGATGATCAGTCTGCCGTTCTCCGTCCCCTCAGACTGCGGTGGGCCGGACTCGCTGTCTGTATCGCTCATCGGTGATAGCCTCCGTCCAGGCGCAGGACCGTCCCGTTGATCATCACGTTCTGGATGACATGGGTCACCAGCATGGCGAATTCCGAGGGATCGCCGAAGCGGTGGGGAAACGGGATCGAGTGCACCAGCCGCGAATCGAGATTGCGCTCCATCGCGAACAGCGTCGGCGTGCCGAACAGGCCGGGTGCGATGCCGACGACGCGGATGCCGTAGGTGCCGAGCTCCCTCGCCGCCGGCAGGATCATGCTGACGACCCCGCCCTTGGAGGCCGCATAGGCAGCCTCGCCGCTGAGGCCCTCGTAGGCGGAGATCGAGGTGGTGAAGATGATCAGTCCCCGCTCGCCGTTGGCCTGGGGCGGCAGTTTCGCCATGTCGGCCGCCGCCAGCCGCATCATGTTGAAACCGGCAATCAGGTTGACGTCGACGAGCCGGCGGAACTCGTCGAGCGGCATCGGCCCGTCGTCGCCGAGAATGCGCTGCGGGTGGGCGAGGCCGACGCAGTTGACGAGAATGCGGGCCGCTCCGTGGGCTTGCCGCGCCTGACGGAAGGCGGCCTCGGTGGCGTCGGGGTCGGAAAGATCGCAAGCGATGGCGAGCCCCTCGATTTCCGCGCCGATGCGGCTGATCCGGGTGGCGTCGATGTCGATGGCGGTGACCCGGGCTCCCGCTTCGGCCAGATGCCGGGCTGTCTCCGCCCCCAGTCCGGATGCGGCGCCGGTCACCACGACGGGGCACTGCCACAGGTCCATCGTCTACGCTCCTTGCTGTCGGTTTCGCCGCATTTCGCCGCTTCTCCGCGGCGCTGTCCAGCGCCATCGGCGCGGGGAGGCGAATGCCGCCGATCGTGGCGAGATCGGGGCGCTTGGGAACATACGATCGCTCCGATCGTCTAGTCCGATACCGGCGGCGCCGCTTGGGTGCCGACCAACAACCACCAGCGAACGGGAGACCGCCGATGCAGAGCAGGTTTCACGGGGTGCTTCTTGCCTCCGCCGTCGCCGTGGCGGCGACGACATCCCTGACCGGGGCGAGCGCCGCAGGCGCCGGCCTGGTCGATGTAACCCAGCTCAACGCGCGCGACCTGCGCGAGAAGCCGATTTACGATACCCAAAGCCAGCGCGTCGCGATGCTGGCCGACGTCACCGGCTCGCCCGGACCCAACCGGCAGGCCATCCTGCGGACAGGGGGAGTGATGGGCATCGGCGCCCGTGAAGTGACGCTGCCCCTCGAGAAGATCGACATGGAAGCGGACGGCCGGCTGATCATCCACATGACCGAGGACCAGCTCCGGCTGCTGCCGCGAAACTAGCCGGGCGCGATCAGCGGCGCGAAACGAGCTGGTCGAGCATCGCCTGCGGAATGCTGCCGGAGGTGCGCAACCTCGCTGCCAGCCGTCCCGGTTCGGTCTCATCGAAGCTGAGGCTCTGCAGCCGGAGATCCTCCGGGACGGCGGCAGGAAAAAGTTCGCCGATGCGCTGACCAATCAGGTTTCCCAGCAAGTCGCGCAATGCCAGATCGATCGTCGCGGGAAGCTGACCGTCGCGGCGGTGCAGGGTCACCACTTCCGCCTGCATGCGGAGCGAGCGCGCGTTAACAATGGGATGCAGCAGCATTTCCACGTCATAGAGCGCGCGGGGAAGAATCTTCATCTCCTGCCCGGCGATGCAGGCGGTCCGGCCATAGTCCACCGTGGCCTGTACCGCCAGCGCGCTGCTGCGCGCGCCAAGCTGCCCGCTGCGCACGGAAAGGCGCTCGCCGCAGGTCTGTTTGCGGTCGAACAGGGCGGCGAGCAGGGGAGTTGCCTGCTTCTGTGCCGAAGCGAGGTCGGCGGCCAGCTTACCGTCAATGTCCGCCTGCCCCGCGCGCAGGGTGTAGACGAGTTCGCCGGAGACGCCCACCGGCAGTTGCAACCCGCCGATCGGCAGAAAGACGGTGCGCGGTGACAGGGTGGCCTTCGCCGCCCACGCCGCGGCGGGCGTCAGCAGCGCCGTTGCCGCCAAGATCGCCCTCAGGACTCGCAGCGGCGGCCGCCCCGGCGGACGGCGACAGGGTGTCGCCACGCCACGGTGCTTGACCGCCGCCGGCGACGGCGGGAAGTTGCCACTCCCGCCGACAGCCGGAGAGACGGCGTTGAGACGCCTATCGGTTCCCCGTGATCGCATCCGTATCGTGCTTACCGAGAGCATCCATCCTCGTGCGGTGCAGGCCCTGTGCAACGCCGGTTATATCAACATCGAGACGCTTGCGGGTGCTCCTGCCGCGGATACGCTCCAGCGCCTGGTCGCTGAGGCACACATCCTCGGCATCCGCTCGCAGACCAAGCTCCCCGCCGAGGTTCTCGCCAAGGCGCGACGCCTGTTCTGTATCGGCTGCTTTTGTATCGGCACCAACCACGTAGACGTGGATGCGGCAAAACGCAAGGGAATCCCGGTCTTCAACGCCCCTTACGCCAATACCCGCTCGGTGGCGGAGCTGGTTCTGGGGGAAATTATCATGCTGATGCGCCGCGTCCCGGAGAAATCGACGCTGGCGCACCAGGGGATCTGGCGTAAAACCGCCAGCGGAGCGCACGAAGTACGCGGCCGAACCCTCGGCATCGTCGGCTACGGCCACATCGGCTCGCAACTGTCGGTGCTTGCCGAAGCCATCGGCATGCGCGTGTGCTATTTCGATATCATCGACAAGCTGGCGCTGGGCAATGCCCAGCCGGTCCGCTCGCTCGACGAACTCCTCGGCGCTGTCGATGTGGTCAGCCTGCACGTTCCTGACACCCCGGCCACCCGCGGCATGATCGGCGCCGCCGAGATCGCCCGGATGCAGCCGGGCGCGATCCTGATCAACGCCGCCCGCGGCAGCGTCGTCGACATCGAGGCCCTGGCCGAGGCCCTGCGCAGCGGCCGGATCGCCGGTGCGGCCATCGACGTCTTCCCCCGCGAACCCGGAAGCGGCGACGAGCGGCTGGTCACGGCACTGCAGGGCCTGCCCAACGTCATCCTGACGCCGCACGTCGGCGGCTCCACCGAGGAGGCGCAGGCCAACATCGGCGTCGAGGTGGCCGACAAACTGATCACCTATTCCGACAACGGCTCGACCGTGGGCGCCGTCAATTTCGTCGAAGTGGCGTTGCCGGTGCAGCAGGGCGTCACCCGCTTCCTGCACATCCACCGCAACGTCCCGGGCGTGCTGACCCGGGTCAACCAGATGTTCTCGCAGCGCGGACTGAACATCGCCGCCCAATACCTCCGGACCGACAGCGAGGTGGGCTATATGGTCAGCGACATCGACGGCCGGCTGGAGGAAGGCCGGGGCATCCGGCGCGAACTGGAGGCGATCGAAGGCACGATCCGCAGCCGTTTCCTCTACTGAGCCGATTGACCGGCGAGCCGCCGGCCGCCGGCTGTCGCGATTGCTGCGCTTTACCTGTCGCCGCTTGCCGGTGCGCTTCGCCCCGCTCGGCGACGCATTACGACGGGGGCAACGGACCCGGCGTTATCGGATCGGCAATGTCCTGCCGCAACCGCAACTGCTCGTACTGTTCGGTGAAGCGCACCAGCCGCTCCGCCAGCATCCGCATCATGCCGAGCGCAGCCTCCGGATTGCCCGTCACCAGCTGAAGAAAGACATCGCCTTCGATCCTCAGCACCTTAAGCGGACCGCAGGCATGGACGTCGGCGGTGCGGGGCAGATTGCAGATGACCGCCATCTCACCCAGGATGTCGTTGCGTCCGAGCCGGGCGAGATGAATCCGGCCGTTATCCGGCAGGACCAGCGAGACCTTCACTTCGCCCTCGTAGACGACGAAGACGCTGTCGCCCGGGTCGCCCTGGTGGCAGAGCGCCTCGCCGTCATCGAGGTGCAGGTAGCTGCTGGAGAAAGCCAGCATCTTCAGGCTGGCGGTATCGAACGACGCGAACACCGGGATACCGCGCAAAACCGAGACGGCCTCGTTGTAATTCACCGGCGTTCCAGCTCCCTCTCATGCATTGACGGTGCCTGGCGGTCGTGCTGCCAGCAGGTCGGCGGCGGCCCCCTGCTCGGCGATCCGCCCGCTATCGACGACAATCACATAATCGAAGCCGTCGGCCTGCTGCAGGTCGCTCATCACCCACAGCTGCCCGGGGACCTCCGGGCAGGCGAGCAGGGCGGCTCTCAGTGCCGTCTGTCCCGTCGGGTCGATGGCCGCCGTCGCCTCGTCGAGGATGAGCAGGTCGGGGCGTTTGAGCAGCGCCCGGGCGACCGCCAGCTTCTGCCGTTGCGGTATCGACAGGCGGCTGCCGCCGATGCCGACGTTGAACTCGAGGCCGAGATCGACGATCTGGCCGCGCAGGCTCAGGCCGTCGAGCACCTCGGCGATCAGCGCGCCGATCTGCCGCTGTGCCTGCTGGCGGCCATAGACCAGCTTGCCGAACAGGATGTTGTCCTGGACCGAAGCGGCCGGGTTGTAGGCGTCGGCGTCGAAGAAGGCCACCGATCCGCGCAACGTCTCCGGCAAGCCGGCGGCGAAGGCATGCCTCGCCTGCAGCAACCGGCTCTCGAACGCCGCGCTCATCAGGCCGAGGCGATGGCGGGCGGGAACGCCGCGGAAGGGTAGCGAAGACAGAAGGTTGCGATCGTCGGGATCGGCGTCCTGCAGCCCTGCCTGCTCGACCCGCCGGATCACCGCCTGGTATTCCGGCAGATCGTCCGACGAGATGAAGCTGAAGCGGTCGAAGAACTCGTGCCCGGGAGGCAGATCCCGCAGCAGGTCGACCATGATCTTCGCCATCTGCAGGCCGATGCCGGAGAATTCGTCGCGCAGCCCGACGTCAGCCAGCACCTTCTGGACGTAAGGATGATCGCCGAGGTGGTCGAGATCGAAGCCCTTGCCGACGGGCAGGCCGAACAGCAGGTTTTCGGCGACCGACATGTTGCTGTTGTAGACGTCGCGGTCGAACCCCTCGACGAGACCCTGGTACTGCCGCTCCCGCAATCGCTCACGCAGGACGGAGCGGGCCTGCAGGATCCGGCCGGTGAGCCGCTCATGCCTTTCCGGATTGACCGTCCCTCTCAGCCCCAGGGAGAACAGGTCCCCCTCCAGATCGACGAGCTGGAGGGTTGCGATAATCCGCATCTGGAGATCCTCGGGCCCTGCCAGGTCGTAGGCCGCGTAGTCGATCCACTGGCCGTCGATGCGACTGGTGGTGTTGCCGGACTGTTCCGCCTCGAAGATGTAGGTGCTGTCGGCAGCGCGGCGGCGCGCCTCCGCCGGCTCCGTTTCCGTCACCTCGCGGTTGTAGAGGCCGTAGTAGAGATTATCGCGCAACGTGCCGTTGATCAGAGGGACATGGCTGCCGACGAAGCCGATGCGGCGGCCGGTGACGGCTTCAGGCATCGTTGCCAGGGGTTGACCGCCGATGGTGATCGCGCCGGCGGTGGGTTCCAGCAGGCGCGCCAGCAGCCGGGCGATGCTGTCAGCGCCGGAGCCCGGCCCGCCGACGAGCGCGATCCGCCGGCCGACGTCGAAGTGGAAGCTCGCCTGGTCCACCGCTTTCACCCCGACCTCGTCCTCCAGCGAGACGTGCGAGACCACCACCGTCCCGGAGAGCCGCGGAATGGGCCCGGCCTGCGGTTGCACCACTTCCTCGGCGAGCATGCCGGGCGGGCGGAACTGCTCGACGAGCTGGTCATACTTGACCCGGGTGTCCTCCTTCTGCTGGTACCAGTCGAGCAGCTCCTTCCACGGCGACGACAGGTCCTTGTAGGCGGAAAGAACCGCTACCAGCGCCCCGAATGTCAGCTCCCCGTGGATGACCAGGTAGCCGCCGATCGAGTAGAAGAAGAACGGCGTCAGCTGTGCGATGAAGTTATTAAGAAATTTGATAAAAAACTTCTTCCGGTAGATCTGCAGGCGGATGTCGTAGATGGTGCCGACCCAGCCGGCGAAGTCGGCGCGATGTCGCTCGGCGGTGTCGTTGGCGTGGATCTCCTCGATACCCGAGATGCCCTCGCCGATTCGCTCGGCGAGACGGCGGACGGTGCGGACGCGCTGCTTGGCGAGCGCGTTGACCTGCCGCTGCAGCTTCGGAATCAGGTACATCTGCACCGGATAGAGGGCGATGGCGGCGGTGCCGAGGACGATGTCCTGAGCGAACATGAAGGCAAGGATGGTGAGCAGCGTGCCGCCCTGGAACGCCGGCTGCGCCACCGCATCGCCGATGAAGCCGCCCAGCGGCTCGACCTCGGCGGTGATCATGGCGATCACCTCGCCCTGCGAGGTCCGGCGGAAGTGCGGGATGGGGAAGCGCAAGGTCTGGGAGAACAGCTGGTAGCGCAGCCGGCGCAGCATCCGTTCGCCCAGCCGCCCCTTGTAGACGTTGATCAAATACTTGAAGCCGCCGTTCGCCCCCACCAGCGCCAGGAACACGGCGCACAGAATTGCCAGGTACTGCACCTGGTCGACCTCAAAGCCATAGAAATTCCGCGGAAAATTGCTGGCGGCGATCGCCTGGTTGATGATGATCTTGGGCAGTTCCAGCGATGCGTACAGGAAAGGAAAAGACGCGCAGGTCATCACCAGCAGGATGACCTGTTCGCGCCAGCTGTAGCGGCGGATATAGTTGAAAAGGGTGGGCTCCATTGGCCTTCACGGCGAACTTGAATTTAGCGACGCTGGGAAACCCGCCGCAGACCAGCCGCCCGCGTGTTCTCGCTTGCAGGCTGTCAGCTTGCGCTGATAAATGCGCCAAGCCGGTGGGCATTGCAATCGCGGCCAACGATCACCACCCGGCAGTCCGTGGCGTCCGCGGCAAGCAGTGATCAGGGGATGCGGCAGAGCGGCGGTCAGTTCCGGCTGTTGATCTACAGCCACGATACATTCGGCCTCGGCCACCTCCGCCGATGCCGGGCGATCGCCCACGCGCTGGTCGAGCGCCGGCCGGACCTCAGCGTGCTGATCCTGACCGGATCGCCGATCATCGGCAGCTTCAGCTTTCGCACCCGGGTCGACTTCGTCCGCATCCCCGGCGTGATCAAGCTCAAGGACGGCGACTATCAGCCGCTCAGTCTGAACATCGGCCTCGATGCCATCCTGTCGATGCGCGGCGGCATCATCCGCCACACCGCCGAGGCGTTTCAGCCGCACATCTTTCTGGTGGACAAGGAGCCGCTCGGGCTGCGCGGCGAGGTGCGCGAGACGCTCGCGCTGCTGAAGGCGCGCGGAACGCCGCTTGTCCTCGGGCTGCGCGACGTGCTGGACGATCCCGGCCAGCTGGCTGAGGAGTGGGAGCGCAAGCACGCCGTCTCGGCGGTGAGCGAGTTCTACGACGCCATCTGGGTGTACGGCCTGCCGCAGATCTGCAATGCCCTCGAAGGCATCGAGCTGCCGCCGCCGGCCGCAGCGCGGGTGCGCTACACCGGCTATCTCCGGCGCGAGGCGACGCCGCGGCCGGCGGCAGCCGCGGCGCTGATGATGCCGCCGCTCGGCCCCGACCCCTACCTGCTGGTGACGACCGGAGGGGGTGGCGACGGGGCGCTGCTGATCGACTGGGTGCTTCGCGCCTACGAGCAGGACACCGACTTGCCGCACCCGGCGCTGCTGGTCCTCGGCCCCTTCATGCACTCCAGCCTGCAGGCCGATTTCATGCGGCGGGCGGCCCGCCTGCCGCGGGTGCGGGCGATCACCTTCGAGGCCAATATCGAAGGCCTGATCGACGGTGCGGCCGGCATCGTCGCCATGGGCGGCTACAACACCTTCTGCGAGATTCTGTCGTTCGACAAGCCGGCGCTGATCGTGCCGCGCACCGAGCCCCGGATGGAGCAGTACATCCGTGCCGCCCGCGCCCAGGCGCTGGGGCTCACCCGCATGCTCGACATCGCCGAGGGCGACGGTGCCGGGCGGATGGCGGCGGCGCTGCGCGCCCTGCCGGCGCAGCCACGGCCCTCACAGGTGCGCATCCCCGGGCTGCTCGACGGTCTCGAGGTGATCGGCGCCCGGATCGACCGCTGGCTCGAACGGCCTCGGCGCCGGCTCTCCCGTCTGATGATGGTGCGGGAAGCCTTCTAGCTTGACCCGTCCCGTCGCTTTCGTCCTGAAGGGCTATCCTCGCCTCTCCGAGACCTTCATCGCCCAGGAGATCCGGGCGCTCGAGCAGCGCGGGCTCGATATCCGCCTCTATGCCATGCGCCGGCCGACCGATCGCGCGGTCCATCCGGTGCACCGGGAGATCAAAGCGCCGCTCGTCTATCTGCCGGAATACCTGCACGAAGAGCCCCGGCGCGTCGGCCGCGGCCTGCGTGCCGCGCGCCGCCTTGCCGGCTGGCGAGCCGCCTTGCGGGCGTTCGCCGCCGATCTGCGCCGCGATCCGACGCGCAACCGGCTGCGCCGCTTCGGCCAGGCGACGGTACTGGCGGCAGAATTGCCGGAAGACGTCGGCTGGCTGCATGCCCACTTCCTGCACACGCCGGCATCCGTCGTCCGCTACGCGGCGCTGCTGCGCGGCCTGCCGTGGAGTGCATCGGCACATGCCAAGGACGTCTGGACGACGCCGGGCTGGGAGCTCCGCGAGAAGCTGGCCGGGTGCCGCTGGCTGGTCACCTGCACCGCCGCCAATGCGCGCCACCTGGCGTCGCTGGCGCCGTTGCCGCAGCGGGTGGAGCTGCTCTACCACGGCCTCGACCTGCGCCGCTTTCCGCCGCCGCCACCCTGCCGCCACTCGGCCGGCAACGGCTCCGCCACCGGGCCGGTGGTGCTGCTGTCGGTTGGCCGGGCGGTGGAAAAGAAGGGATATGCCGGGCTGCTCGACGCGCTGGCCCTGCTTCCGGCCGATCTCAACTGGCGTTTCGTCCATATCGGCGACGGTCCGCTGCTCGATGGACTGCGGCAGCGCGCGGTACGCCGCGGGATAGCGGGCCGGATCGAATGGCGCGGGGCGCTGCCACAAGAGGCGGTGCTGGCGGCCTACCGGTCGGCGGACGTCTTCGTGCTGGCTTGCCGGATCGCTGACGACGGCGACCGCGACGGGTTGCCGAACGTGCTGATGGAGGCGCACAGTCAGGGTCTCGCCTGCCTGTCGACGGAGGTCTCCGCCATCCCCGAACTGATCATCGACGGCAAGACCGGGCTGCTGGTGCCGGCGGACGACGCCCGCGCGCTGGCAGCAGCCCTGTTTCGCCTGATCCGCGATCCCGATTGCCGGCTGCGGTTGGGCGCCGCCGCGATGCAGCGGCTGCACCAGGGCTTCGCGATGGAGCCGGGGATCGACCGACTGGCGCAGCTTTTCGGAATCGGCCAGGGATGCGGATCGCCTTCTACGCCCCGATGAAGCCGCCCAGCGATCCGGTCCCCTCCGGCGACCGGACGCTGGCCCGGCTGCTGATCGCGGCGCTGGCAGCCGGCGGTCACACCGTCGAACTGGCCTCGACCTTCCGCAGCTTCGATCGAAACGGCGATGCGATCCGGCAGCAGCGGATCGCCAGCCTCGGCCCGCAGCTCGCCGATCGCCTGCTGCGCCGCTGGCGGCAGCGGCCCGCCCGCCGACGACCGCGGCTGTGGTTCACATACCACCTCTATCACAAGGCGCCTGACTACCTCGGCCCGCCGGTCTGTGAGCGCCTTGGCCTGCCATACGTCGTCGCCGAGGCCTCCTCTGCCGGCAAGCGGGCGCAAGGATGCTGGGCCGAGGGCCACGCCGCTGCCGCCGCCGCCATGTGCCGCGCCGACCTTCTCCTCGGCCTCAATCCGGCAGACGACGAGGGCGTGCGGGCACTGCTGCCGGAACCACACCGGCTGCAGCCTTTTCCGCCGTTCATCGACGCTCAACCGTATGCGCGGGCGGCGATGGACCGCATCAGGCACCGCAGCGAGCTGGTGGCCCGCCTTGGCATCGATCCGACCGAGCCGCTGTTGCTGACGGTGGCGATGATGCGATGGGGGGACAAACTCGCCTCCTTCCGGCTGCTGGCGGAAGCCCTGGCGCCCGCTGCCGATCGGCCGTGGCGGTTGCTGATCTGCGGTGATGGACCGGCGCGGTCGGCGGTGGAAGCCGCCTTCGCGCCGCTTGCTGGTCGCATCATCTGGCTCGGCGCGCTGGGCGACACGGAACTGCCCGCCCTTTATGCCGCCGTCGATCTCTACGTCTGGCCGGCGGTCGGCGAGGCGTGGGGAATGGCACTGCTGGAGGCGCAGGCCGCGGGCCTGCCGGTGGTCGCCGGTGCCTGCGGCGGCGTTGCCGCCATCGTCACCGACGGCCGCAGCGGTCTGCTGGTGCCGGTTGGCGATGCCGGGGCCTTCGCCGCGGCGGTAAACACCCTGCTGGCCGATGCCGACCGGCGGGTCTGCATGGGCTGGGCGGCGCGGGCGCGTATCGCCGGCCGGCACGATCTGCCCGCGGCGAGCCGGCGGCTGCAGGCCGCGTTGCGGCCGGTTGTTGCTGCCGCTGCCGCGCGGAGGAAGGCATGAGCTGTCGGGTCATGTTCTACGTCCAGCACCTGCTGGGCATCGGCCATCTGAAGCGCGCGGCGATGCTCGCTCGCGGACTGCGGGACGCGGGCATCGACGTCTGCGTCGCCTTGGGCGGCCGCCACGTTCCGGAAGTCAGCTTCGCGGGATGCGCACGCATTCTGCTGCCGCCGGTACACGCTGCCGATGCCACGTTCAAGCTGCTGCTCGACGAGGACGGCCGGCCTATCGACGACGTGTGGCGTGACCGCAGAGCCGCCCGGTTGCTGTCCGAATACGAGGCGCTGCGGCCGGACGTGCTGCTGATCGAGCTGTTTCCCTTTGGCCGGCGGATGTTCGGCTTCGAGCTGATGCCGCTGCTCGACCGGGCTCGCAGCGGGCGGCAGCGGCCGCGCATTCTCTGCTCGCTGCGCGACATCCTCGTCCCCGCGTCGCGGCCCGAGCGGGATGCCAGGGCGATCGCCTGCGCGCGAACCTCGTTCGACCGGGTGCTGGTCCACGGCGATCCGCGGCTGGTGCCGATCGAGGCGTCGTATCCGGCCATGGCGGCCATCGCCGACAAGCTGGTCTACACCGGCTATGTCGCCGACGCGCCGGTGCCGCCCCCGCCCGGTGGTTCCGGGCAGGCCGGGGCAGGGGAGGTGATCGTCTCGGTGGGGGGCGGAGCGGTCGGGGCGGCAGTGCTGCGCTACGCGCTTGCCGCGCGGCCGCTGTGCCGGCTCGCCCACCATCCGTGGCGGCTGATCACCGGCCCGAACTTTCCCGCCGAGACGTTTGCCGAGGAGTTGTGGCCGCCGCCGCCGGGCGTGGTGGTCGAACGCTGGCGGGGCGATCTGCCGGTGCTGCTGGCCCGCTGCGCCCTGTCGATCTCCCAGGCCGGCTACAACACGGTGATGGACGTGCTGATGGCCGGGGCCCGCTCGGTGCTGGTGCCGTTCGCCGAGGCCGCTGAGAGCGAGCAGACGCTGCGCGCGGGCATCCTGCAGCGACGCGGCAGGGCGGTGGTGGTCGATCCCGCCGGGCTTTCCCCACAAATCCTCGCCGCCGCCATCGACCGGGCAATGACACTCATTCCCGACCCGCTGGATATCAATTATTCTGGCGTGACAACGACGGCGAAGATCGTCGCGGCCTTCTGCGCATCGGACAGAAGGTGACCGAGGGAAGGCATGGGCGACTGGAGCGACCTCGCGGACGAACTTGACGCGTGGCGGCGTGAGGGCCGTCGCGTCCATTTCTGGTGGCGGGATGACGACGCCACTGCTGTCGTGCCGCCGTTGCTCCGCCTCCTCGATCTCTCCGTCCGCAACGACACGCCGGTCGCGCTGGCGGTCATCCCGCGCGATGCCGACGACGGGCTCCGCCGGCACCTCGCCGACCTGCCACTGGTCAGCGTTCTTCAGCACGGCTGGAGCCACGGCAACCACGCCCCGCAGGGCAGCCGCCAGGAGGAATTCGGCGTGCACCGGCCGCTGCCGGAGATGCTCGCCGAACTGGCGGAAGGCTGGCGGCGGATCAGCCATTTCGCCCATGCCGAGCCGGTTTTCGTCGCCCCCTGGAACCGGATGGATCCCCACCTGCTGCCGCATCTGCCGTCCGCCGGCTTGTGTGCCGTCTCGACACTGGGGCCGCGGCCATCGCCGCTGCCGGTCCCGGGTGTCCGGCAGACCAACGTGCACGTCGATCTCATCGACTGGCAGGGCAGCCGCGGCTTCATGGGCGAGGGGCCGGTCCTCGATCAGGTGCTGGCGCACCTGCGGGCGCGACGCGCCGGCATCGCCGATCTGGAAGAGCCGACCGGTGTGATGAGCCACCACCGCTTCCATGACGAGGGCTGCTGGGCGTTTCTCGACGCGTTGCTGGCCAGAACGCGCAATCATCCGGCGGTGCGCTGGCTGGCCGCCCGCGAAGCGTTCCGGCGATGAGCGGGGCGGCAGCGCTGCGGCCGGGGACGGGCCTGCCGGAGCTGCTGCGCGTCCACGATCTTTCGGTCGAGTTCAGCGGGCCGGGCGGCACCATCCGCGCCGTCGACCAGTTGAGCTTCCGCGTGCTGCCGGGAGCCGCCGTCGCGCTGGTCGGTGAGTCCGGCTCCGGCAAGTCGGTCACCGCCCAGGCGATCATGGGCATCCTGCCGCGGGTGGCCCGCATTGCCGGCGGCGAAATCCTGTTCACGGATTTCAGCGTGCCCGGCGAAACCATCGATCTCGCCGCTCTCGATCCGCGGGACCGCATGTTCCGCGCCATCCGCGGCCGCCGCATCTCGATGATCTTCCAGGAGCCGATGACCTCGCTGTCGCCGTTGCACACCATCGGCGATCAGATCGGCGAGGCGCTCGCCATCCATGCCGACCTCGGCCGCAAGGAGGTCCGCCGGGCGACCATCGAGATGCTGGCGCTGACCAGCTTTCCCAATCCCGAGCGCGCCTATGTAACCTATCCGTTCGAGCTCTCGGGCGGGCTGCGGCAGCGGGCGATGATCGCCATGGCACTGATCTGCCGGCCGGCGCTGCTGATCGCCGACGAGCCTTCGACCGCCCTCGACGTCACCATCCAGGCGCAGATCCTCAAGCTGATCCAGGATCTGCGCAAGCAGCTGCGCATGTCGCTGCTGCTGATCACCCACGATCTCGGCGTCGTCGCCAACGTCGCCGAGGAGGTGGTGGTGATGTACCGCGGCCGCGTCGTCGAGAGCGGCATGATGGACGACCTGTTCGCCGAGCCGCGCCACCCCTACCTGCGGGCGCTGCTCGGCGCTGTGCCGCATTTCGACATGAAGCCGGGTGAGCGGCTCAGGCCGCTGCGCGAAATCTCCCACGGCACCGGCCACCTGCTGGCACCGCGCACCCCCTGGCGCCATGAAGGGCCGCCGCAACCGCTGCTGCGGGTCAGCGGCCTCGCCAAGAGCTTCGGCCTGCGCCGGCAGGGCGGACTGTTCGGCCAGCGTGCCAGCGCGGCCGGAACCCGGGCGGTCGACGACGTCTCGTTCAGCATCGAGCGCGGCCGCTGCCTCGGCCTCGTCGGCGAGAGCGGCTGCGGCAAGACGACGGTCAGCAAGATCATCATGCGGGCGATCGAGCCGGACGCCGGGGCGGTGATGTTCGATGATGCCGGCGCCCCCGTCAATCTGCTCACCCTGAGCGGGGCCGAGCTGGTCCGCTTCCGTCGGCGCATCCAGTACGTCTTCCAGGATCCGTTCGGCTCGCTCGATCCGCGGATGACGGTGTTCGACATCATCGCCGAGCCGCTGGTCGTGCATCGCATCGGCGATGCCACCTACCGCCGCGAGATGGTGCGCGAGCTGCTGCGGCGGGTGGGCCTCGATGACCGCCACCTCGGCCGCTATCCGCACAGCTTCTCCGGCGGCCAGCGGCAGCGCATCGGCATCGCCCGGGCGCTGGCGCTGCAGCCCGACCTGCTGATTTGCGACGAGCCGGTTTCCGCCCTCGACGTCTCGGTACAGGCGCAGATCCTCAACCTGCTGAAGGACCTGCAGGCGGAGCTGGGCCTGACCTACCTGTTCATCTCGCACAACCTCGCGGTGGTCGACTACATGGCCGACCACATCGCCGTGATGTGCGCCGGCCGCATCGTCGAGCAGGCGCCGCGCGAAATCCTCTTCCGCGCACCGATGCACCCCTACACCCGCGCACTGCTGGCGGCGGTGCCCTATCCCGACCC
>JBDHSN010000004.1:0-41920 GCA_039808105.1 Rhodospirillales bacterium
AAGGAGTTCGTCGGCGAGCGGGCGCGGCAGCTGCCGGCCTCGGCGCGGGTCATCAACCTGTGCCGCGACATGAGCTATCTCAGCCTCGGCTACTACTGCTCGCTGCTCGCCGCGGCGCGCGGCCAGAAGGTGATCCCGTCGGTCGAGGTGATGCTGGATCTGCACTGGAAGCGGCTGCTGCGCATCGCCCTGCCCGAAGTCAACGAACTCGTCGCCCGCACCTTCCGCGCGGCGCCGGGCGAGCAGCCGCCCTTTACCGCCACCATCTTCTTCGGACTGCCCGATGACGTTCGCCTCGTCGTCGCCGCCCGCCGCATCTTCGAGCTGTTCCGCTGCCCGCTGCTGCGGGTCGAGCTGCGCCACAAGAACGGCTGCTGGATGGTCGACGGTATCGAGCCGATCGGCATCGCCGAGGTGCGGGCAGACCAGCGTCCGCTGTTCGTCGATGCGCTCGACCGCTACACCCGCACCGCCTGGCGGCGGCAGCGAGCGGCGCCGGCGGCGCGCTGGTCCATCGCCGTGCTGCACGATCCGAAGGAGAAGCTGCCGCCCTCGAACCCGCGCGCGCTCGAGCGCTTCGTGCGCGCCGGCGCCCATCTCGGCTGCGATGTCGAGCTGATCACCCGCGCCGATTACTCCCGGCTCGCCGAGTTCGATGCGCTGTTGATCCGCGAGACGACGGCGCTCGACAACCACACCTACCGCTTTGCCCGCAAGGCAGAATCGGAAGGGATGCCGGTCATCGACGATCCGCGCTCGATCCTCAAGTGCACCAACAAGATCTATCTGGCCGAGCTGCTCCAGGCGCACGGCATCGCAGCGCCGCGCACGCTGATCGTCGACCGGCGGAACATCGGCCGCATCGAGCCGGAGCTGGGCTTTCCGGCCGTGCTCAAGATTCCCGATGGCTCCTTCTCCCGCGGCG
Source organism: Rhodospirillales bacterium (assembly GCA_039808105.1). Classification (GTDB taxonomy): domain Bacteria; phylum Pseudomonadota; class Alphaproteobacteria; order Rhodospirillales; family Defluviicoccaceae; genus Defluviicoccus. Next base: position 926 of record JBDHSN010000004.1, read on the forward strand.
TCTTCAAGGTGACGAGCGCGGCGGACCTGACCCGGATCGCCGAGGGCATGTTCAAGGATACCGACCTGATCATCGCCCAGGAGTACATGGCGACGGCGTTCGACTGGCGGGTGGGCGTACTCGACCGCAAGCCGCTGTACGTCTGCCAGTACTTCATGGCACGGGACCACTGGCAGATCGTCAAGCATGGAATGGCCGGGGAGGACCCGGAAGAGGGAGGGGCGCGCACCTTCGCGCTCACCGAGGCACCGCCCGCGGTCATCGACACCGCGACCCGCGCTGCCAGCCTGATAGGGTCAGGGCTTTACGGTGTTGATCTGAAGCAGAACGAGCGCGGCGTCTTCGTCGTCGAGATCAACGACAATCCCAATATCGATGCCGGCGTCGAGGATGCGGTGCTGCGCGAGGACCTCTACCGTACCATCCTCGCGTCGCTGGTGCGGCGGCTGGAGAAGCGGATCCATCCGGGGCGGACCCGCAGCGGCCCTGGCTTGCTGGCGACAGCCGCCGATCAGCCAGCGGCGCGTCTCCGGTCCCCGCCGGCAGGCAAGCCGGCACCAGTCATTCCCGCGGAGACCCGCTCCGACCGGGCCGGCGAGTAGGCGTCATGACGCCGGGGGCCCCGGCTCGGGATGACCTGCGCTCGGGTACGATCGGGGGCGGCACGCCGGGCTGCCGGCGCCGCTGTTGTAGTGCGAACGGGTATGAGCGGCGCTTGCATCGCTGGCCGCGGATCCCTATAATCCGTCGCGAGCGGGACAGTAATAGATTTTCCGCAGGCCAATGCAATATTGGCAAGTTCCGGTAGTCGCTCGAAGAAGTGAGATCCGGGACAGGGCAGGCACGAGAGATACTCCACACTTTCGTCGTTCGGGGCAAATGTTTGCTCCGGCTCGTTCGCGTTCAGGGGAGAGGGCTGTATGTCCTTGCACAGCTTCAACCAGACGTTGACTGTTACTGGTACCATCGTCGCCGTGAACCACGACAAGCCGTCGTTCTCAATCGAGGCGCGCAGCGGCGACGTGTTCGAGGCTGTCGTCGGCTCCGAGACCTACTACTCGGTCGTGTCCAATCTCGACGGCCTCGATCGCAACCGCGTGCCCGAGCCGCAGGTGAGCGGCGTCAGTGGTCCGGTCTACAATCTGCACAAGTACGCGGTTTCGGGCCGGCCGGTGTCGGTGATCGGCATCTACCAGCAGAACGACGGCGCCGAGCGCTTCGAGGCGCGCAATGTCTACCTGCTGCACTCCGATCCGACCCGCTACATGTTCGAGGAGACGCACTGGTGGCCGACGCAGGTCACGCAGATGGCCGATCGCATCCTCGATCATCTGTTCGACGCCAAGCGCAGCTACACCATCGACGATTTCTCCGAGTTCTATCGCACCAACCTGAATATCCTCGGCCAGCCGGTGGACGACACCGTGCAGGAATGCGCGGTGCTGTCGCGGCTGCTCTACGATCTGGCGTCGGCCTACATGATGACCGGTGCCGAGCGCTACCTGATGGCGGCGCGGGCGGCGGCTAACTATCTGCGCGAGGCGTTCCGCAGCCTCAGCCACGACGGCCGCTACTGCTTCTGGGCCTACGGGCGGCGCCGCTACCATCAGGGCGAGCGCGGCGAATCGCTGCTGTTCGCTTCGCACGGCCCCGACGACCAGGGCACCATCCCGCTCTACGAGCAGATCTATGCGCTCGCCGGCCTGACCCAGTTCTATCGCATCACCCTCGACTGGGAGGTGCTGGAGGATATCCGGCGGACGATCAACAGCTTCCAGGACTTCTTCTGGGATCCGCCGTCGGCGACGGCGAAGGGCTTCGCCGGCACCGGCGGCTACTATTCGCACCTCGATCCGGCGACCATGCGCCCGGACACGGTGACCCCGGACGAGAACCGGTCGCGCAAGAACTGGAATTCTGTCGGCGACCACATCCCGGCCTACCTCGTCAACCTCATCCTGTCGATCGAGCCGCTGCCGCTCGGCGGCATCCGCCACGAATTCGCCAGGCTGCTCGAGACCTGCCACGGCATCATCGAGGAGACCTCGTCGCTGATCTGCGAGAAATTCCCCGATCCCAGTTCCGACTTCGTCAACGAGCGGTTTCACGCCGACTGGACGCCCGACCACAGCTATCGCTGGCAGCAGAACCGGGCGGTCGTCGGCCACGATCTGAAGATCGCCTGGAACATGACCCGCTGCGCCTACTACTTCCAGACCCGCGCCAAGCGGATGCGCGACCAGGGCAAGGCGCAGGAGGCGGCCGGCTACGACCAACGCTCGAACCGCTGCCTGGAAGTGGCGCAACGGCTCGCCGACCGGATGGGCGAGGTCGGCCTCGACAAGATCCGCGGCGGCATCTTCGACTGCGTCGAGCGCCAGCCCACCGGCGGCATGCCCACCCAGTTCGCCTGGGGCGCCACCAAGGACTTCTGGCAGCAGGAACAGGGCATCCTCGCCTACCTGATCCTCTACGGGGCGACCAACAATCCCCACTACCTGCGCTGCGCCCGCGAGTCCTCAGCCTTCTGGAACCTGTTCTTCCTCGACCGCGAGCGGCAGGGCTACTACTTCCGCACCACCGAAAACGGCCTGCCGATCCTGGAAGGCCAGTACGGCATGAAGAGCAGCCACGCCATCGGCTACCATGCCTTCGAGCTCGCCTACCTTGCCCATCTCTACACTCGCGCCCACGTTGCCGCCGGCGGCGGCAGCGACAATACTTTCTGCCTCTACTTCAAGATCTGCAGCATCGCGCAGCAGAAGTCGATCAACGTCCTGCCCGACTTCATGCCGCCGGGCCGGGTAACCATCAGCTCCGTGCGCGCCAACGGCATCGACATGACCGAGGACCTCGATCCGGCCAACCTGGTCGAGTACCAGATCCCGACCGACGCGATGTCACCCGACCCGGCGAGCGGAGCGGTCGAACTCGTGGTCGAGTTCCGCGCCAATCCCGTGCGGTCGTAAGGCGAGGCACGCAGAGGAGGCTCGGATGCCCGACCAGTCGCTCGCCGGCAAGAAGGTGGCTGTGCTTGTCGAAGCGCAGTACATCCCCGGCGAAATCAAGATCTATCAAGAGCGTTTCGCCTCCTACGGCGCCACCGTCGATCTGGTGTCGCGCCTGTGGGGCCAGACGACGGGGCGCTTCTACAGCACCTTCGAGCCGGGCGTCGTCGATCCGGTGGAATGGCTGGAGGTCAGCAAGGACATCGAGGGGCCGAACGCGGTCAGCCCGGACGATTACGATGCGGTGATCGCCGCCGCCAACTACACGACCGTGCGGCTGCGCTACTCGGAGCGGGAGATCACCACCGGCAACGCCGCCGAGGTGGCGCGCAATGCGCCGGCGGCCCGCTTCTTCCGGCGGGCGGTGGAAAACCCGAAGGTCATCGTCGGCGCGCCCTGCCACGCGCTGTGGCTGCTGACGCCGTCGCCCGACCTGCTGGCCGGCCGCAAGGTGCTGTGCAACCCGGTGGTGCTGGCCGACGTCATCAACGCCGGCGCCATCTACACGCCGTTCCCGCCGGGAACCCCAGGGCCGCAGCAGGTGATGGTCGATCGCGACCTCGTCACCAACACCGGCTGGCACGCCTCGGAGGCGCTGGTCGATGCCATCCGCGACCAGATGCTCAACCCGCCGCCGGCGCTGCACACCGACCCGCCGCCGGCGGCGCCGGTGACGCCGGGCAAGCGCCGCATCCTGATCGTGCTGTCGGAGTGGGGCTATTGGGGCGAGGAACTGGTGGGACCGCTCGGCGAATTCGACCGGGTCGGCTACCAGGTGGACTTCTGCACCCCCACCGGCCGTCGGCCCAACGCCATCCCGGTGAGCTGGGACCCCAGCTTCTTCGATCCGCCGCTGCAGCGGCCGGTGACCTCGGACAGCATGGCGGCCCGGGTCATCGAAATCGATGATCCGGCGACCGAGCAGGGCAAGCGGCTGGAGCATCCGATCAGCCTCGCCGACTGGTTCCCGCAGCGGCCGTACTTCGCCGCGCCGACCTTCGTCCGTGGTCTCGAGGCCTACAACCGGCTGCTCGTCGATGCCGAGCGCGGCATCGAGAAGTACGACGCGATGCTGATCGTCGGCGGCTCCGGGCCCATCGTCGACCTCGTCAACAACCAGCGGGTGCACGACCTGATCCTCGCGTTCCTGCGCGCCGGCAAACCGATCGGCGCCGAGTGCTACGGCGTCGCCTGCCTTGCCTTCGCCCGCGATATGAACATGCGGGAGAGCATTCTGAGCGGCAAGCACGTCACCGGCCACTGCCTGGAGTACGACTATCAGGACGGCACCGGCTTCGTCGAATCACGGGGTCAGTTCTTGAACTTTAATATGGGACCGCCGCCGTATGCGCTGGAATTCATCCTGCGCGATGCGACGGCGCCGGGGGGCGCTTACCACGGCAACTTCGGCCACCCGACCAGCGTGATCGTCGATTATCCCTTCATCACCGGCCGCTCGACGCCCGACAGCATCCTGACGGGCCAGAAGATGATCGAGGTGCTGGACGGCGATCCGCCGCTGCGCCGCTGGGGCTGGTAGATCAACGATACCCTAGGGCGGGCGGATCCGGCGCGATCCGCCCGCCGCTGAAGGAGCGTCACATGCCGACAGCGCGGGGGCATCGCAAGCTGCTGGAGCAGCTTCGGGCCGATGGCATCACCCATATCTTCGGCAATCCGGGCAGCAGCGAGGAAGGGCTGCTGGACGAGATCAGCCGCTTTCCGGACATCCAGTACATCCTCGGCCTGCAGGAGGCGGCGCTCATCCTGATCGCCAACGGCTACGCCTTGGCGACCCAGAAGCCGACGATCGTCCAGCTGCACTGCAGCGTCGGCACCGGCAACGCGCTGGGCAGCCTCTACCACGTGTTCCGCAAACAGCGCTCGCCGCTGGTGGTAATCACCGGCGAAGCCGGCGCTGCGTTCGATGCGCTCGACGCGCACATGGCGCTCGACCTCGTCACGTTCGCCCGGCCGGTCACCAAGTACGCCAACCGCGCCATCCATCCCGGCAGCCTGCTGCGGCTGCTGCGGCGCTGCATCAAGATGGCGGCGACGCCGCCGGTCGGCCCCACCTTCCTGTCGGTGCCGCAGGACATCCTCGACCAGGACAACGACGAGCCGGTGATCCCGACGGTCATCCCGGACGCCTGCGTTGCCCCGGAGCCGGCGGCGATCGCGAGTGCCGCCGAGATGCTGGCCGGCGCCGCCAACCCCGTCATCATCATGGGTGACGGCGTCTCCCACGCCCACGCCCAGGCGGAGCTGACGCAGGTCGCCGAGGCGCTCGGCGCCGGCGTGTGGGGGGCGATGGCCTCCGAGGTCTGCATCCCGTGGACCCATCCGCTGTACCGCGGCCTGACCGGCCACATGTTCGGCACCGGCAGCGCGCGGACGGTCGCCGACGCCGATGCCGTGCTCGTCGTCGGCACCTACGTGTTCCCCGACGTCTTCCCGTCGCTGGCGAGCCCCTTCCGCGCCGATGCCAAGGTCATCCACATCGACCAGAGCGCCTACGACATCGCCAAGAACCACCCGATCACCCTCGGCCTGCTCGCCGATCCGAAGCCGACGCTGCGGCTGATCGCCGAGCGGCTGGCGGCGGTCATGACCGACGCGCAGAAAGCGGCGGCGCGCGAGCGGGCGGCCCGCATCGGCGCCGAGAAGGAGAGCGCCCGGGCGGCGGCGGCGCAGGCCGATGCCGCCAGCCGCGAGGCGTCCCCGCTGCACATGTCGGCGTTCGCCGAGGAATTGGCGAAGCACCTGCCGCCGGACGTGATCCTGTTCGACGAGGCGATCACCAACTCCGGCGCGCTGACCCGCTACCTGCCGCCGAGCCTGCCCGGCCACCTGTTCCAGACGCCCGGCGGCACGCTGGGCATCGGCCTTCCCGGCGCGATCGGCGCCAAGCTGGCGCATCCCGACCGCACGGTCATCGGCCTCGGCGGCGATGGCGGCGCGGTGTTCACCATCCCGGCGCTGTGGACGGCGGCGCACCACCGCATCGCCGCCAAGTTCATCGTCTGCAACAACCGCAGCTACCGCATCCTCAAGGACAATCTCGTCGTCTACTGGCGCGACCAGAACATCACCGGTGCCGACTTCCCGCCGTCCTTCGACATCCACGGCCCGGAGATCGACTACGTCGCGCTGGCGAAGGGGCTGGGGGTGCCGGGCGTGCGGGTGAGCCAGCCGGGCGAGATGGCGGGCGCCATCCGCGCCATGCTGGAGCACGACGGGCCGTTCCTGATCGACCTGATCCTCGAAGACAGCGTGCGGCGCTAGGCCGCGACCCAGGACAACAGGGAGGATCGCATGGCTGCGCCTCTGACCAACGCCTTCTCCATCGGCCGCGAGTGGAACATCGAGCTCGACCAGCGTGCGCCGGTCAGCAACGCGAGCTTGCGCTATACCGTGCTGGGCGAGGGCGAGCCGGTGCTGTTCATCCACGGCACCAGCATCTCCGACAGCCTGATCACGCCGCTGCGCTTCTATCCGCCGCTGTTCGACGACTATAAGCTGATCACCTACTACCGTGCCGGCTACAACGGCAGCACGCTGGACAAGAACGCGCTGAGCATCGAGGAGGGCGCCGAGCACGTCCGCGAACTGCTCGACCACCTCGGCATCGCCAAGGCACACATCGTCGCGTTCTCCTTCGGCGGCGTCATCGCCTTCCAGTTCCTGCTCTCCCACCCGGATCGCGCCCATTCGGCGGTACTGCTGGAGCCGTATCTGCCGCGCGAGGAACAGGCCGGAGTGCAGGCCAACATCGATGCGTTCAACCGCGCCTTCGAGCTCTATCAGCGCGGCGAGAAGCTGGCGGCGGCGCAGCTCTACATGGAACTGGTGTGCGGGCCGACCTTCCTCGGCTGCGTCGATATGACCAATCCGCTCGACGTCTGGCAGCGGGTCGAGGAGTGCGTCGATACCACCTTCAACATCGACTTCGTCGCCATCTCCAACTGGGGCTTCCGCATGTCGCAGGCGGACCAGATGGCGCCGCGCAAGCCCGACATGCCGATCCTGGCGGTGATGGGCACCGACAGCGAGGCGGCGATGCCCGGCTTCCGCGAGACGCAGCGGTTCCTGATGAGCTGGCTGCCGCAGGCGGAGCGCGGCGCCATCCTCAATGCCACGCACGGCATGCAGAGCATGAACCCGCTGGCAGTGGGCGAGGCGATCTACACGTTCCTGAAGCGGCATCCGATGGCGTAAGCGGCGCACCCCGCAGCGAGCAAACACCGGTTCTGGAGGGGCGAATGCCCGAAAATTCGGTCGATTACATCGTCGTCGGCGCCGGGACGGCGGGGTGCATCGTCGCCGCCCGCGTGGCGGTCGATCCGCACGTGCAGGTGGCGCTGCTGGAACGCGGCGGCATGGACAGCAACCCGGCGATCTGGGCGCCCGACCTGCCGTCGATGTTCAGCCTGTGGAACCCGCAAGGGGCCGAGAACTGGGGCTACAGTACGACGCCGCAGGCGGGGCTCGGCGGCCGCACCGTCGATATCGCCCGCGGCCGGGTGCTGGGCGGCAGCAGCGCCGTTAACGCGATGATCTACATCCGCGGCAACCGCCGCGACTTCGATAGCTGGTCGGCGCTCGGCAACGCCGGCTGGGGCTACGACGACGTCCTGCCGTACTTCAAGAAGTCGGAGACCTGGCACGGCGAGGCGTCGCCCTACCACGGCGACAACGGACCGCTGTCGGTCATCGGCATGCACACGCCGTCGATCGCCTCGCACGCCTTCATCGAGGCGGCGGCGACCCTGGGCGCCACCGCGAAGTTCAACGACTTCAACGGGGCGTCGCAGGAGGCGGGCGCCGGCTTCTACCAGTCGACGCGCAACGTCGATTACATCCGGGTGACCGCGGCCTCGGCGTTCGTCCGCCCGATCCTCGACCACGCCAACTTCCGGCTGCTGACCGGCGTTCGCACGACCCGGGTCCTGCTGGAGAACGGCCGCGCCGTCGGCGTCGAATACGCAGCGTCCGACGGCAGCCTGCAGACGCTGCGGGCGAGGCGCGAGGTCATTCTGAGCGGTGGCGCCTTCGAGACGCCGAAGCTGATGATGCTCTCAGGCCTGGGGCCATCGGCGGAGTTGGCACGTCACGGCATCGCCGTCGCCGCCGACCTGCCCGGTGTCGGCGCCAACCTGCAGGACCACATGCTGCTGGGCGTCGGCTACGAAGCCACCCGGCCGCTGGATTTTGCCGAGATGCTGGCGGAGGCGGGGCTGTTCACCTGGACCGACGCCGCCGACCGCGACGCCTCGCCCAACCTTCAGTATTTCTTCGGGCCGGTCGAGTTCGTGCCCGACGAGTATCGCACCGATGGCCCGGGGTTCACCGCGGCGCCGATCCTGGCACAGCCGAAGAGCATCGGCAGCGTGACCCTCGCCTCGGCCGATTCCGCCGCCAACGCCGTCGTCGATCCGCAGTATCTGAGCCGCGACGAGGACGTGGCGGTTTTCGAGTACGGCATCCGCTACGCCCGCGAGCTGATCAACACCCCGGCGTTCGACGGACTGCGCGGCCGCGAGCTGGCGCCCGGCCCGAACGTCACCAGCAGCGCCGATGTGCGCGACTATGTCCGCCGCGTCGCCTCCACCGTCTGGCACCCGGTCGGCACCTGCAGGATGGGCCCGGACGGCGATGCCGCGGCGGTGGTCGACGGCCGGCTGAAGGTCCGCGGCGTCGACGCCCTGCGCATCGCCGATGCCTCGGTGATGCCGCGCCTGGTCAACGGCAACCCGAACGCCGCGATCATGATGATCGCCGAGAAGGCGGCCGACTTCATCCGCGGCGACCAGCCGGCGGGCACCTTCATTCCGCCGATTCCAGAACTCGCGACGATCACGGAGCCGTCATGATCCACCAGTTCATCTTCGCATCGCCCCGGCCGGGGATGTCGGAGGAGGCCTTCCAGCGCTACTGGGTCGAGGTTCACGCGGTGCGCTATGCCAGCCGCATCCCGCAGATCCGCCGCTACCTGATCGATACCCGCATCCCGCTGCCGGGCGAGACCGCGCCGCCGCGGTGGAGCGGCGTCGCCGAGATCTGGCTGGCCAACGCCGAGGAGCAGCTCGCCTCGCTGCAGACGCCGGAGTTCCTGCTGGGCGCCCGCGCCGACGAGCCCAACTGGGCGGCGTTCTGGCTGACCGCGGCCCTCGATACCACGGCGCACGAGATCCTCCCCGGGCCGCCGGAGACGCGCGATAACGGCATGGCGAAGCTGCTGATGCTCTCCAAGCGTCGCGAGGGCCTGCCGCTGCAGGCGTTCAAGGACTATTGCCTCGGCCAGCACGCCGCCCTCGTGCTGCAGGTGCCGGGCCTCCGCCGCTATGCCCAGGGCCACGTCGTCGATGGCTTCTACTCCGTCGGCGAGGCGGTGCTCGATTGCGTCGAGCAGCTGTGGTTCGACAATCTCGATGCGCTGCTCGAAGCCCAGCGGTCGATCCAGCAGCAGCTCGTCCGCGCCGACTACCGCCTCTTTACCGAGGAGCGCTACCTGCACGAGATGATCGTGCGCGAGCACTGGGTGATCGGGCCGGAGGAGCGTCCCTACACCCCGGGCGTGTCGCCGCCACCGCTGGCCTGATCTGCGATCGCTTCAGGAGACGCCCGATGTCGCTCGAAAGCGCGCTGAAGTTCTTCACCACCGCCCGGGACGATCCGGCGATGGTCGCCCGCTACGACCAGCGCTCGCTCAGCCAGCTGCTGTTCCACGCCCGGAACGACGGCTTTGACTTCACCGCCTGGGACCTGGCGGAGGTCGCCGGGCGGATCGAGGCCAGCATCATCCTCACCAAGGACCGCGATCCCTACGACGGAACGGCGCGGCTGTGGCGGCAGATGTGGGGCCGCTACCACCTCGGCTATCTCGTCGAGCAGGTGCGAAGGCACACCGACGCGGAACTTGCCGCGCTGCTGGCGCCAGCGGCAGGGGGCGCAGCATGAGCGAGCGCAACCTCATCACCTTCCTGCAGACGGTCGCGATCCGCGCCGACGTGCTCGATGCGCTGCAGTGGCGGAGCAAGGACGAGGTGATCGCCGCCGCCGCCGGCTTCGGGCTGCCATTCACCGAGGCCGAGTTCGACTGGCTGATCTGGGACCTGGAGGTGCGGCTGGCGCAGCGGCGCGGTGAGCCGTTCGACGCGCACTTCCCGCTGTGGGAGACCATGTGGGGCCAGTCCTACTTCACCTACCTGGTCAAGGACGTCATCCCGAGCCTGACCGAGGCCGAGATCGACGCGGTCATCGCCGCCGGGCCCGCGGCGCCCGCCGGGCAGAACGCATAGGAAGCGAGAGCCAGCATGCCGGAGACATACGACTTCATCATCGTCGGCTCAGGCCCGGGCGGCTCGACCGTCGCCTACCGCCTCGGCGAACTCCCGGATGCGAAGATCCTGGTGCTGGAGGTCGGCACCGGCGACCTGCCCGAGGCGGTCTCGGTCCCGTGGCGCTGGAACGAGCTGCTGCTCACCGACCTCGACTGGGCCTACAACAGCGCGCCGCAGCCGGCGCTGAACGGCCGCCGCGTCTATTCGGCCGCCGGGCGATGCACCGGCGGCGGGTCGGCCGTCTACCACATGATGCACGTCCGCGCCAAGCCGGCGGACCTCGACGCCTGGGCCTACAACGGCTGCACCGGCTGGTCGTTCGCCGAGTGCCTGCCGTTCTACCAGCGCTCGGAGAACCAGCTCGACGACCTCAATCCGACCGCCGGCAAGGGCGGGCCGATGACCATCGTCAACGCCCGCGACACCGGCAACCCGGTCTCGCAGACCTTCCTCGACGCCTGCGTCGAGCTGGGCTATCCGCTGGTCGAGGACTTCAACGCCACCGCCTTCGGCTGCGGCTGGCACCACCTCGACATGCGCGACGGTCATCGCGGCGGCGCGCTCACCTCCTACCTGCTGCCGGCGGTCGCCCGTGGCAACGTCACCCTGAAGACGCAGGTGCGGGCGACGCGGCTGCTGATCGACAACGGCCGCTGCACCGGCGTTGCCTACCTGGAGAACGGCCAGGAGGTGACCGCCAATGCCGACCGCGAGGTGATCGTCGCGGGCGGCGCCATGGAGACGCCGAAGCTGCTGATGCTCTCCGGCATCGGTCCCGCCGACCAGCTGCAGCAGCACGGCATCGCCGTCGTCCACGACCTGCCCGGCGTCGGCGAGAACTTCCACGACCACCCGCTGCTCATCGGCCCGTTCGGCCGGATGGCCGAGCCGGGCGCCGATCCGCGCGCCAACATGACCGAGGTCGGCCTGTTCTGGGGGTCCGAGCCGGGCATGCCGGTGCCGGACCTGGAGATCTGCCTCGTCCACCGGGCGCCGTTCGGCGACGCCTTCTTCGCCAACGTCGTACAGCGGCTGCAGACCGGCCAGCCGGTCGCGTCGGTCGCCCAGCTCGTCGATCCGCACGTGATCCTGACCCTGCCGGGGCTGGTGCGGCCGCTGTCGCGCGGCTGGGTACGGCTGGCCTCGGCCGATCCGACGGTGCCGCCCGACATCAGCTGCAACTTCGGCGCCGAGCCGGCCGACATCGACCGGCTGGTGACGATGGTGAAGATCGGCCGCGACATCTACCGCACCCGCGCCTTCCAGGCGCTGGGGCTGGTGGAGGTCGGTCCTGGTCCCGACGTTGTCACCGACGAGCAGCTGCGTGCCTGGGTGACCGACAACGTCGGCTCCTACTACCACTTCGTCGGCTCGTGCAAGATGGGCATCGACCGGCTGGCGGTGGTCGACAACCGGCTGAAGGTGCGCGGCATCGAGGGGCTGCGCATCGCCGACGGCTCGGTGATGCCGTCGATCCCGGCAGCCAACACCCACACCACCATCGTCATGATCGGCGAGCGGGCCGCCGACTTCATCAAGACCGGAAACTGAAGGGGACTCCGACCCGACCATCCGGGATCAGGACATCAGGAGGCGCGGCAGTGGATACGTTCGAACTCGGCAATTTCCGGCTGGTGAACGGGTATACCATCCCGAATGCCAGGCTGGCCTATACCACCCACGGTACGCTGAACGCGGCGCGCGACAATGCCGTCGTCTTCCCCAATTTCCTTGGTGGCAACGACGCGGCGCTGGAGATGTACGTCGCCGAGGGCATGGCGCTCGATCCCAGCAAGTACTTCGTGATCCTGCCCGGCCAGTTCGGCAACGGCTATTCGTCCTCGCCCAGCAACACCCCGCCGCCGTTCGACCGCGGCGGCTTCCCGCCGATCGCCATCGCCGACGACGTCATCGCCCAGCACCGGCTGATCACCGAACACTTCGGCATTGAGCGGCTGGCGCTGGTGCTCGGCTGGTCGGTCGGCGCGCTGCAGACCTACGAGTGGGCGGTGCGCTTCCCCGACGTGGTGACGCGCATGGCCTCGATCGCCGGCGCGCCGCGCCCGTCGCCGTGGACGCTGCACTGGCTGCGTACGGTCATCGAGGAGCCGATCGTCACCGACCCGGCGTGGAACAACGGCTTTTACGCCCAGGCGACGGATGTGCAGGCGGGGCTGCGCCGGCAGGCGCACTGCATGGCGCTGACGCTGCCGCCGCTCGCCTACTACCATGGCGATATCATGCAGCGGCTCGGCTTCGGCAGCGTCCAGGACTTCGTCCGCGGCTTCTTCGAGGGCTTCATGATCGGCCAGGACCCCAACAACCTGCTGATCCAGGCGCGCAAGGCGCTGACCGCCGATCCGGCGCAGGGCGGCGACCTGACCCAGGCGCTGGGCCGGATCACCGCCAGGACGACGATCGCCGCCTTCACCGGCGATGTGATGTTCCCGCCGCAGGACAACGAGATCGACGCACGGAACATTCCGGGAGCGCGCTATCGCGAGCTGACCACCATTTCCGGCCATCTCACCACCTTCGGGCTGTTCCCGGAGGACCGCCAGGCGGTGGACGACACCATCCGCGAGGCGCTGTCGGCCTAGCCGGGTCAGCAGCCTCAGCACGACCACGAACGGCCTCGCCGGAGAGGGGGCTACGCCTCCGGCGGGGCACGCACATCCAGGAGGGATCCGATGCCGACGATACCCGTGCACTTCGAATACCGGACCGGGCTGCGCGGTGCCGCCTTCGTCGGTGCGCGGCTAACCGGGAGCTGGAACGCGCAGGGGATGCGCTCCGACCAGTGGTCGACGGCGGAGATGCAGCCGTTCACCGCCGACGACGGCTGCCCCGCCTTCCGCGCCACGGTGCAGCTCGACGACAGCCAGATCGGCCAGGTCTTCCGCTGGGGTGTCTCGGTCTCCACCCAGCAGAACCCCAACGTCTGGGGCATCCCGACCGAGGTCAGCGATGCCGCTTCCACCGACCGCAACCGCAGCTTCACGCTGACCGGCGCCGGCCAGACCAACCGCTACTATCTCACCCACTGCCGGCGGCTCGGCGCCAACAAGCTTTACCGCGACGGCGCGCCGGCGCCGGCAATCCGCTTCTCGGTATGGGCGCCCAACGCGCGCGCGGTCGAGCTGGTGCGCGGCGAGACGACCGGCGGCTACATCTGGAACGACGGCCGCGGCGTCACCGCGACCTTGCCGATGACCCGCGGCGAGGACGGCGTGTGGTCCACCGATCCCGCCGATCCGAGGCTCGCCGGCTACGCCGGCTTCGACCACACCGCCTATATGTTCCGCATTACCAAGGACAACGGCTCCGTCGCCTACCGCACCGATCTTTATTCGCGCTGCCAGATCGGGACCGGCAAGGTCAATCCGGAAGGCGCGCCGCCCCCCGGCGGTGGCCCGTGGAGCGGCCGGCGGCAGGACCTCGACGGCGTCAAGAGCTGCTCGGTCGTTGTTGATCCGGAGCGCGTCGCCGCCCTGATGCGCGAGGTTGACGCCCAGGGCCAGCCGGTGTTTCCCGAGACGCAATGGCAGAGCGATGCCGACTTCTGGCGCGACGAGTTCAACCCCGCGCGGCCGGTGCCGAGCCGGCTCGAAGACCTCGTCATCTACGAGTTGCACATCGACGGCCTCGGCCTCGGTGATCAGCCCGCCAGCCGCCGCGGTACCCTCGACGATGCGCTGGACCTGCTGGACTACCTCGTCGATCTCGGCGTCAACGCCATCGAGTTGATGCCGCTGGCGGAGTACGAGGGGTGGTCGAGCTGGGGTTACGGTACGTCGCACTACATGGCGATCGAATATGCCGGCGGCGGCCGCGACCAGTTCAAGCACTTCATCAAGGCTTGCCATCAGCGCGGCATCGCCGTGCTGGTGGACGTGGTCTACAACCACTACACCCCGGACGGCGAGCGCGCCGAGTGGGCCTATGACTCCGATGCGCCGGAGAGCAATATCTACTTCTGGTACGAGGGGCGCGCCAGCGACTACCCGAACGCCAATCCTCCCGGCAGCGGCGGCTACATCGACAACATGTCGACCGGCTATGCGCCGCGGTTCTGGGAGGAGAGCGTCCGCAAGATGTTCATCTCCAGCGCGGCGGCGCTGCTGACCGAATTCCACGTCGACGGCTTCCGCGTCGATCAGACCACTTCGATCCATTCCTACGCGGTGCTTCATGCCGACGGCCGGGCGGCGGACAACGCCCGTGTCTTCGGCGCCAAGTTCCTGCGCGAGTGGTCGCGGACGCTGCAGCTGCTGAAGCCCAACGTCTTCCTCACCGCCGAGGATCACTCCGGCTGGTCGGCGGTCACCCAGTCCACCGACCAGGGGGGCATGGGCTTCAACGCCGTCTGGTACTCCGACTATTACCACCACCTGATCGGCGATGCGCAGAACGACTCCAGCCGGGCGCGGCTGCTGAAGTTCGCCGGCTACGGCGATGGCCGGACGCTGAACATGACCTGGTTCGCCGGCGCGCTGACCGCTTCGGCCTCCGGCCGGGTGATCTATCACGAGTCGCACGACGAGGCCGGCAACTCCTACTACATGGAGAACGGCCAGGAGGTGCACTCGGCGCGGACCATCGTCGTCGCCGTCAACGGCGCGTCGCTGGTGGGCGAAACCCGCCGCTACGCCGAAGCCCGGACCCGCTTCTGCGCCGGCATCACCCTGCTGGCACCGGGGATCCCGATGTTCTTCATGGGCGAGGAGGTCGGCGCCTCGCTGCCCTACCGCTACAACGACTTCCTCGACAACCGGGAGGACTTCCAGGCACTGCGGCAGGGGGCCGGCGCCAGGCTGTTCCGCTTCTACCAGGACGTCCTGCGGCTCCGTCAGGCGCATCCGGCATTCCGCGCGCGCAACTGCCAGATCGTCCATGTCCACGACGCCAACCGCGTCATCGCCTTCCACTGCTGGACGCAAGGCGAGGACATGCTGGTCGTCGGCTGCCTGAACGACTGGGCGTTCCGCGCCGGCTACCGGCTGCAGGACAGCCGCATCGCCGACGGCCAGTGGCGGGAGATCCTCAACAGCGATGCCGACGCCTACGGCGGAACCGGCTTGCTCAATCCCGATCCCATCGCGTCGGGCGGCGGCGTCATCTCCGTCAACCTGCCCGCCAACAGCGTGCTGGTGCTGCAGCGGCAGTAGGCGGGCTCGGCAAGACCAGAGAAACAGGGGCAGGGGAAACAGGCATGCCGGCCCTCAACGGCACCATGCTGCAGGCATTTCATTGGGACTATCCGACCGGCGGGCGGCTGTGGGACGAGATCGCGGCGAACGCGCAGAGCCTCGCCGCCGCCGGCTTCACCGCGCTGTGGCTGCCGTCGCCGTGCAAGGCGATGGATGGCGCCCGCGACGTCGGCTACGGCATCTACGACCTCTACGACCTCGGCGAGTTCGACCAGAAGGGCACGGTCGCGACCAAGTACGGCACCCGCGCCCAGCTTGAGGCCGCCATCCGGGCGGCGCAGGCGGCGGGGCTGCAGGTCTATCTCGATACCGTCCTCAACCATAAGGGCGGCGCCGATGCGACCGAGGTGATGACGGCAACGCCGGTCTCCAGCGACAACCGCAACATCGAGATCGGCCCCGCCCGCGAGATCGAGGGCTGGACGCTGTTCACCTTTCCCGGCCGCGGCAGCACCTATTCGTCGTTCCAGTGGCACTGGTACCATTTCGATGCCATCGACTACGACCAGCGCACTGGCGAGCGCTCGATCTTCCGTCTCGCCGACAAGACCTTCGAGACGCCGGTCGATCCTGAGCGCGGCAACTACGACTACCTGATGTTCGCCGACCTCGACTCGAGCCGCGACGACGTCCGCGAGGAGACGGGGGCGTGGGGCGAATGGATCGTGCGCACGCTGGGCATCGACGGCTTTCGCCTCGACGCCGTCCGTCACATCCGCTTCACGTTTTTCAACGACTGGCTCGACCGGGTGCGCGGCGCCGCCGGCCGGCCGCTGTTCGCCGTTGGCGAGTACTTCAGCGGCAACGTCGCCACCTTGCGCTGGTACATCGAGCAGACCGGACGGCGGCTCTCGCTGTTCGACTTCCCGCTGCACTTCAGCCTGCGCGACGTCGCTCGCGGCGAGGGCGGCGTCGATATGGCGCGGATCTTCGATGGGACCCTGGTGGCGCAGGACCCCGAGCTGGCGGTCACCTTCGTCGACAACCACGACACCTGGCAGGAAAATCGCCGCGACGAGGCGGTGCGCGACTGGTTCCTGCCGCACGCCTACGCGCTGATCCTGCTGCGCGAGGCCGGCTATCCGTGCGTCTTCTACCCTGACTACCATGGCGGCGGCGGACGCAACAGCCTGCGGCCGCTGCTGGACGTCCTGCTGGCGGCGCGTCGCGATCACGCCTACGGGCCGCAGACCGACTGGTTCGATGATGCCAATCTCATCGGCTGGACGCGGGCCGGCGACGACGATCACGTCCGCGGCCTCGCCGTGGTGATGACTGACGCCGGCGGCGGCGTGAAGCGGATGCGCGCCGGCATGCCCGGCGCCATTTTCACCGAGGCGACCGGCGCCATCGCCGGCACGGTCGTCATCGGCAACGACGGCTTCGGCGATTTCCGCTGCAACGACCGCAGCATCGCCATCTGGGTGCAGCAGTAAGGCTATCGCCTCAGACGATGGCGGGGGTGCCGTTCCCGAGGGTGGCGGCAATCTCCTGCGCCAGCCGGTCGCAGGCGGCGCTGCGCTCGCCGTCGGCGTTGCCGGCCTCGTCGAACCGTGACCAGTCGGGATGGTGGCGGGCTTCCCGGATCGGCTCCGGCAGCGGTGCCGAGGTCCAGCGGCTGCGCCGCGCCTCGGCTTCGTCCTGCAGGTGCAGGCGGTCCTGGCTGGCATGGCCGCGGCGGAGCAGGGCGGCGATGAGCTCGACCTGGCGAGCGGCGAGCAGGCGCAGCGTCTCGTCGGCGACACGTAGCTCGGTATAGCCGCGGAAGACGTCGGCGACCCGCCGGCCGTGGCTGCTCAATCCGCTCCACAGCGCCCCCACCGCCGCTCCCAGCGCCGCGGCGGCGCCCAGCGTCAGCCCGCCGGTCATCGCATCGATGGCAAGGCCGGCGGCGGCACCGGCGGCGGCGCCGCTGCTGGCGCGGATGCCGAAGTCGCGCAGGCTGGACGGGCTGAACAGATCGGAGCCCCACTTGCCGTCGGCGATCGGCAGCGCGTCCGCCACGCAGTCATCGTCGTCGAAGCGGAACAGCTCCAGCAGCGCGCTGACGCACTCCTGCTCGCGCTGGCGCACCCACTGCTTCAGCCGCTCCAGGCTGTCGTCCCGGTGGTCGATGTCCTGTTCGGGCACCAGCAGCCGGCAGGCGGCGACGTCGAGGAGCAGGTCGGCGAGCAGCCCGGCGGCGGTGCGGACCACCGCCGTCCGCTGCCGGGCCCGTTCGGCGATGAGCGCGTCCAGCGTCGGCCGGAAGGGATCGAGCAGGGTGCGCATCTTCTCGAACAGCCGCTGCTCACTGGTCTCGTCGAGGACGACGGTATCGAACTCGGCGACCGCGTGCATGTTGATGCGCGCCAGGTGCTCGCGCCATTCGGCGGTGCGGGCGTCGGGACTGGCGGTGAAGTTCAGCACCGGGACGACCGGGCGGGCGCAGCGGCCGAGGATTTCCAGCTCATCGCGATGCTTGCCCAGCACCCGGTCGCGCACATCGACGACGTAGAGTGCGACATCGCTGGCGATCACCTGGCGGAGCGCTTTTGCCTCCTGGGCGAACCGGGCGGGCGGGGCGGCGAGGAACTCCTCGATGACCTCGATCCAGTCGCAGCGGCGGGTGCCGCGCCGGCTCTCCAGTTCCTCCAGCAGCCCCATCGGATCTTCGAGGCCGGGGGTATCGTAGAGTTCGATCAGCGGCTCGCCGTCCACCAGCAGCACCGTGCCTTCCACGTGCCGCGTCGTCGCTGGCCGGTTGGAGACCTCGCCGAACCCGGCATCCCGGGTCAGTGTGCGGATCAGCGAGGTCTTGCCGGTGTTGGTATGACCGACGACGGCGACGACCAGCGCTGGCCGTTTCATCTTTGCCGTGTCGCGGGCCATGCGCCGGCCTCCTCCGCCGCGAGTGCCGCCGCGAAGCGGGTTTGCATGCCGTCCAGCCGGCTGCGAACCGCCGCCGGACCGCTCAGCGGCGCGGGATGCGCCTCCGTGCCGGCAGCCGCATCCAGCACCCGCCCGATCGTCGTTTCTTCCTGCCCCTGCAGGGCGAGGAGCATGGCGAACAGCGCTGCCGCATCGACGGCGGGGCCGAGATCGACGGCCGCCGTGGCGGCCGCGGCGCCGGCCGGCTGCTCCCGCTTCGGCAGCAAGGCCGACAAGGCAGCGCCGAGTCCCGCCCACGCCGGCAAGGCGGTGATGGCGACGGGCGCGACCACCGCCGCGGCGGCGATGCAGGCGAGCGTGCCGCCGGCGGCGCCGGCGGCAAGCCAGCGCGGATCGAGGCGCAGGCGCACCGGCAGCAGGTCGACCATCCGGCTCGCCGCCGTCTTCAGGCTGTGCACCGGGTGGCTGAGATCGCTGGGCCGCAGATCGAGCAGCCGTCGCCAGTCGGTACCGCCGCCATCGGCTTCCCACAGCCGGGCGATCGCCCGCTGCAGCTCGGCGCGCTCCGCCATGTCCGGCTCGCCCTGCCAGCCATCGGCGTGAGTTGCGATCACATCGAACGCCGGTGCCAGGCGCTGCGCGGCGGGCGCCGTCGCCGTCACCGGCGGCTGCTGGCTGCGATCGCCGAGCAACCGGCTCAGCCGCTGCCGGCTGTCGGCGGTGAGATGGTCGAGATCGAGATCGAGGATAAACTCCCCGGCAATGCCGGCGTGGTTGGCCAGCGCCCGCCAGTCGGCGATGCGCTGCTCGACCTCGCCGCGCGGCGCCCGCTGGCGCAGCCGCTGGCCGTCGGTTGCCACCAGCACCACCGGCGCAGGAGAGGCCTGCACCAGGCTGGCGAGGAAGGCGCCGGTGCCGCGGTCGGGCGTTGCCGCCAGTGAGCAGGCGACGACCACTGCGCGCGGCGGCTGTTCTGCTGCGGCGAGCACGCGGGCGATGTCGTGCCGGCTCTTGCGGTCCTCGGCGAAGCCGAGGTCCCACCAGTCGGCGTTGGCGATGGCCGGCGGCCAGCCGCTGGCGGGTGGCTCGATCTCGAGGCCGAGAATGGCGACGGGGCCGCTGCCGCGGATCGCTGCCACCGGCGGTGCTGCCGCGTCCTCCGGCTCAGGCTCGGCGGGATCGTCGGGATCGACCACCCCGACGGGCTGGGCGAGGGAGACCAGCCGGCCCTGCAGCCGGGCGAAGCCCGGTCGGGAGGTGTCCAGGCGGTAGGCGGCGCGGGCGCGCAGCAGGCCGGCCACGCTCACCAGCAGGGCCAGTACCCGCGGCAGCGCGCCGTAGACGACGAGGCAGCCGACCAGCAGGCCGCCCCAGCGCTCGCGGCCGGTGAACAGGGTACCGGGGTGGGTCCACCGGCTGCCGCTGATCTGTGCCGCATCCGGCACCGGGAAGCCGAGGAGCTCGACCGGCGCCGCCAGCACCCGTGCGATCGCGACATAGGCGCGCTCGGACAGAATGGTCGTCTCCCAGACGAAGTCGTACTGGCGGGTGCCGAGCAGCAGCAGCACCATGCCGAGGCAGCCGGCGAGATACGCGAGCCACATCGAGTGGCTGATGGTGCTGAGGGTCCAGCGCCCGAGCCGGGGGTTGGCGAGGGCGACGCCCGCCGCACGCAGTGCCGCCACCTCGAGGGGGCCATGGTTCAGCCACAGCGCGATCCGCCGGGCCAGCCGCAGCACGAGGCCGCCGAGCAGACCGACCGCGGCCCCGCCCGGGTGGAACAGCATGAACACCAGCCAGACCAGCAGCATTATCGTGTGCAGACCCAGCAGGCTGGCCAGTGCCAGGAAGAAGTTGACCGGGCCGGCGTCGTAGGCACCGAGCACCAGCCGGGCGGCGCCGCTGCCGGCCAACAGGGCGGCGACCAAGCCGGCGGCAACGGCGATCTGGGTTGCCGTGCGCAGGCTGGCGAAGGCGGTGCGCAGCGCCGGAGCCGGAGACAAGGCACCGGCGCGGGCGATGATGCGCCGCTCCAGGTCGCCGGCCGCCGCCCGGCCCTGCGCATCGGCGCGCGGCTCGTGCAGCGGGGCGCCGATGGCCTCTTCGTGCACGCGCACCGCCTCGGCGAGCAGCCGCGGTTCAAGGCCGGATGGCGGCGTCTCGCTGGCGGGATCCGGGGAACCGGCTGTCGTCATGGTGCGACGGTATCATCCGTTGGCGGGCGAGGGATGCCGAGACTGTGCGCAAGGCAGGATTACCTGCGCAATCTAATCCTTCGCCGCGGCGACGGGGGTACTATCTTCTGAAGCAACCGACGGCCGCATGGGCCGCGACCCTTAACGACGATCCCCCCATGGCCATGGACGCTGCTTCAGAAAGGAACCGGTCGGCCGGCTGGGCTGCCTTCCGCTACCGCGATTTCACCCTTGTCTGCCTTGCCCGCCTGCTGTCGATGACCGCGCTGCAGATGCAGACGGTCGCAATCGGCTGGCTGGTCTACGACCGCACCTCCGATCCGCTGGCGCTCGGCCTGGTGGGGCTGGCGTCGTTCCTGCCGGCCATCGGCTTCGCCCTCATTACCGGCCATGTCGCCGACCGCTTCGACCGCAGGGCGGTGCTGCTGGTCTGTTACGCGGTGTGCATGGCCGTCGCCGGCGGCCTGTTCCTCTGGCTGTGGACCGACGCCGAGGCGGTGTGGCCGGTTTACGCGCTGATGGTGGTGTTCGGCACCGCCCGCGCCTTCGCCAATCCGGCGGGACAAGCCATCGTCCCCAACCTCGTGCCGCCGGAGCATTTCGGCAACGCCGTCGCCTGGAACTCGACTGCCTTCCAGACGGCGACCATCGTCGGCCCGGCGCTGGGAGGCATTCTCTATGCTTTCGGGGGCACGCGCGTCTTCGCCGTCGCCGCAGCGCTGTTCGCGGTCACCTTTTGCCTGCTGTTCGCTATCCGCTACCGCTCCGGCCGGCGGTCGGCGGAGAAGACGAGCTGGAAGACGCTGGTCGCCGGCATCGGCTTCATCCGCAGCCGGCCGGCCATCCTCGGGGCCATTTCGCTCGACCTGTTCGCGGTGCTGCTGGGCGGAGCGACGGCGCTGCTGCCGATCTACGCCCGCGACATCCTGATGGTGGGTCCGGAAGGACTCGGCCTGCTGCGCTCGATGCCGGCGCTGGGGGCGGCGTCGATGGCGCTGCTGCTCGCCTGGCGGCCGCTGACCCGGCGGACCGGCCACCGGATGTTCCAGGCGGTGGCGGTCTTCGGCGTTGCCACCGTCGGCTTCGGCCTGTCCACCAGCCTCGCCGTCTCGCTGCTGCTGCTGTTCGTCATGGGATCGGCCGACATGATCAGCGTCGTCATCCGGCAGACGCTGGTGCAGATCGACACGCCCGATGACATGCGCGGCCGGGTCTCGGCGGTCAACAGCGTCTTCATCGGCGCCTCCAACGAGCTCGGCGAGTTCGAATCAGGGACGCTGGCGTGGGCGATCGGCACGGTGCCGGCGGTAGTTGTCGGCGGCCTCGGCACGCTGCTGGTGGCCGGCCTGTGGGCTCGCTGGTTCCCGGCGCTGCGCCAGCGCGACCGGCTGATTCCCTGATGCGGCGTCAGCCGTCGTCGTTGGCGCCGGCGGCGTCCCACATCAGTCGCGGATCGAAGGTCAGCGCCGCCAGCATGGTCAGCACGACGACGAAGGCAAAGGCAAGGATGCCGATGCCCGGGACGATCTGCGCCAGCGCGCCGAGCTGGACCAGCGCCACCAGGATGGTGATGACGAAGACGTCGACCATCGACCAGCGGCCGACCAGTTCATTCAGCCGGTAGATCAGCGTGCGCTCGCGCAGCCGCCAGCGCCAGCCGCGGTGCGTCGCCAGCACCAGCCAGCCCATGCTGATCAGCTTCAGCACCGGCACCAGGATGCTGGCGACGAAGACGATCAGTGCCAGCGGCCACATGCCATGGACGATCAGATCCATGACGCCGCCGACGATGGTCGACGGCTCGCCGCTGCCCAGTGCCTGCAGCGTCATCACCGGATAGACGTTGGCCGGGATGTAGAGCAGCGCCGCGGTGATCAGCAGGGCGGCGGTGCGCGACAGGCTCTCGGGCTTGCGCCGGTGCAGGGGTGCGCCGCACCTCGGGCAGTCCATCTCGGCGTGGGCATCGCCTTCCTCGGCCGCTTCGGGAAGTTCCACCACCAGGCTGCAGGTATGGCAGCTCACCAGCCGGCGGCGCAGCGCCGGATCGGGGGCGGGGAGGCGCGGCGCGCGGCGCAGCCGTTCCCATACCTGGCTCGGCTCGACGCTGGCGTCGGCGGCGATCATCACCACGATCAGAACGATGAAGGCGAAGAACGACGGACCGAGGACGACGGTCGCGAGATCGACCAGCTTGGTGTAGGCGACGAGGACGCCGAGCAGGAAGATCTCGGTCATCGCCCACGGGTGCAAGCGGTCGAACAGCCGGTAAAGGGCCTCGGCACGGGGAAAGCCGCGGCCGTAGGCGAGGGGGCCGACGACCAGCAGGCCGGTGATGATCTTGACCAGCGGCGCGACGAAGACGAAGCCGATGACGGCGATCGAGACCTCCCACATGCCCTGGCCGAACAGGTCGATAGCGCCGGACAACAGGTGGCTCGACTGCTGCAACCCCTGCACTTCCATCGCCATGAATGGGAAGCTGTTGGCGATGACCAGCAGGAGCAGCGCCGTCAGATAGAGGACGAAGGCCCGTTCCAGCCGATCGGGCTTGGCGGTGATGAGGCCGGCCCCGCAGCGGACGCAGTCGACGTTGCCGTGGACCGGCAGCGGCGGCACCTCCTGCAGCAGGTCGCAGTCGTGACAGCGGATCAGCGGGGCCGCCGTCTCGCCTTCCATCGGCGGGCTGGCTGCGAGCGCCATGGCCGTCCTTCCCTCTTGCTGCCGCCGTCCTGCGATGGACGACGGCGCACCCTATGCCGGCGGCGGGCGAAGATCCACAGTGCCGGTGGGGGCGCGCATCGAGCCTTGTTCCGGGATGCCCGCTGCGGCACTCTCGGGACAATTGCCGGAGGGGGTTCCGCTTGTTCCTGCTGCTGTTTTTCCTCGCCGTGCTTCTCCAGCCCTCTCTGGCGGTTGCCGCCGACACACCCGCCGGTCCCGCGGCGGAGACCGACACTGCCATCATCGCTGCCGCGGTGCGCGTCACCGGTGCCCGTTGCGAGCACCCGAGCCGCCTTGTGCCGGATCCGGCGGCAACCCTGGCGGACCGCCCGGCCTGGATCATCACCTGCGAGGACGGCCGCTTCCGGGTGATCTTCGAGGGCGATACGGGGCCGAAGGTCACGCCGCTCGACTGAGCGCCGGCGCGCGCACGTCCGCCCTTCACCCCGCCCGGCAGCCCGGCTAGGATGCGCCGGCCGGCGGCAGGCGCCGGAAATCCAGGTCCGTCCGGCAAGGCGGCAAGCCAGCGGGGCCGATGGCCAGCACGCGCTTCACCGACGATTTTCGCAAGGCCCCCGCCATCGATCTGCCGGCGGTATTCTTTTTCGTCGGCACCGTCCTGTGTGGCTTCGGCGCCGCCATGCTGCTGCCGGCCCTGATCGACATCATCGATGCCAACCTCGACTACCGGGTGTTCATCACCTGCTCGGCGATCGCGGTGTTCGTCGGCCTGAGCATGGCGCTTGCCTTCCGTGGCCACCGCCACTTCCTGGGGATTCGCGAAGTCATGCTGACGGCGCCGGCGGCATGGCTGACCGTCGTCGCCTTCTGCGCCCTGCCGTTCGTGTTCTCCAGCTTTCACCTCTCCTACACCGACGCCGTGTTCGAGACGATGTCGGGGATCAGCGCCACCGGCTCGACGGTAATCGTCGGCCTCGATGGCGCGCCGAAGGGGTTGCTGCTGTGGCGCTGGCTGCTGATCTGGTTCGGCGGTTTCGGCTTCATCACCCTCGCGGTGCTGGTGCTGCCGTTCCTGCGCATCGGCGGCTTGCAGCTCTTCGTCCTCGACCTGTCGGTGCAGAGCGCCAAGTTCGTGCCGCGCATGTTCGACCTCGTGGCCAAGCTGGCGCTCGTCTATGTCGGCATTACCGCACTCGGCGCACTCGCCTTCCGCATCGAAGGGATGAGCAGCTTCGATGCCATCGGCCACTCGATGGCGGCGGTCGCCACCGGCGGCTTCTCGTCGCATGATGCCAGCATCGGCTGGTTCAACAGCCCGGCGATCGAGTGGACGGTCTCGCTGCTGATGGTCGTCAGCGCGATGCCGTTCGTCCTCCATCTGGAGGCGTTGCGGCAAGGGCCGCAGGCGCTGCTCCGCGATGCCCAGGTGCGGCTGTTCCTCGGCATCATCGGCTTCGCCATCGCCAGCCTGTTCCTGTGGCGGGTGGTGGAGGGCGGCGCGCCGCTGCTCGATGCGGCGCGCGAGGCGACCTTCAACGTCACCTCGATGATCTCGACCACCGGCTTCTCGTCGCAGGACTTCGACAAGTGGGGCGGCTTCCCGCCGCTGCTGCTGCTGGTGATGATGCTGGTCGGCGGCTGCACCGGCTCGACCGCGGGGGGCATCAAGATGTTCCGGCTGCGGGTGTTGATCGAGACGCTGCGGGTGCAGACGCACCGGCAGATCTATCCCCACGGCACCTTCGTCGTGAACTACAACGGCCAGCCGGTCGCCGATGCGGTGCGCGCCGGCGTCGCCCTCTACTTCTACGTCTACCTGACGACGTTCTTCGGCTTTGCCCTGCTGCTCGCCTTTTGCGGCGTGCCGTTCGAGGCTTCTATCGGCGGTTCGGCGACGGCACTGGGCGGCGTGGGACCGGGGCTCGGTCCGCTCACCGGCCCCTGCTGCACCTTCGCGCCGCTGCCCGATCCGGCGAAGTGGCTGCTCTCGATCGAGATGCTGGCCGGCCGCCTGGAGATCCTGATCCTCGTCATCCCGCTGACCCGCACCTTCTGGCGGACGTAACCGCCCGGACCCGCCGGGCGACGCGAGCCCGCGGTCGCGCGGCGATCATGGATCCGGCCTCAGGTCCTCACACGAGGACGCCCGAGGTCATTTCTGTTCCCAACCACATTTCGTTCACATCGCATTCATCGGCCATTTACGGCGCTCACTTACGCTAGCCGGTGAATCAAGTGGGCAATCGAGGTTCTGCTGCCGAACAGCCAGGAACCGGGGCTTGGATAAAGCCGCCAAGGCCGAGGCCCACGCAAGGTGAGGAGAATGCGATGCTACCGCAGCCGAGCGAGCTTCTTTCCGACCGCTCCGGCGTCCCACCGAAGCCGTTGCTCGGCAGGATGACCGGCGGAGCATCTCGCCACCTGGTACCGGACATGAGCCTCCCGCACGGCTCGGCGCGTACCACCCGGCTGGTCGCTGTCGCATACGCCGATGTCGTCGGGTTCTCCCGGATGATGTGCGACGACGAGGAGGGGACGATTGCGCGTTGGCTGGCGGTGCGCCGCAACGTGCTGAAGCCCTTGGTGGGGGTCAACAGTGGCTGGGTGGTGAACGCCATCGGCGACAGCTTTCTGGTGGAATTCTGCGACGTTGCCGATGCCGTGGCGTGGGCGCGCCAGGTGCAGCGGACCCTGTGCGACCTGGAGGCGGGCACCGGGGGCGGCCCGGCCTTCAAGCTCCGCATCGCCGTTCACTTCTGCGAGGTCATCGCCATGCACACCGACATCTTCGGTGTGGGCGTCAACATCGTCGCCCGGCTGCAGACATACGCCCCGCCGGGCGGCGTGATCATATCGGGGGCCGCTTACCATCATCTGGGGGGTACGGAGGTCGAAGTGAAGGCGCTGGGGCCGTTGCCGCTGCGCAACATTGCCGAACCGGTGCACGCCTATCTGCTGTGAACCGACGGTTTGCCGGGGAATCCCGGCAAGGGGGGCCGGTGCAGCCTTGGCCTTCGGGGGGTGAAGGGGCTGCATCGGGGGTCATGGATGCAAAGGCCGGCGCGCAACGCTGGTCTTTGCATCCCTCTGACACCGCCGCCACCCGGCATGCGCAGCGCCACGCGTGTTCGTATTGACGGCCGTCCTGTCCTGTCGTCCCGGCGGCGCGCATTTGTCACCGGCCGCGTTGCCCGCTAATGTGGGGTTCACTGCTTTCCCTTAGACCAGCGGGGGCAACCTTGCGTCGGTTGCGATCGCGCCGGCCGCCGCGGTCGGACAGATCGTCCTGGCCAGGATCCCGGGGCCGTCCATGACCGAACGCACATCGCTGGTCCTGCTCGTCTTTGTCGCCGTCTACATTGGCATGGCGCTGGGCCGCTGGCCGTGGCTGCGCATGGATCGCACCGGCATTGCCGTCCTTGGCGCCATCATCCTCTATGCCACGGGCGTCATCGAGGGGGCGCCGGCGCTGGCGGCGATCGATTTTCCGACGCTGATCGTGCTGTTCGGACTGATGATCCTGTCGGCGCAGTTCGCCGCCTGCGGCTTCTACGACTGGTGCTCCGCTCACGTCGCCGGCCTGCGGGCGTCGCCGACGACGATCCTCGCGCTGACCGTCGCTGTTGCCGGCGTCCTCTCTGCGGTGCTCGCCAACGACGTGGTCGTCTTCGCGATGACGCCGATGCTGATCAACGGGCTGGTGCGCCGCGGTCTCGATCCGCGGCCCTACCTGATCGCGCTGGCGGGCGCAGCGAATGCCGGTTCGGCGGCGACGGTGATCGGCAACCCGCAGAACATTCTCATCGGCCAGGTCGGCCGGCTCGATTTCTGGGACTTTCTCCTTGTCTGCGGGCCGCCGGCTGCGGTTGGGCTGCTCTCGGTCTTCGCGGTCGTCTGGGCCGTCTGGCGCCGGCGCTTCGTCAACGGTGCGGCGCGCGATGATGCGATCGACTGGCCCCGGCTGGACCCGTTCGGCACCGGGAAGGCCATTGTCGCCACCGCAGCGTTGCTGGTGATGTTCGCAACCCGCCTCTCGCACGTCACCGGGGTGCTGATCATTGCCGCGGTGCTGCTGTTCAGCCGCCGCCTCGCGACGCGGGAGATCCTCGGCCTTGTCGACTGGCACCTGCTGATGCTGTTTGCCGGCCTCTTCATCGTCACCGCGGCGCTGGCCGAAACCGGCCTGCCCACAGAACTGCTCGCCGGGTTCACCGAAGCTGGCCTCGATCCCCGCGGCCTGCCGGCCCTGGTGCCGCTGACCCTGATCGGCAGCAATACCATCGGCAACGTACCGATCGTCGTGCTGCTGCTGGCCGTGCTCAAGGACTTGCCGACCGGGACCCTTTATGCGCTGGCGAGCCTGTCGACGCTGGCGGGCAACCTGCTGATCGTCGGCAGCCTTGCCAACATCATTGTCGTCGAGCGGGCAAAGCAGGTGGGGGTCGTCCTCGGCTTCGCCGAACACGCCCGCTGCGGCGTGCCGATGACGCTGATCTCTTTCGCCGCCGCCGTCGCCTGGTTCACCTGGCGTCCTCTGCTCTTTCCCTGAACCCGGCTTCTTCTGCCCGAGGGCCGGCGCAAGCAGTGGCGCTCTGACACGGTGCCGACGCCGACAGGCAATCGCGACGGGCGCAGGGGGGGGGTAGATGCCTCCCAAAAGGGGTAGATTGAGGGAGCGGGCGTCGTCTCGGATAGGAGTCTCTGCTAGAATAGCGGGAATGACGACGCTTGCGTTCGATACCCTGAAGCTGGCCCGACGGCTGGAGAGCGCCGGCTTTTCGCCGCAGCAGGCCGGCGATACCGCCCAGGCATTGGCCGACAGCCTGCGCGAAACATCCGATCTGGCCACCAAGCATGACCTCAACGAGCTGAAGGCGGAGTTGAAGGCAGACTTGAAGGGAGAAATCGCGTCCGTCCGAACGGAAGTGGCCGAGCTGAAATCGGAGATCTACCGGGCGCTGTGGCTGCAGGCGGCCGGCATCGTCGGCGTTCTCAGCGCCGTCGGGGCCCTGCTGAAGGTATGGTCCTGAGCCTCGGCGCTGCCCGGCTTCCCCGCATCCGGGGAGGGCCGGCAGAGGCGCGAAGCCTCATGCAAAGATCGGCGTCGGCGAGGCCGGCCGATGTCCCGCGTCGCGGCCGCGGGCACGCGGTGCGTGTCGGATACCTTGCCGAAGCCGCAGTCCTGTCGTAGAAGCCGGCGGTGGTCAGGCTGAGGTTCGCCGCGTCATCCCCGGGTTGATGCAGCCCCTCTGCGCCTCTGCACTGCGCCGCGCCGTCGGATCCCGCGGGCGGCGCGGCGGAGATCTGGCCGGCAAAGGCGATAAGAACGAGGGCGATGGACAGCATCGTAGTGCGCGGCGGCCGGCCGCTCTCCGGTTCTCTTCCCATATCAGGTGCAAAGAACGCGGCACTGCCACTGCTGGCAGCAAGCCTGCTCTCGGATTCGACGCTGGTGCTGGAGAACGTGCCGCGCGTCGTCGATCTCGCCAGCATGACCAACCTGCTGGTCGAACTGGGTGGCGAAGTCGCCGAGGAACCGTCGCCGGCCGATGCCTGCGGGATGACGCTGCGGTTGTCCGCCGCCGGTTTGCGCGACGTCACCGCGCCCTATGATCTGGTGCGCAAGATGCGGGCTTCGGTGCTGGTGCTGGGGCCGCTGCTGGCACGCACCGGCCACGCCCGGGTCTCGCTGCCGGGCGGCTGCGCCATCGGCACCCGGCCGATTGATCTGCACCTGAAGGCGCTGGCGCAGCTCGGTGCCGAGATCGAGCTGGCGCAGGGCTACGTCGAAGCGCGCGCCCGCTCCGGGCTGACCGGTGGCGATATCACCTTTCCGTCGGTGACGGTGACCGGCACGGAAAACGTCCTGATGGCCGCCTGCCTCGCCCGCGGCGAGACGGTGCTGCGGAATGCCGCGCGCGAACCGGAGATCACCGATCTCGCGCGCTGCCTGGTGGCGATGGGGGCGCAAATCGAGGGTATTGGCAGCGACACCCTGCGAATCAGCGGCGTTGATGCGCTCAATGGAGCCCGCCATCGCGTCCTGCCCGACCGTATCGAGACCGGCACCTATGCCGTCGCCGCGGCGATTACCGGCGGCGATCTCGAACTCCGCGGCACCAGCCTGGCGCTGATCAGCGCGCTGGCGGACGTGCTGCGGGCGGCCGGGGTCGAGATCACCGAGGTTGACGGTGGCCTGCGCGTCGCCCGCCGCAACGGCCGGATCACCGGGATCGATGTGATGACCGAGCCGTTCCCCGGCTTTCCAACCGATATGCAGGCGCAGGTGATGGCGCTGATGACCACCGCCAGCGGTGCCGCGATGATCACCGAGACGGTGTTCGAGAACCGCTTCATGCATGTCCCGGAATTGTGCCGGATGGGGGCCAACATCAACGTGCATGGAGCCTCGGCGATCGTCCGTGGCGTCCCGGCGCTGTCCGGCGCCCCGGTGATGGCAACCGACCTGCGCGCTTCGGTCAGCCTCGTCCTCGCCGGTCTTGCCGCCGCCGGCGCCACCGTCATCAGCCGCGTCTACCACCTCGACCGGGGCTACGAACGGCTGGAAGCGAAACTCGCCGCCTGCGGTGCCGACATCGAGCGGGTCCGGCGCTGAGCTCAGGTCTGGCTCGCGGGCGATACGGCGGGGGGCGTCAGCCCCCCGCGAGGAATGCGGCAGCCGCAGTGGAGACGCGATGCGCCCCCGTGTTGCCGGCAGAGGCTCGGCGTGCTAACCCGGAAGAACGCCGGCAGCAGACCAGCGGCGGGAAGGGAGCCAGGGATGCCGTTACGGAAGATCACCACAGGCTTCCTGGAGTTCCAGCGCGGAACGTTCCAGTCGAAGCGGACGTTCTTCGAGAAGCTCGCCGTCAAGCAGCAACCAAAGGTGATGATGGTCGCGTGCTCCGACTCGCGGGTCGATCCGGCGATCCTCACCAACGCCGAGGCCGGCGACCTCTTCATGGTGCGCAACGTCGCCAACCTGGTGCCGCCGTGCGATGTCGATATCGGCCGCCACGGCACCAGCGCCGCGCTCGAGTTCGCCGTCGTCTACCTGGAAGTCGAGCACATCATTGTGCTGGGCCATTCCGGCTGCGGCGGCATCAAGGCGCTGCTGACCGGTGACCCGGCGCTCGACCGGGAGCACACCTTTATCCACCACTGGATGCAGATCACCGACGAGGCGCGGCGGCGAACCCTGCTGGTGGCGCGCCAGCAGCCGATCGAGGTGCGGCTGCGGATTCTGACGCAGGAGGCGATCAAGACGTCGCTGGCCAACCTGCTGTCATTCCCGTGGATCAATGAACGCGTCGAGGCGGGCCGCCTGCGCATCCATGGCTGGCGCTTCGATCTCGAGGACGGCAACATGTACGTCTACGTGCCGGAGCGCGACAGCTTCGAGCCGCTCGACCTCGAACTCGCGACACGAATGCAAAGCGACTAGCCCAAGTGAGGCGGCGCGAGGCGCCCGGGCAAAGCTGGGCGCCTCAGGATCGTGCGGTTAGAAAAGCTGCGGTGACTCCGGCGTCGGCTCCGGCGCGACCCAGCCCTGGCTCGCCATGCACTGGTTGAACTGCCGGCGGTTGGCGGCGGTGCCGCGCGGCGACATGCTGGTCTGCTTGTCCCCGGGAATGATGTTGGGGCCGCCGGTCATGGTCGTCAGCGGTCCACCCACCTGCTGACGTTGCAGGGAGGTTTCATCACCGACGGTGTTGCGGCAGAAGTCGTAAGCGCCGCCAAAGTTGTTCGGCTCACCCTGACCCTGCCATTGGTAGCCTTGGTTTTCCGGATTCGCCTTCGACCAGTCCGACGAGCAGCCAGCAAGGAAAGCGAGCGTCACAACCGCCGCCGCAAGTGTCGATGCTTTGGTGCGATGGTGCAGCATGATGTCTTTCAGGCCCCTTTGGCGATGAACGTGAGAAATGCCGCTCCCGGTGTTCAGTCCCCCCCGGGAAACCCGCCGGCCGCCCGTCGCAGCGACAGCGAAGCGCCTGCCGACGGCCGGCAATCATCGTCACTCATACGGCCGAACGCGAGCACAGACAACGGAATTTCGCCCGGTGCACGTGTTCCGCGAAGGACTGCCGCCGCGGAGGCGGCGGATAGCCGCTACTTGCCCGTCCGCCAGCGGTGCGTATAGTTCAGGGGCTCGAATCAAGGCGGACGGCCACCGGCGGCCATGGCGGCCGGGCCGGTGGCGGAGAAGGCTGATGCCCACCTGTCTGGTCACCGGCGCCAATCGCGGCATCGGTCTTGAGTTCGCCAAGCAGTACGCCGCCGATGGCTGGTCCGTGATCGCCACCTGTCGTCGTCCGGGGGAGGCGACGGCGCTGGCGGCGCTACAGGGGGACGTCCGCGCCGAAGCGCTCGACGTCACCGATTTTGCGCGTATCGAGGCACTGGGCCGCCGGCTTGCGGCGGTACCGGTCGATCTGCTCATCAACAACGCCGGCATCTACGGCCCGCGGGTGACCCGCTACGACAGCATCGATTATGCCGCCTGGCCGGAGGTGATGCGGGTGAACGTCATGGCGCCGCTGAAGGTGACAGCGGTGTTCGTCCCCAACCTTCTGCGCAGCGGCCTGCGGACGGTGATCGGCGTCAGCAGCCTGATGGGCAGCATCGGCGATAACACCTCCGGCGGGTCCTACATATACCGATCCTCGAAGGCGGCGCTGCATGCGGTGCTGCGCAGCCTCGCGATCGATTTGCGGAGCAGGCAGATCATTGTCTGTGCCCTCAATCCGGGATGGGTGCGCACCGACATGGGTGGCTCGGCGGCGATGCTGGACCCCTTCGAAAGCGTCGCCGGGATGCGCGACGTCATCGGCCGGTTGACGCTGCGCGACAGCGGCAGGAGCTTCAACTACGACGGGGAAGAGTTGCCCTGGTAGCATCGCCATTCCGGCAACCGACCATGGCGCGAAAAACACTCCTTCCGGTTTTTGCACCGCGGTAGGATTGAATAATGGGCAAGGGCCGATGGGGTGGCAACTCGTTGTCGTGCCCTTAGCCGCCTCGAGTCAAACGTCCTGGAAGCGATTCCCAGGACGAAGGCATCAGCAAGCGGGTCGATCATGCGCGAAAATCGGCGCCTGGTAACGCTGATCCTGATCATGATCGCGGTTGTCATTGCGGTCGAAGTGTCGACGCTGGCAATCCTCTTCCAGACGACGCTGACCCGGGAGCGCGCTCGGCTGGTGGCCACGGCGCGCGCCCAGGTGGCGCTGGTCGAGGCGCTCGCCGACCGTGCTCCCGACGTTGCGGCACTGATCGAATCGCAACGCCAATTGCGCGAGGCCGCCCTCGGCGAGACCGGTGCAATCGATGTCGCCCGGCGCCATGGCGGCGACATCATCTGGCTGTCGCCGGCCCGGCCGGTACGGCAGCCGTCCGAATCGCTCGACCGCCCGCCGGGCGAGCCGATGCAGGCGGCGCTGGACGGCGGCTCCGGCACGATGGCTGGGCGGGACCAGTCGGGCCGATGGGTGCTGGCTGCCTATCAGCCCGTGCCGGGCACCGAGCTCGGGGTCGTTGCCAAAATCGATATCGGCGAAATCGCCCGACGCTACCTGCGCGCCGCGGCGCTGGCGACCGCTGCATCATTGGTGGTTGCTGCCGGCGCGACATGGCTGACGCTGAAGGTGAGCGGCCCGATCATCCGCCGCATGCGCGACAACGAGACCCGATACCGGCAACTGTTCGACAACATGGGAGTCGGTGTTGCCGTCTATGCAGCGGTGGACGGGGGCGCCGACTTCGTCTTCCGCGACTTCAACCGGGGGGCCGAGGCCAGCGAGAGGCTGGAACGGCGCGACGTGATCGGCCGCCGACTTACGGAGATCTATCCCGGGATACGTGAGTTCGGGCTGGTGGACGTGCTGGCGCGAGTATGGCGCAGCGGCGAGCCCGAGGCGCTGCCGGCGCGCCTGTACCGGGACGCGACGCGCGAGGAGTGGCGGGAGAACTGGATCTACCGGCTGCCAAGCGGCGAGGTCGTCGCCCTGTTCGACGACGTCTCCGAACGCAAGCTGGCCGAGGAGCACAGCCGCGAGCGCGAGGCCCGCTTCCGCGGAACGTTCGAGAACGCCGCGGTCGGCATTGCTCATCTCGGCCTGGATGGCTCCTGGCAACTGCTCAACCAGCAGTTCTGTGTCATTCTCGGTTACCAGCGGCAAGAGCTGGAACGGCGGCGGTTTGACGAGATCACCCACCCCCAGGACAGGGACGTCGCCGTCGAGAAGTTCCAGGAATTGATCCGCGGCGAGAGTGACGCCTACACGCTCGAGAAGCGCTGCTTCCACAAGGATGGCCGCATCGTCTGGATCAACGTAACCAACGCCCTGCAGCGCGGCGACGACGGCGAGCCGCTCTACGTCATTTCCGTGATGCGCGACGTCAGTCTGCGCAAGCAGGCGCAGGACGCGCTGGGCGAGAGCGAGCTGCGCATGCGCGCGCTGCTCGATGCCAGCCGGGACGAGATCCTGCTGGTATCCGGCGAAGGACAGATCCTCGCGATCAACAAGGCCGCTCGCGACCGCCTTGCCCGCCGTTGTGCCGGCGCCGATCCCTTGCGGGCGACCCTCGCCACGGTCCTGCCGCCGGAGGAGGCGGCGCAGCGCCTTGCCGCCGTCCGTTGCGTGGTCGAGACCGGCAACATGGTGCACTACGACCTGCAGATCCGGTCGCGATGGTTCGACCTGTGGTTCTATCCGGTTCGCCGGCCGGAAGGGGACATTCAGGAAGTCGCGGTCTATGCGCGGGAGGTTACCGACCGGCGGCGCTCCGAGGCGGACCTGCGCACGCTATGGCAGGCAATCGAGCAGAGCCCGTCGTCGGTGGTCATCACTTCGCCCAACGGCACCATCGAATACGTCAACCCCAAGTTCTGCGAAGCCACCGGTTACGCCCGTGAAGAAGCGATCGGCCTCAATCCCCGCGTGCTGAAGTCCGGACGCACCGATGTCGAGGACTATTCAAAGCTATGGAAGACGATAACAAGTGGCCATGTCTGGCGCGGCGAGTTCCTTAACCGGAAGAAAAACGGCCAGCTATTCTGGGAGATGGCAGCAATCGCGCCGGTCAAGGACACAACTGGCCGGGTCACCCACTACGTCGGCGTCAAAGAAGATATCAGCGAGCGCAAGGAGATGGAAGAGCAGCTTCGCCAGTCGCAGAAGATGCAGGCGCTGGGCCAGCTCACCGGCGGCATTGCTCACGACTTCAACAATCTGTTGGCCATCATCATCGGAAACCTGGAGTTATTGGACGAGAGCCTGAACGGCGACAACGCGCCGCGCGAGCTGATCGAGGACGCCCTGTGGTCGGCGCACCGCGGGGCCGAACTGACCCACCGGCTGCTGGCTTTTGCGCGGCGCCAGCCGCTCAAGCCGGACGTCATCGACTTCAACGGGATCATTCGCGGCCTGTCCGATCTGCTGCGCCGGACGCTGGGCGGCGGCATCCGGGTGCGCGAGGATCTGGCGGCCGACCTGTGGTCGGCCTACGCCGATCGCGGTGAACTGGAGCGGGCGTTGCTGAACCTCGCGGTGAACGCCCGCGACGCAATGCCCCGGGGCGGTATGCTGACCCTGGAAACCCGCAATGCGACCATCGATGCGGCGTACGCGGAGCAGTACGACGAGTTCGCCGCCGGCGACTACGTCGTCCTGTCGGTATGCGACAGCGGCGCCGGCATGGCGCCGGATGTCGTGCGCCATGCCTTCGAGCCCTTCTTCACCACCAAGGAAGTGGGCAAGGGCAGCGGCCTCGGCCTCAGCATGGTCTACGGCTTCGTCAAGCAGTCGGGGGGTCATATCGAGATCGACAGCCACCTCGCCCGCGGCACGCGCGTCAGCCTGTTCCTGCCGCGTGCCCGGGATGGCCGGCAGCCCCGGCAGAGCAGCGACGTCAGTGCCGACGTCGGCCAGTTCCGCGACCGCTCCGTCCTGCTCGTCGAGGACGAGCCGAAATTGCGGCGGGTAGCGGTGAAGATGCTGGGCCGGCTGGGGCTGACCATCTTCCAGGCGGAGAGTGGCGAGGATGCGCTGGCGCTGCTGCAGCAGCGTCATGTCGATCTGCTGTTTACCGACATTGAGCTGCCGGGGGGGATGAGTGGCGCCGAGCTCGCCGACCGGGCGCAGGAGCTGCTGCCGGGCATCAAGATCCTGTTCACCACCGGCTACGCCCGCGATGCCGTCCTTGCCGACCCCGGCAAGAAGGAAATGCCCTGGCTGCTCAAGCCGTACTCGCAGGGCGCCCTGACCCGGCAGCTCACCGCACTGCTGGCGCCGGACGCGCGGACTGACCGGTCGCAGGGCGCGGATTCCGCAGGACGCGCTTGATTTGCCGCGGGCCGGGGACGAGTCTCCGGCCCGCTGTCGACCGCAGCCGGGCCTGCGTCCATCCGTCCGAATCGCAACAGGGGAAAACCAGATGGCCGTCTTTACCAGAATCGTGCGTATCGACCTGCCGCCGGCGCTGGTCTGCGAGCCGTCGGGGCGGACGCCGGCGTTCGAGATCGCGTTCACGACCGATGGCGACGTGCCGTTTCCGCAGGTCATCGTCCGCGCCCAGGGTCGCGAGCGTCTGATCAACGGCGCGGCGCTGCGGCCGGCCCCCGCCGCCGATGCCGGCAATGTCGACTGGATTGCCGACGCTCCCGCCGGCCTCTCAGGTCCGGGCGAGCTGGAGGTGCAGGTGGAAGGCTGCCGCAAGGCCGACATCAGTCAGGCCGGCGGCGGCGACTGGGTCAAGGCGTTCGCCCGGCTGCGGGTAGAGCCGGCGCCGCGGCCGGTACGTCCCGTCGCCAGCGCCGGGCCGGACGCCGCGCAGGTGCGCCTGCACTTCGGCATCCACAAGCACATGCACCAGCCGTACTACAACACCACCGACTGGAACTATTGGGACGGCGAGAAGGACGGCATCTTCGGCTCGCGCGGCGGCAACTACACCGATTTCGTGCCGGCCGCGGTGCGCCAGTACATCGGCGGCGGCCTGCCGCACGCCGGGCTTTCCACCAGCTGGAGCGGCTCGCTGATCGAACAGCTCGACCGCTGCGGCCGTGACGGGCTGTGCGGTGGGCGGTTCGCCGGCTGGAACGGCGCGCTGCGCGGCATTGCCGGCGAGAAGACCACCGCCGGCTTCCCGCGCGTCACCTTCACCGCCTTCGGCTTCTTCCATCCGCTGATGGCGCTGATCCCCGCCCGCAACATCGTCCGCCAGATCGACTGGCATCGCCGGATCATCCGCGAGGCGTTCGGCGTCGATCCCGAGCCGGTGCTGTTCCCGCCGGAGACGGCGTTCCACGTGCGCATGATCCCGGCGCTGCGCCAGGCCGGCATCGAGGCGGTGATCTACGATTCCATCCACCGCTTCCGCGCCTGCCGCGACTACCCCTACGCCGGGATGAACGAAGGCATGCTGCCGCCGAACCCGGCCGAGCAGGCCAATCCGCCGGCCGACGACTGGCTGCAGCTGCACAACATCTGGGCCGGCTCGCAGATCGCCCCGTCCTTGCTGCGCCCGGAATACGTCGCCTACGAAGATCCCGACGGCAATAGCCACCAAGTCATCGCCGTTCCGGCCGAGCGCTACATCGGCAACGAGGACGCCCGCGGCGGCTTCGGCGCGCTGCAATACGGAAGCGTGCTGGGGCAGGTCTACGACCAGATCGTCGCCACCGGCACGTACGATCCAAAGCATCCGCCGTTCTTCCTGCTGCACTCCGACGGCGACAACCACGGCGGCGGCGCCGACAGCTACTACCACCACAACACCGGTGGGCTAGTGGAGTGGCTGCAAGGCGATCCGCGCTTCGAGCTGACCGCCATCGGCGACTACCTGCAGCGCTTCCCGCCCGATCCGGCGCGCGCCTGCCACATCGAGCCCGGCTCGTGGAGTGGCGCCGACAACGGCGATCCGCAGTTCATGAAGTGGTTCAGCCGCTACGACCAGCCGTACTCGCCCGACCTCAACTCCTGGGCGGTGCTGACCGCCTTCCAGAACGCCGTCCACACCCTGGAGGACGCCGAGCCGGGCCATCCGCTGCTGGCCGAGGCGCAGCGGCTGATGCTGTGTGCCGAGACCAGCTGCTACTG
The DNA here is from genome assembly GCA_039808105.1 of Rhodospirillales bacterium. Taxonomy (GTDB): domain Bacteria; phylum Pseudomonadota; class Alphaproteobacteria; order Rhodospirillales; family Defluviicoccaceae; genus Defluviicoccus. The sequence continues at coordinate 38,334 of JBDHSN010000004.1, forward strand.
GTACTGGACCGGCCAGCATGTCTGGGACCAGCAGGTGACCAACGCCGCCAATCTCGGCTGGTCGCGAATCCGGCCCTCGATCGACGGCATCCTGGCCGCCGGCGGTGATGCGACGGCGCCCACCATCTTCGCGCCGTGGGTGACGCCGGAGAACCCCGGCGGCAAGAAGTGGGGGCAAGGCCGGCTGGAGGACGCGCCGCGGCAGGGCACGGTGCACACCTTCATCGCCGATGTCGCCGGCCTCGCCAGCGTCACCCTGGTGCTGCGCGCCGGCGGCACCGAAAGCCGCTTGGCGATGACCGACCGCGGCCCTTATCCTTCGCAGACCGGCGCCGCGGTGACGGCAACCTACTACACCGCGGCGCTGCCGGTGGGGGCGGGCGATGTCCGCTACTTCATCGAGGCCGTCGATGGCGGCGGCAACGTGGCGCGCAGCGCGCTGGAACGGATCTTCCTCGCCTGAGGGCGGCGGGTCCGGAGAAGAGGAAACGACGTGTTCGATGTGCATGCCTCGCGGGCGCCGGCGCCAACACGGCGCCGCGTCCGCCCGCCGTTCCTGGTTGCGGTCGGGCGCGGCTTCGGTGGGCGCTGCCCCAATTGTGGGAAGAGCAAGCTGTTCCGCGGCTACCTGAAGCAGGTGGACGTCTGCCCGGTCTGCGGCGAGCCGTGGGGGCACATCCGCGCCGACGACGCGCCGCCGTGGCTGACCATCCTCATCGTCGGTCACATCATCGTGCCGCTGGCGATGGCGGTCGAGTCCGAGGGGCTGCTGCCGTTCTGGGCGTCGATGGCGTTGTGGCCGCTGCTGGCCCTGGCGCTGTCGCTGCTGATCCTGCCGCGCGCCAAGGGCGCCTTCATCGCCACCATCTGGCAAACCCGCGCCCACGGCTCCGAGCCGTAGCGCGCCGCCACCCTCACCCTCCCACCGCTGCCGCGGTGGGCCCCTCCCTCTCCCGAGAGGGAGAGGGGAATGGGTGTGGCGGCCGCAGGTTCCCTCTCCCCTCGCGCGAGAGGGGGGCTCGCGAAAGCGGGAGGGTGAGGGAAAGGATGCTCCCTTGGCGGCTTGGCCTCGATCCCGACCGGTCCTCAGCCGGCCGACGGGGGCGGCGGCGCTTCGAGTGGGCGGGCCGCCAGGGCGCGGCGGTCGATCTTGCCGGTCAGGCCGTAGGGCAGGCGGTCGGTGAAGACGATCTGCCGCGGCAGCTTGTCGGCGCCGAGCTCGGCGGCGAGGAAGTCGAGCAGCGTCCGCTCGTCCACGGCCGCCCCCGGCTTGCGGACGACGTGGGCGACGGCCCACTGCCCGCCGGCGCCGTCGGCAATGCCGGCAACGCCGACCTCCTGCACCGCCGGATGGCGGTACAGCGCCGCCTCCACTTCCAGCGGCGAGACCAGCCGGCCGTGCTGGCGGATGACCTCCGCGCGGCGGCTGAAGAACCAGTAGTCGCCGTCGGCGTCGCGGCGGCCGAGATCGCCGGTGTGGAACCAGCCGTCCTGGATCACCTGCCGGGTCAGTTCCGGGTTCTTCCAGTAGCCGGCGGTCATGCTGGCGCCGCGGACGAGGATCTCGCCGATGACGCCGGCGCCTTCGACCGGCTGCCCCTGCTCATCGATCAGCCGCACCTCCATGCCGGCCAGCGGCCGGCCGATCGAGCCGATTTTCTTCGCGCCGTGCGGCAGGTTGAGGCTGTAGATGTGCAGCTCGGTCATCCCGCAGCCTTCGCAGACCTCGATGCCGAAGGCGCCCCTGAAGCGCTGCTGCAGGGCGACCGCGATCGCCTCGCCGCCGGAAAAGCAGAAGTCGAGGCCGCCGGCCTCGCCGCCACCGGCCTGCGCCGCGTCGGCAAGCTCGTGGTAGACCTTGGGGAAGCCGTAGAGCTTGGTCGGCTGGTGGGTGCGCATCGCCGCCAGCGTCTGCTGCGGCTCGAAGCCTGGCAGCACGACGCTGGTGGCGCCGACGGCGTGGAACGGCAGTATCTGCGAGCCGAAGGCGATCAGGTAGCAGACCGGCAGCACGATCAGCGTCCTGTCGCGCTCGCCGAGGCCGATGCCGGCGATCTGATTGGCGATCGCGCCGGTGAGGCTGCCGTGGGTGTGGATGACCCCCTTCGGTGTTCCGGTGGTGCCCGAGGTGTAGAACAGCGCCGCCGGCTGGCCGGCATCCGAACGCCGGTCGGCGGCGGCGCCGGCTTGCAGCAGGTCGCCGAAGTCCTCGGCGGCGAAGTCGCCACTACCGCCGACCAGGCAGACCGCTTGCAGCATGCGTCGGTCCGGGCGGATCGCGGCGATGCCGCCGAACAGCCCCGGCTCGCTGATCAGCAGACGCGCCTCGCTGTGGTCGAGGACGTAGCCGATCATCTCCGGCGGGAACCGCACGTTGAGCGGCACCGCGATCGCCCCGAGGATGAAGCAGGCATAGTAGCAGAGGACGATTTCGACGCCGTTCGGCAGCAGGAAGGCGACGCGGTCGCCGGCGCCGATGCCGCGTGCCGCCAGCCCGCCGGCCAGCGCGTGGCTGCGGCGGAACAGCTCGGCATAGCTCAAGGTCTCGCTGCCGGCGACCAGCGCCGCCTTGTCGGGATGCCGCTCGCGCCCGTCCGCCAGAATCTTCGCCAGCACGATGCGTTCCTCCCTGCTGGAGTTTCATCCTGCGCTGGTCGCGGGGGCGGGGCAACGGCTTCGGTGGGGACACCCTCACCCTCCCACCGCATTCGCGGTGGGCCCCTCCCTCTCCCGAGAGGGAGAGGGCAAGAGGGCGTGCCTCAGGCCCGCTTGCGCGCCCTGGTGCGAGCGAGGTAAGGGGAGAGGTACTGGCCGGTGAAGCTCTCCGGGTTCGCCGCCACGTCCTCCGGGGTGCCGGCGGCGACGAGGCGGCCGCCGCCGGCACCGCCTTCGGGGCCGAGGTCGATGATCCAGTCGGCGGTCTTGATGACTTCGAGGTTGTGCTCGATGACGATCACCGTGTTGCCCTGCTCGACCAGCGCGTGCAGCACCTCCAGCAGCTTGCGCACGTCCTCGAAGTGCAGGCCGGTGGTCGGCTCGTCGAGGATGTAGACGGTGCGCCCGGTGGCCCGCCGGCTCAGCTCCTTGGCCAGCTTCACCCGCTGCGCCTCGCCGCCGGACAGCGTCGTCGCCTGCTGGCCGAGGTGGATGTAGCCGAGGCCGACCCGCCGCAGCGTCTCCAGCTTGTCGCGGATCACCGGCACCGCCTTGAAGAACTCGGCCGCCTCCTCGACGGTCATGTCGAGGACCTCGGCGATCGACTTGCCGCGGAAGGCAATCTCCAGCGTCTCGCGGTTGTAGCGCTTGCCCTTGCAGACGTCGCACTGGACGTAGACGTCGGGCAGGAAGTGCATCTCGATCTTGATGACGCCGTCGCCCTGGCAGGCCTCGCAGCGGCCGCCCTTGACGTTGAAGGAGAAGCGGCCGGGGCGGTAGCCGCGCGCCTTCGCCTCCGGCAGCCCGGCAAACCAGTCGCGGATCGGCGTGAAGCAGCCGGTGTAGGTGGCGGGGTTGGAGCGCGGCGTCCGCCCGATCGGCGACTGATCGATGTCCACCACCTTGTCGATGCGCTCCAGGCCGTCGATGCG
>JBDHSN010000005.1:0-40106 GCA_039808105.1 Rhodospirillales bacterium
CGGAAATAGAGCATTCCATCGAGGTGATCGGATTCATGCTGGACGACGCGGGCGTGGAACCCTTCGGCTTCGCGTTCGATCCTCTCGCCACCGAGCGCAAGGCCGCGGTAGCGGATGCGACGGAAACGCGGAACCTTCCCGGTCAGACCGGGAACCGAAAGGCATGCCTCCCAGTCCTCTTCGGTGGCCGGATCGAGCGGCTCGATCTCCGGGTTGATCAGGCAGGTGAGCTGCACCGGCCCGCCCGGTTCGCCTTCGGCGGCCTCCGGATCGGTGGCTCGCTGCGGCGGCACGAAGAAGATGATGACGCGCAGACCGACATGCACCTGGGGCGCGGCGAGGCCCACCCCGCCGGCGTCCGCCATCGTCTCCACCATGTCGGCCACCAGCTGGGCGACCGCCGGGTCGGCGGGGTCATCCACCGGCTCCGCCCGCCTTGCCAATACCGGGTGACCGGCCCGGGCAATCTTCAGGATCGCCATGTGCTGCGTTCCGTCCTTGCGTCGAATGTCGTATGCCGAGACGGGTATGGCAACCTTTAGCCAGCGGGCAGCGAGGGGAACCGAGCGCGGCAGACGCACCCGGTGCGTGCGCGGACTTCCCACCGCCGCTGTCGTGTGCTACACACCCGGCTTCCATACGATTTTCCGTACATTGAAAGGGAAGCGAAGCCGCCGTGCAAGTCATCGTCCGCGACAACAACGTCGACCAGGCCCTGAAGGCGCTGAAGAAGAAGATGCAGCGCGAGGGCATTTTCCGGGAAATGAAGCTGCGCCGTTCCTACGAGAAGCCGTCCGAGCGCCGGGCTCGCGAGAAGGCCGAGGCCGTCCGCCGGGCGCGCAAGCTGGAGCGCAAGCGCCTCGAACGCGAAGGCTTCTAGCCTCTCCCCTCCACGCGGCAACACAGGCGGCACTCCGGCCATCACGGCCGTTGTCTTTTGGCGGCTACTTTCAGCGGCTGTTCATCACCCGCGACCTTTTCTGCCCCGCCCGACGGAGACCGAGTGGAGCTGCCGAATATCGAGGGGCGGAGGGGCTGAAGCCTGCCGCCCTCCTCCGCCTGTCCGGCTGCGCCGAGGCTCCTGCCGGGTCTGCCTGAACGGCGAGCGCCGCGACCATTCCGGCGGACACCAGGGGCGAACGACCTTCATGCCGGATCCGGTTACGACCGCCCTGTGGCGCATCAGTCTTCGCGTACCGGCGACGGCAGTGCCCGCCTTCGAGGCGGCGCTGGCGCCCCATTGCTGCGCGCTTCTGTCCTCTGTACCGGAAGCGGGCAAATGCTGCATCACCGCCCTCGCTGCGGCGGCGCCGCAGACCGGTCCGCTTGAGACGCAGCTCGGGCTGGCGGCTGCCAGCCTGGGAATCGCCTCGCCGGCGCTGGTCGTTGAGCCGCTGGCTGAGTGCGACTGGCTGGCGGAGAACCGCGAGCGCTTCCGTCCGTTCCGCATCGGCCGCTTCTGGATCGCCGAACCCGGCGATCCCGCCGCCCGCCCCGCCGGGACGATCGCGCTGCGCGTTGAAGCGGCGACCGCTTTCGGCTCGGGCCGGCATGGTTCGACCGCGGGCTGCCTGCTGGCGCTCGCCGCCATCACCGGCCGCCGTCCGCAGCGTGTCCTCGACCTCGGCTGCGGATCAGGCATCCTGGCGATCGCTGCGGCGAAGCTTTGGCACCGCCCGGTGCTGGCGTCCGACATCGACCCGCACGCCGCTGCCGTGGCGCAGGCCAACGCCCGCCTCAACGGCGTGGGCCCGCTGGTGCGGACGATCACCGCATCCGGCTACCACAGCCCGGTCATCGCCGCGGCGCGGCCGTTCGACCTCATTGTCTGCAACATCCTGGCGCGGCCGCTGAAGCGGCTGGCCCGCGAACTCTTCTGCCATCTCGCGCCCGGCGGCACCGCCGTCCTCGCCGGACTGCTGCGCAGCGACGGTGCCGACGTGCTCGCCGCCCACCGCGCGGCCGGCCTGCGCCTCGCGCGGCGGATTGATCTCGGGGAGTGGCAGACCCTGGTGATCCGCCGGCCCGGCGAGGCGGCTAGCGCTCCTTGAGCCGCGGCAGCAACTGAGCGAAGTTGCAGGGCTGGTAGCGGATGTCGAGTTGGTGGACGAGGATTTCGTCCCAGCCATCCCGGCAGGCGTTGGGCGAGCCCGGCAGCGCGAAGATGTAGGTGCCGTGGGCGACGACGGCGAGCGCCCGGCTCTGCACCGCGGCGGTGCCGATCTTGGGGTAGCTGAGCCAGCGGAACAACTCGCCGAAGCCGGCAATCTCCTTGTCGGCGACGGCCCGCACCGCCTCCGGCGTGACGTCGCGCCCGGTGATGCCGGTGCCACCCGCCGTGATGATCACATCGATGCCGGGATCAGCAGCCAGGGCGCGCAGCGCGGTCACGATCGCATCCATCGCATCGTGCACGAGCTGGCGCTTGGCGAGGCGGTGACCTGCCGCCTCGATGCGTTCGGCGAGGATGTCGCCGGAGACGTCGGTCTCCATCGTGCGCGTATCGGAGATGGTCAGGACAGCGATGTTCACCGGCACGAACGGCCGGTCGTCGGCGATCTTACTCATGTTCCGCAATCTCGGTGTTCTGCTGCGGGATATCCCAGTTCGGCCACTGGCCGGCCGCCAGGGCGTCGAGCGACGGCGAATCAATGCCGAGCCGGTGACGGTAGATCCACAGATTGGCGAGAACGTGCTCGATGAAGCCGCGGGTCTCGCCAAACGGGATGGTCTCGATGAACAGCAGCGGATCATCGGCGACCTCTGGATTGCGCCGCCACCGGTCGACGTTGGCCGGCCCGCCATTCCATGCTGCGGTCAGCATGAACAGGTCCGGCCCGACGGTATCATCGGCCAGCAGCAGTTCCAGATAGCGCTCGCCAAGAGCGATGCTGACTTCGGGGCGGCGATACTGGGCGGCACCACCGGGATAGCCGGTGGCGCGGGCGATGAACCGCGCCGTCGCCGGCATCAGCTGCATGACACCGCGCGCGCCGGCGCGGCTGACAGCGCCGGGGTTGAAGTTCGATTCCTGCCGCATCAGCGCGTAGACGAGGGCACGGTCGGTGCTGAAACCGCCCTCCGGCCGCCACCGCGGGATCGGGTAGGACGCGCGCGGATAGTCGATGCCGGAAGATGCCAGCAGGCGGCTGAACCGGAAGGCGAGGTCCGCCATGCCGGCGTTCTCGGCAACGATCATGGCGCCGTGCGCCAACTCGCCGCGCCCGCCGCCGGCGAGGCTGCGCAGGATGCGCTCGGCCTTCGCGTAATCCCCCGACGCGATCAGCGCCAGTGCGCTCTGGCCGTCTGCCGAATCGCTGACCGCCGCCACCGCCGCCCTGTCGGCCTCGCTCAGGTCCCAGCGGAAGGGCATGGGCAGGCCGAGGATGCGGCGCGCCAGAATGCCGTAGAAGGTATGGGGTGCCTCCGCTGCGACCTTCAGCCAGCGGGTGACCTCATCGGGCTGGCGGGCGAACAGGTGCGCCCTTGCCGCCCAGAAGGCACCGCCGGCAATGAACCAGGGCGAGCGGCCGTTCGTCGCTGCGGTCTCGAACGAGCCGGCAGCACCGGCGTAGTCCCCGGCCCGCCACGAGGCCAGCCCGGTCGCCCAGGCAGTGTCGGCAGAGGCACGGCCGCTGCGGCCCATCGGGGCCGAGTCGTCAGGTACCGCCGGTGCGCCCTGGATCAGAACGGACGGATCGCCGACCGACGGTTCCAGCGCAGTTTCACCAACGATCCCAGTCGAATCCAGACTGTCCGAGTATTGTGGAGAGAACCCTGCCGGTACTTGCATATCTGCCGCCGCGGGCATTGCTGCCAGCAACGAACAATACCCGGCTATACCGACAAATCTGCGGAGTCGTTGCAATATTCTGCCCCGGAATGTGATGTTGGAGCCCTTCTAACAACGGCTCGTGCTGGGGGGCAAGCAAAAATCTTATAGTTGTTCTGCGATGGACACGCTGCGCCGGAATCGCCGGACGACGAGAACGATTCAGTCCTCGCGAATTCTACCTTTGATCGCCAGAAGGTCGCGCCATGCAAGCCGCTTCTGGGCCGGCGAGCGCAGCAGGTAGGCCGGATGAAACAGCGCCGTCGCCTGGATCGGACGCGGCATCCGCGGCGTCTGGTAGGGAAACCAGCGGCCCCGCAGCCGGCCGACACTCTCCGCCACACCGAGCAGCGCCACCGCCGCCGGCCCGCCGAGCGCGACCAGCAGGGGGGGATCGATGAGCTCGATGATCCGCTCGACGAAGGGCATGCACGTCGCCACCTCGGTCGAGGTGGGGCTGCGGTTGCCCGGCGGCCGCCAGAAAATCGTGTTTGTTATGAAGACGCTGGAGCGATCGAGGGCGATCGATGCGAGCATCTTGTCGAGCAGCCGTCCGCTCGGGCCGACGAACGGCAGGCCGCGCCGGTCCTCCTCCGCGCCGGGTGCCTCGCCGATCAGCACCACGCGGGCCTGCGGGTTGCCATCGCCGAAGACAAGGCGGGTGGCGGTGGCCGACAACGGGCAGGCATCGAAGCCGGCTAGCGCCTCCCGCAGCTCGTCGAGGGTGCGGGTGCGCGCCGCGAGGCTCACCGCGCTCTCAACCGCCGCGATCCCCCCCGGTGCCGCTGCTCCCGCCCCGGCTGCCCGGCGGGGGGCCGCCGGCAGCGGCGGCGAGGCCCGGTCGAAAGGCGGCGGAGCAGGCTTTTGCGGCTGCCGCAGCGGGGTTGCGGGCCGCAAATCTGCAACTGATTCGCAGGGCTGGGTGCGGTCCACCGGCTGTTCGCCGATCGCCTCGTCGACACCGGCTTCGAGGTACCAGTGCAGCACGCCGGCGGGATCAAGAATCGGCGAATCGGGCATCGGCGACGGGTGTCCGGATACGTCACGGGGAGGAATTTGCCGCCCGCTTCGGAAACCCTATGCTATAACCCGCGCTTGGTGAAGGAGCGTTCGCAATGCGGGGAGATGCCATGGCCCGCGAATCGATGCAATTCGACGCGGTAATCGTGGGTGGCGGGCCGGCTGGCCTGACCGCTGCCATCAGACTGAAGCAACTGGCGCAGGAGCACGGCCGGGAGATCGGCGTCTGCCTGGTCGAGAAGGGTGCTGAAATCGGCGCCCACATCCTTTCCGGGGCCGTCATCGAGACGCGCACGTTTGACGAGTTCATCCCGGACTGGCGCGAGCGGGGCGCGCCGCTGGTCACCCCCGCCGGCGACGACAGCTTCCTGTTTCTGACCGAGAAGAAGGCGTTCCGCCTGCCGACGCCGCCGCAGATGCACAACCACGGCAATTACATCGTCAGCCTGGGGAACGTCTGTCGCTGGCTGGCAACCCAGGCCGAAGAACTGGGCGTCGAGATCTATCCCGGCTTCGCCGCCGCCGAGGTCCTCTACAACGACGACGGCTCGGTGAAGGGGATCGCCACCGGCGACATGGGTGTCGGCCGCGACGGCAAGCCGACGGAGAATTACCAGCCAGGAATTGAGCTGCACGCCACCTACACGATCTTCGCCGAGGGTTGCCGCGGCTCGCTGACCAAGCAACTGATGAGCCGGTTCAACCTGCGCGACGGCGTCAGCCCGCAGACCTTCGGGATCGGCATCAAGGAGCTGTGGGACGTCGATCCCGCCCAGCATCACCCCGGCCGGGTGGTGCACACCGTCGGCTGGCCGCTGGACAGCCACACTTACGGCGGCTCGTTCCTCTACCACATGGAAAACAACCAGGTGGCGGTGGGCTTCGTCGTCGGCCTCGACTATCAGAATCCCTATCTGAGCCCGTTCGACGAGTTCCAGCGGTTCAAGACTCATCCGGCAATCCGGCCGGCGTTCGAGGGCGGCCAGCGCGTCGCCTACGGCGCCCGCGCCCTCGCCGAGGGTGGCTACCAGTCGGTGCCGCGCCTTGTCTTCCCCGGCGGCGCCCTGGTCGGCGATACCGCCGGCTTCCTCAACGTCCCGAAGATCAAGGGCACCCACACGGCGATGAAGTCGGCGCTGGTCTGCGCCGAGGCCGTCTTCGCGGCGCTGGCCGCCGAGCCACCGCCGCCGGTGGTGGAAGCCTACCCCGAGGCGCTGAAAGCGAGCTGGGTCTGGGACGAGCTTTACCGCGTCCGCAACGTCCGCCCGTCCTTTCACGCCGGCCTGTGGCTCGGCATTGCCTATTCGGCGCTGGATACCTATCTGTTCCGCGGCCGGGCACCGTGGACCTTCAAGAACCACAATGACTATGCGCAGCTCAAGCCGGCCGACCAGTGCCAGAAGATCGAGTACCCGAAGCCGGACGGCGTCGTCAGCTTCGACAAGCTGTCGTCGGTCTACATCTCCGGGGCCAACCACGAGGAAGACCAGCCGGTGCATCTGACCCTGAAGGACGCATCGGTGCCGGTCGACATCAACCTCGCCCGCTATGCCGGGCCGGAGTCACGCTATTGCCCTGCCGGTGTCTATGAGTTCGTCGAGGAGGATGGCCGCGAACGGCTGCAGATCAACGCCGCCAACTGCGTCCACTGCAAGACCTGCGACATCAAGGATCCGACGCAGAACATCAACTGGGTGGTGCCGGAGGGCGGTGGTGGCCCGAACTATCCCAACATGTGACCGATGCCCATGACCGGCGGCGCCCGGTCCTCCCGGGCCGTCCGCTGGACATGCGGAGCGGTGCTGCTGCTGGCGCTTGCCGGCTGCGACGATGCCGCGGCGGTGACGCCGCCGCCGGTGGTTCCCGGTACCACCATCACCGGCAACTACCTCGCCGCCCGGCACGCCCGCATCGGTGGCGACGAGGGTGACGCCGCCACTTTCCTGCTGGCGGCGCTGCGAAAGGCGCCGGACGACCCGATCCTGCTCGGCCGCTCCTGGCTGGTGCTCACCCTTGATGGCCGCGTCGGCGAGGCGGTCGATATCGCCCGGCGCTACCTCAAGGTCGAGGATGACGGCGTGCCGCTGGCGCACATCGTCGTCGCCACCGGCGACATCCGCGCCGGCCGCTTCGTGCCGGCCATCGAGCGACTGGGCAGCGCCGGCCAGAGCCCGCTGACCGCGGTGCTCGTTCCCGTCCTGCAGGCGTGGGCGGAATTCGGCGCCGGCCACCGCGACCGCGCCGAGGCGGCGCTGGACAAGCTGCGCGGCAGCCCGGCGACAACGCTGCTCGCCGACGTCCACGCCGCGTGGATGGCCGACGCCGCCGGCGACGAGGTCGCCGCCGTTGGTTACATCCGCGCCGCCCTGAAGGCGCAGCCGGAGCCGTGGCTGCGCCTCGCCGTGCTGGCCGGCGGCATCCTGCAGCGCGCTGGCCATAAGGATGAGGCGCAGGCGGTCTACGACGCCTACCTGCAGCAGCATCCCGGCTCCGACCTGCTGAACCCGGCGCTGGCCCGGCTGAAGTCGGGCAAGCCGCCGCCACGCGACATTACCGACGCCCGCGCCGGCGCCGCCGAGGCGCTGTTCGACGGTGCCGGCATCGTTGGCCGGCAGAACAACCGCGATACCGCGCTGGCGCTCGGCCAGCTCGGCCTCTACCTGCGGCCGGACTTCCCGCCGCTGCAGATCCTCGTCGCCGACATGCTGGAGAACGACGACCGCTTCGAGGACGCCATCCGCGTCTACCAGGCGATCGACGCCAAGGATCCGCTGGCGATCTCGGCCCGCCTTGGTGTCGCCCGCAACCTCGATCGGCTCGACCGTTTCGACGAGGCGCAGGCAACGCTGCGCCAGCTGGCCGCCGAGCATCCCGACGATCCCGAGCCCTATGGCGAGTTGGGCGATCTGCTGCGCCGCCACGACCGCTTCGCCGATGCCGCGGTGGCCTATGACCAGGCGGTCGCCCGCAGCGGCACGCTGGAGCCGCGCCACTGGCAGCTCCTCTACGCCCGTGGCATCGCCCTGGAGCGCTCCAAGCAGTGGCCGCGCGCCGAAGCCGACTTCCTCAAGGCGCTGGAGCTGGAGCCCAACCAGCCGTTCGTCCTCAACTACCTCGGCTACTCGTGGGTCGAGCAGGGCCAGAACCTCGACAAGGCCGAGGCGATGATCCGCAAGGCGGTCGAGCTGGAGCCGAACGACGGCTACATCATCGACAGCCTCGGCTGGGTGCTGTTCCGCCTCGGCCGCCACGACGAGGCGGTGGTGCAGCTGGAACGGGCGGTCGAGATCCGTCCCGAGGACCCGGCCATCAACGACCACCTCGGCGATGCCTACTGGGCGGTGGGACGGCAGCGTGAGGCGCGCTTCCAGTGGGAGGCGGCGCTGGTCAACAAGCCGGAACCGGAGCTGAAGACGGCGATCGAGCAGAAGCTGGCGGAGCGGCCGCTACGGGCGGCGAGCGCCGAGCGGCCGTGACGACGCCAGCCGGGGAGCCGGTCGCGGCGGCGGTCATCGTCGAGCCGGCGCCGGCGAAGGTCAATCTCTACCTGCACGTCGTCGGCCGCCGCGCCGACGGCTATCACCTGCTGGACAGCCTGGTGGTGTTCGCCGACGACGGCGATGCCGTGACCGTCGCGCCTTCGGAGGATCTGCGCTTCACCCTCACCGGCCCCTTCGCCGCCGAGGTCCCCGCCGGCGACGATAATCTTGTGGTGCGGGCCGCCCGGGCGCTGGCCGCGGCCGCCGGCCGCCCGCCGGCCGCCTCGATCCGGCTGGACAAGCGGCTGCCGGTCGCCTCGGGTGTCGGCGGCGGCTCGGCCGATGCGGCGGCGGTGCTGCGGGCGCTGGTGCGGCTGTGGGACGTGCGCATCGGCGAGGCGGCGCTGGCGAAGCTGGCGCTGGCGCTGGGCGCCGACGTGCCGATGTGCCTGCACCGCCGGCCGCTGTTCGTCGGCGGCATCGGCGAGGAGATCACCGCCGCACCGGCGTTGCCGGCGTGCGGACTGGTGCTGGTCAACCCGCGGGTGCCGCTGCCGACCCCGGCGGTGTTCAAGGCGCGCGCCGGCGCTTTTTCGGCACCAGCCCGCTTCGCGGCGGCCCCGGCCGACGCCGCCGCGCTCGCCGGGCTGCTGGCGGAGCGGGGCAACGACCTGGCGATGGCGGCGATGACGCTGGTGCCCGCCGTCGGCGGTGCGCTGGCGGCGCTGGCGATGACGCCGGGCGTGCTGCTGGCGCGGATGAGCGGCAGCGGCGCCACCTGCTTCGGCGTGTGCGCCGATCGCGCCGCGGCGATGGCGGCGGCGGCGGCGCTGGCCGTCGATCACCCGGACTGGTGGATGAGCGCGTCCGGATTCTGAACGCGGCGCCCCCTCCGGTCACGAGGATGCGGTGATCTCGACCAGGGCGCCGTCCGGGCTGCGGGCGACCGCCTCGTAGAAGCCGTCGCCGGTCAGCCGTGGTGGCGAGACCAGCAGGCCGGCGGCCTCCAGCCGGGCGGCGAGTTCCCGCACCGCCGCGGCGCTGCCAACGGCGACGGCGAGATGCGCCCAGCCCTGGCGCTCGCGTTCCACCGGATCGGCCGGCGCCAGTCCCGGCGCGCTCATCAGCTCGATCTCGGGGCCCTCGGGGAGGCGGACGAAACGGGAAACGAACCCGGGGCGCCGCGCGCTGTCGTAGCGCTCGCCGATCTCCGCGCCAAAATAATCGGCCCAGAAACCGGCAGCCGCCTCGACGTCCGGCGTCCACAGGGCGACGTGATGGATCCGCAAATCCGCTCCTCCGAACAGGTGGTGCCGCTCAGCAGCCCCCCGACGTAGGGTGGACTGAGCAAAGCGATGTTCACCAATGTTCCGCCGCCGCCCCTCGCCGGCGCGCCCCCTTCCCCACAGATGGTGCGCTTCGCTTGCGCTCAGCAGCACCCTACGTGGGTTATCGCACGTCCGGGGGTGGGAAGCGGATGGCGATGGCGCTGACCAGCGCCAGCGGCTGCTGCGGGCTGCGGCGCACGGAAAAGCCGGCGAGGGCGTCGGCGCCGAGGCGGCAGGCGCGCTTCTTCAGCTCCGGCAGCACCGGATAGAGGTCGCCGCTGGGCGTCGGCGGCCCCTCGATGCGCGCCGTCAGCCGCGCCACCACCTGGTAGTCACCGCCCGGCTGGCCGGAACGGAAGACGACGATCGGGCAGTCGTCCGGCTTCGGCGGATAGGCGGTATCCACCACCGAGGTCACCTCCGATCCCCCCGCCAGCCCCTCGCAGCCAGCGACCACCAGGGCCAGGGCAACCAGCGGCAGGGTTCGTCCGATCCCCATCAGATCTTGCCCCCGCATTATCGCCCCCGAGCGTCCCGCCGTAGGGTGGACTGAGCGAAGCGATGTCCACCAAGATCCCGTCGTCGCCCCTCGCCGGCGCGCCCCTTCCCTACGGCCGTCGCATCATAGCGGAAGCGCGGCCGTAGCGGGAGCGGCGGAGCTACTGCTTCTGGGGGCCGCCCTGTTGCAGGATGGCGAGGATGCGGTCCTGCAGCGCCGGGTCATTCTCGGCGGCGGTGCTGATCGCCTGGTACTCCGGCAGGGTCAGGTCGCCATTGCCCTGGATGGCGGCGACCAGCTCGCTGTTGGCCTGCTGCTTGAGTTTGTCCTGCTCCTCCGGCGTCTTCGCCGCCTCGATCTTCGGCGACCACTCGTCGATGAGGTCGCCGACCTTCAGCGCGGCGACGATAAACGCGTGCAGCTTCTCGTCGCTCAGCGCTGCCGGCGCCGCAGCCGGTGCCGCCGCCTGCTGGGCGAGAGCTTGCGGTATGGGGAGCAGGCTGCCGCCAGAGAGGGTGAGCAGGCCGAGGAGCGAAAAAAGCAACCGAGAGCGCATGCGGGGGACCTTCGTGCCGGGACTGGGCCATTGCGGCCACCCGCGCCGCCCGCACTGACGGAAAACGAAGGTGCCGATTCGGCTAATTGGCGGCGCTGCCCCCGCGCTTGCAAGCAAAAAGCGCGGGGGCGCGGGGAAGCGGCGATCGCCGCCTCCCTTTGTGCGACAGGGCGGGCAGTCAGGCCCGCCCGGACGACCCGCCGCCGTCAGGCAGCGCGAGCGACGAGGAGGCGCGGGCGCCGCCGCCGGCGGTGCTCCTCCCAGATCGCCCAGTGCTCCGCCGCCAGCTCGCGGATGATGCTGAACGGCGTTGCCGGCGCCAGCTGCAGCGTGCCGATGCACTCGCCGGCCTCGCAGCTGATGGCCATGCCGAAGTCGCGGGCCAGATGCCGCATGGCATGGTTGTCGGTGAGGAAGTAGATGCACGCCTCGCGCACACCGCGATTGCGCGACCATGCCAGCGCCTGCTCGAACAACTGCCGGCCGAGACCCTGGCCGCGGCGATCAGCATCGACGCTGAAGGCGAACTCGACGGCGCCGCCACTGCCGGCTTGTGCTGCCCGCACGATGTGTACGGCAGCGATGACCCTGCCCGCATCGACCACCGCGAGGATGCGGTCGCCGTGCGGATCGAGACCGGCGACGTGCCGTCGGACGGCATCGTCGTCGATGAACAGACCAAATCGCAGCCGCCGTGCCCCGAGATCGAGGCGTAGCAGGTGAGCCGTATAGGCTGGCCGCTCGGCAGGTGCGAGGGTCCGAATGCTGAGGTTCATCATAGTTCTCTAATTTCATGTTGCGTCGCAACATTACAAGGGTAACGTTGCGAAAAAGTTATCCTATCTCCCCTTTTAGTTGCATAAACATCACTATCTTGCCGTCCTACACCGGGTGCGACGGTCGCGGATGCTTAGACAGGCGGTCAGCCAGCCGCGTCGGCTCCGGCAGCCGCCGCCGGTTTGTGCACTGCAAAACGAGGGCCAGCGCTGTCGCGAGGCTGACGCGGTGGCCGATGGAGACGAACAGCGGCCGCGCCGTCGCCCGCGTCCGCAGGCAGGCGCCGATGATTTCGTCATGGTCGAGCAGCGGTGTCCAATTGCCGGCTTCGGCGGGTGGATCGACGTGGCTGCCGCACAGCCGCGACTTGGCCGCCCCCACGGATGGAAGGTCAAGGGCGAGGCCGAGATGGCTGGCGACGCCGCAGCGTCGCGGATGGGCGATACCCTGCCCGTCGCACAGCAGCAGGTCGGGACGCACCGGCAGCCCCTCGACGGCGGCGATCGCCGCCGGCGCCTCGCGGAAGGTCAGCAGGCCGGGCACGTAGGGGAAGGTCGCGGGCATTTGCACGACCGATTCGGCGAGTACGGCAAGGGTGGCAAGGTCGAGCAGCACGGCGGCGGCGCGGGCGATGCCGCCGCGGCCACGGACCCCATAGGCGACGTCGACGCCGGCGACGGTGCGCAGCGGCTGGAAGCGGTCAGTCCGTTCGACCGCGGCTGCCGCCTGCCGCTGGACCGCGACCGCCTCCTTCGGCGTCAGATCCCACCGGCACCACGCCGCCGCGGGATTGCCCTCGCGTAGCAGCGTTTCAGCCCTCGAGGAAGCGGGTGATCAGCCACCCGTCGGCGGTGTAGTCGAGCTGGGCGACGAAGGTCGAGGTCTTGTTGAACACGGGGTCGCAATAAAGGTCGGCCACGGCAGCGTCCGGCTTGGTACTCGCGGTATAGCGGCAGGTGACGCGGGCCTCGAAGCTGCAGGCAAAGCCGGTCGGCTCGGTGGAATGGCACTTGCTCTTCTTGAAGGCAGCGAGGCGGTAGTCGCGGCGGATGTCGAGCAGCCGGACCGAACAGCCGGCGGCGCCTTCCAGGCTGCAACCGGGATCGACGAATTCGCCCTGGATGGCGACGAAGTCGTAGAGAAAGTCGAGGTAGGCGCGCCGCAGCTCCTTCTCGGTGGGCTCGGTGAGCGGATCGGCCGCGCGCGCGGCGGCCGGCAGCAGCGACAACGCCACCAGCACGGCACCGACGGTGTGCCGCCGCCATCGGCGCGGGGCCGTCGCCCCGATCAGCGGGGCAGCAGTTCGGGCGGCAGCAGCCAGACGAGGAACCATGCGCCGGTCACCGGGCGGCGGGCAAGGCAGGCGATCGTTCCGGGCGTGAACTCAAAGGCCGCTGGCTGCTCCTTACCCTGCAGGAGGCGCGACGCCAGCCGGCCCATGAACGGCTGGTGCCCGACGACCAGCGTGTCCTCCCGCCAGTCAAGAACATCTTCGACCAGCGGCACCGGCGAATCGCCCGGCAGCAGGCCCTTCGGCCGGACGTCGACGGCCGCATCGGGGGCGATCGCCTCCGCCACCATGGCGGCGGTATCGGCCGCGCGAAGTTTGCCGGAATGGACGATCCGTGCCACCGTCACCTTGGCGTCGGCCAGAAATGCCGCAGTCCGCAGCACATCGTCGTGCCCTTTCGCCGTCAGCGGACGCTCCGGGTTCTCGGACTCCGGAACCGCCTCGCCGTGCTGCATCAGGTACAGCCTGATCCCCATTTCGTGCTTTCCATCCATCAAGGGCGGCCGCTGCCGCCCTCGGTTGCGTCAGTGGCTGCGCAGTACGCTGTTCTCGTAGGCGTCGATGGCGGCGACCATCGCCTCCGCCGCACGGACGTCGCGTTCAGCCTGGGTCCGCACGCCCAGCGTCTTCGACAGCATCAGCGCGTCGTGCGCCCGCTTGAGCCGCGCTTCCGCTTCATCGCGACCGATGTCGGCCACCCGCAGCGCTTCCTCGGCAAGGACGGTGCAGCGCTCCGGCGTCACCTCGGCAAAGCCGCCCTCGACGAAGTACTGCTCCAGAATTTTCAGCGTCTTGTCGCGGACCTGGATGGTGCCCGGTCGCAGCGTCGACAACAGCGGCGCATGTCCGGGCAGCACGCCGAAATCACCGGCCGCGCCGGGGATGATCACCAGTTCCGCTTCCTGCGCCAGCAGCGGCTTTGCCGGCGTGACGATCTCAAATGCAAAGGTATCGGCCATTCCTCAAATCCGCCCTCGACTGCTGATGTCTGCGGCCCCTGCCTCCCCGACCCGTCGGGTGCGATCGCTGGGCGATACGCCCCGGCGGCGCCGGGTGGAGGTACAGCCGTCGGATCAGGCGGCCTCTTCCGCCATCTTCTTCGCCTTCTCCACCGCCTCGTCGATGGTGCCGACCATGTAGAAGGCTGCCTCAGGCAGGTGGTCATAGTCGCCGGCGACGATGCCTTTGAAGCCCTTGATGGTGTCTTCGAGGTTGACGAAGACGCCGGGGGTTCCCGTGAACACTTCGGCGACGTGGAACGGCTGCGACAGGAAGCGCTGGATCTTGCGGGCCCGCGCCACCGTCAGCTTGTCCTCTTCCGACAGCTCGTCCATGCCGAGAATGGCGATGATGTCCTGCAGCGACTTGTAGGTCTGCAGGATGCGCTGGACTTCGCGGGCAACCTTGTAGTGCTCTTCGCCGACGACGCGCGGATCGAGCACCCGCGAGGTCGAGTCGAGCGGATCGACCGCCGGGTAGATGCCGAGCTCGGCGATCTGCCGGGAGAGCACCGTCGTCGCGTCGAGGTGAGCGAACGAGGTGGCCGGCGCCGGGTCGGTCAGGTCGTCGGCGGGCACGTAGATCGCCTGCACCGAGGTGATCGAGCCCTTCTTGGTGGAGGTGATGCGCTCCTGCAGGGCGCCCATGTCGGTCGCCAGGGTCGGCTGATAGCCCACCGCCGAGGGAATGCGGCCGAGCAGTGCCGAGACTTCCGAGCCGGCCTGGGTGAACCGGAAGATGTTGTCGACGAAGAACAGCACGTCCTGGCCTTCCTCGTCGCGGAAGTACTCGGCGACGGTCAGGCCGGTGAGGCCGACACGGGCGCGGGCGCCCGGCGGCTCGTTCATCTGGCCGTAGACCAGCGCCGCCTTCGAGCCCTTGCCATCGGTCTTGATGACGCCCGATTCCATCATCTCGTGGTAGAGGTCGTTGCCCTCGCGGGTCCGCTCGCCGACGCCGGCGAACACCGAATAGCCGCCGTGCGCCTTGGCGATGTTGTTGATCAGCTCCATGATGATGACGGTCTTGCCGACGCCGGCGCCACCGAACAGTCCGACCTTGCCGCCCTTGGCGTACGGCTCGATCAGATCGATGACCTTGATGCCGGTGATCAGGATTTCCGCTTCCGTCGACTGGTCGAGAAAGCTGGGGGCCGGGCGGTGGATCGGGAACTTGGTGGCGGTGACGATCGGGCCGCGCTCGTCCACCGGATCGCCGATGACGTTCATGATCCGGCCGAGGGTCTCGGGGCCGACCGGAATGGAGATCGGCGCACCGGTATCGGTGACCGTCTGGCCGCGCACCAGACCATCGGTGGTGTCCATCGCCACCGTGCGCACGACGCCTTCGCCCAACTCCTGCGCCACCTCGAGCACCAGCTTGCGCCCCTCGAGGTCCACGTGCAGCGCGTTCAGGATCTTCGGCAGTTCGCTCTCATCGAAACGAACGTCGACGACCGCGCCCATCACCTGGGAGATGGTGCCTACGGCGTTGTTGCTATTCATTTCCCTCAGCTCCTTCACGAATCCCGGTTCCGGCGTTCCGCTGGCGGCTTACACCGCTTCGGCACCGGAGATAATCTCAATGAGTTCCTTGGTGATGGCGGCCTGACGGCTGCGGTTGTAGGTCAGCGTCAGCCGGGCGATCATATCGCCAGCGTTGCGCGTGGCGTTGTCCATCGCCGTCATCCGCGCCCCCTGCTCCGACGCGTAGCTCTCCAGCAAGGCGCGGAAAAGCTGCATCGAGAGATTGGCGGGAAGCAGGTCGGTGAGCAACGCCTCATCGTCCGGCTCCATCTCGTAGATGCCGCCCTGCGGCGTGGCAGCCGCTTCGCTGACGGCGATTTCCTCGGCCGGGAAGGGGATGACCTGCTTGGCGGTCACCACCTGGCTGATCGCCGACTTGAAGGTGTTGAACAGCAGCGTGCAGACGTCGAACTCGCCGGCATCGAACATCGTCTGCAACCGGCGGGACAGTTCGCGGACAGGCTCGAACTCGGCGCCGTTGCGGGTGACGTTCTCCAGGGTATCGATGATCAGGCGGCCGTGATCGCGACGCAGGGCATCACGCGCCTTGCGGCCGACCAGCAACAGCTTCACCTCCTTTCCCTCGCGCTGCAGCGCGGCAATCTTGCGCCGCGCCTCGCGCGCGATGTTGGCGTTGAAGCCGCCGGCAAGGCCGCGGTCGCTGGTGACGACAACCAGCAGGTGCTTCTGCTCGCTGCCGTGTCCGGCGAGCAGCTTGGGGGCATTCTCCCGCGAGGGCAGCCCCCCGAGCAGGCCGCCGAGCATGCGTTCCATGCTCTCGGCATAGGGGCGGCCCTGCTCCGCCGCCACTTGTGCGCGCTTCAGCTTTGCCGCCGCCACCATCTTCATGGCCGACGTGATCTTTTGCGTCGATTTGACGCTGGTAATGCGAACGCGCAGGTCTTTCAGGCTAGGCATGACCCGGTTTTCCCGTTGGCGGTGTTGCTGTCAATGCCGTCGCCTCTAGGAGAACGACTTGCCGAAGCGGTCGAGGAAGGCCTTCAGCTTCTCCTCGATCTGCGGCGTCAGGTCTTTCTGGGTGCGGATGTCCTCAAGGATGTCGGCACCGTTGGCGCGGACGCTGATCAGCAGCGCCTCCTCGAAGCGGTTCACGTCATCGATCGGCACCGCATCAAGGTAGCCGCGGGTGCCGGCGTAAATCGCCACCACCTGCTCTTCGACCGGATAGGGATGGAACTGCGGCTGCTTCAGCAACTGGGTCAGCCGCGAGCCGCGACCCAGCAGCTTCTGCGTCGAGGCATCGAGATCGGAGGCGAACTGGGCGAACGCCGCCATCTCGCGGTACTGCGCCAGCTCCAGCTTGATGGTGCCGGCCACCTTCTTCATCGCCTTGATCTGCGCCGCCGAGCCCACCCGGCTGACCGAGAGGCCGACGTTCACCGCCGGGCGGATGCCCTTATAGAACAGCTCGGTCTCAAGGAAGATCTGGCCATCGGTGATGGAGATGACGTTGGTCGGGATGTACGCCGAGACGTCGCCGGCCTGCGTCTCGATCACCGGCAGCGCGGTGAGCGAGCCCGAGCCGTTGTCCTTGTTCAGCTTCGCCGCCCGCTCCAGCAGCCGCGAATGCAGATAGAAGACGTCACCCGGATAGGCTTCGCGGCCCGGCGGACGGCGCAGCAGCAGCGACATCTGGCGGTAGGCCACCGCCTGCTTGGAAAGGTCGTCGAAGAAGATAACGGCGTGCATGCCATTGTCGCGGAAGTACTCGCCGATGGCGCAGCCGACGTAAGGCGCGAGGTACTGCAGCGGCGCCGCTTCCGAGGCGGTGGCGGCGACGACGCAGGTGTAGGACAGCGCGTCGTTGTCCTCCAGCACCTTGACGATCTGCGCGACCGACGAGCGCTTCTGGCCGACGGCGACGTAGACGCAATAGAGCTTGCCGTGCTCGTCGGTGGCCTGGTCGTTGATCCGCTTCTGGTTGAGGATGGTATCGAGAATGATGGCGGTCTTGCCGGTCTGGCGGTCGCCGATGATCAGCTCGCGCTGGCCGCGGCCGACCGGGATCAGGCTGTCGATGGCCTTGATGCCGGTCTGCATCGGCTCGTGCACCGACTGGCGCGGGATGATGCCGGGCGCCTTGACGTC
Organism: Rhodospirillales bacterium; assembly: GCA_039808105.1. GTDB lineage: Bacteria > Pseudomonadota > Alphaproteobacteria > Rhodospirillales > Defluviicoccaceae > Defluviicoccus. Next base: position 17,417 of record JBDHSN010000005.1, read on the forward strand.
CACCACGCGCCGCTCGGCGGCGTCGATCGGGCCCTTGCCGTCGATGGCCTCACCGACGGCGTTGATCACGCGGCCGAGCAGTCCCTTGCCGACCGGGGTATCAACGATGGCGCCGGTCCGCTTGACGGTGTCGCCCTCACGGATGTTGCGGTCGTCGCCGAACAGCACGACGCCGACGTTGTCCTCCTCGAGGTTCAACGCCATGCCCTTGGTGCCGTCCGGGAATTCCACCATCTCGCCGGCCTGCACCTTGTCCAGGCCGTAAACCCGGGCGATGCCGTCGCCCACCGACAGCACGGTGCCGACCTCGGCGACCTCGGCCTCGGTGCCGAACGACGCGATCTGTTGCTTGAGAATGGCGGAGATTTCCGCCGCCCGGATTTCCATCACCCGATCCCCTTAATTGCAAAGCTCAACCGGAGCAGTTTTGTTTTCAGCGAGCTGTCGACCATGCGCGAACCCAGCTTGACCACGAGGCCGCCGAGCAGGCTCGGATCGGTCCGCGTCGACAGCACCACCTGGGAGCCGACCACGTTTTTCAGCGCCGCGCCGATCGCCGCCAGCTGGTCCTGGGTCAGCGGCTGCGCCGAAACCACCTCGGCGTTGGTCTCGCCCCGCGACCGCTCCAGGCGCAGCTTGTAGGCCGCGATGATATCGAGCAGCGCAAACAGCCGGCGGTTATGGGCGACGAGACCCACGAAGCGGCGGGTCAGCGGCGAGGCGCCCTGCTTCTCGAGAATGGCGTCGATGGCGTTGCGCTGGTCGCCGCGCGAGATGACCGGCGAGCGGATCACCCGCTCCAGGTCCTTGGAGCCGCGGATCAGCCCGCCCAGCGCCTGCAGCTCGCCGTTTACCTGGTCGAGCGCCCCGTCGGCTTCGGCCAAGTCGAACAGCGCGCCGGCGTAGCGTTCGGCGAGGCCGGTGGAGCCTTGCGTTGCAGATGTCACCGGAAAAGCGCCCTCTTTGTTGTTGGTTATCGGGCCTGTGACAGAAGGTTCGGCCCCAGAGATCCCGAGCCCGCGGCGAGGGTACAAAGGACAGCGATGTCGGCAGAGGCCCCGCCCGCGCGGCAGCTTTCTGTAACACGTTCGTTTTCGCCATGCAACATGGCTCGGGCCGCCCTCGCTCAGGCGAAAATTATTGTTTCACAGCATGTTGGGGGAAGAAGCGGAGCAGAACGGCACCACCGGGCGAGAGAATCCCGCAGCCGCGTCTATCACCCTGGTGACGGCGGCGCGGACCGCTGCCGGGTTTTCGGGGCGCAGCGGCCGCAGGAATCGGCGCGAAAGCCGCAGCGCGGCAGGCCGGCCCGGCAACAACCGTCGCTGGCAGAATGCGAACGGGGCAGCGGCGTACGGGGTCGCGCCCCTTCTGCCCCGTTCGCCGTTTGGACCGCCGACAGCGACCGGATCCCCCCGGCAAGGATTTCGATCGGATCGCTGTCACCGTGAGCAGATGGCGGGAGTCAGCAGGCTCCCGGCGTTCCGGCGCAGGCGGCGTTGACCAGGGCGACGATGTTGCCGGTGGTGAACGGCGAGGCCCCCTGCTGCTTGATGGCGGTGTTGGTGTAGCCCCAGCTGGTCACGTTGACGACGACGTTACGCGTCGCCTCGTTGCCCGCGGTGGTGCCGGACAGGACCGGCGCGACGCCGAGGTTGACGAGCCAGGGGCCGCCACTGGAGCCGCCCGTCTGCAACGAGCCGATGATGGTGTTGCCGGCATTGGCCGCGCTGACGAAACCCTGCGAATCCGTCCGCTGCATCAGCGTCCCGCCGTCGAGGGCAACAGGGTAGCCAAGCTGGTTGATCAGCGCCTGATTGGAGCCGTTGTAGCCAAAGCCGTTGATGCCGTAGCCGTAGAAGCCGGTGCGGGTGCCGACGTAGCTGCCGCCGGAGAGGTTGAGCACGATGACCGCGACATCGTTGCGGCAGACGACGCCGCGGGTCGCGCAACTGTCAGTCCCGTTCAGGTAGGACGTGAGGGCATAGACGTTCTTCGCCGTCGATACGCCGTAGGGAGCGGTGCCGTTGTTGTAGGCCGGCACGAACTGGAAACCGGTATAAAAGCGGTTCGCGCCGAACAGCGAAACGCAGTGGGCGGCGGTGACGGCGAGCCCCTTGCGGATCAACGACGCGGTGCAGACGGCGGTGCCGCTCCCCGTCTGGAAGAACAGCTTCCCGGCCGCGCGGTAGGGGTAGAACGACGACGTCGCATTGCCGACGACGTTGACCCGGGCGGTGGTAAACGGATGCCCGGACGTCCCGAAGGCTTCGGGAGCAACGCCCGACGCCCCCTCCGCCGCCGGCTTGGCGGGAACGAGCACCACCGGGCTCTGCTTGCCGGAGCCGACGGCACCGGGGGTAACGCCCGGCTTGCCTTGCGGCACCGCCGGCGAGAGCAGCGCCTGCAGTTGCGTCGCCGGTGCCTCCGGGGCCTGCGGCAGCGGCATCGCTCTGGCGTTGGCGTAATCCAGGCCCGGCCCTTGCGGCGCCACGACGGGAAGCGTGTATCTGCTGACGCTTCCTAGTTGTGTAATATCCTGCTTCTCTGCCGCTGCATTGGCCAGGTCGGCAATCAGCATCGATCCGCCGCAAGCAAAAAACAAAGACAGAATCCCTCTACGCACAAAGGCATTTCCCGCCAATGTGCCGCCGGCAGTCACCTTCATCTCTATCCCTCTTGCTTCATCGGACAGCACCAGTGCGCGAATGCAATACCTCGACGCGCACACAATCCCGCAGCTTGAGTACACGTAATGTATAAACAAATATACGGCTCATTTTATACTTCATGCCATAGTCGTAAACTTTACGTGATCTGGGCGATGCTGTCAAGCACCCTGCACGATATTTGTATAACATTATAATCATGCACAATTCAGAACATGCTGCGGTCAGGGCGCATTATAACCCTAACGGGTTATCTCAAATTTCGCCACCGGCGTTGTGCATGATTGCTGATGGACCTGTTTCGGTCGGTCGGATCGCAGAAGCTGCAGCAGTTTCCCCGCGTACGTTGCGCCCCTGGCCCGATCCTGGTACGATTACCGCCTGAATTAGTGTAGGGGGAGATATGTCGGTGATTTCGCGCGACTAAATCCAGCGTGTCAACTTGCATGATGCGGCGGCTCTTCCGTGCGCTCGCTGAATAGGCCGGCGGTAGCGACCTACCGGACAATATTCATTTCATTTAAACGGGTGTGCATTAATCCCCACCGTAATCAGCACGCTGAAGGCGTTGATATAAAAGATATTATAGGGAGTATTATTTATGGGAAAATTAGCTGCTTATTCTCCTTATATTTGGATTGCATTGACGCTGCGCCGGCGGCCAGGGCTGTTGCAAATGCCGGTATTGATTCTTTCCTTGTCAATAATACTTGTCATTGTTTCGATAACAGCTGCGCTCATTTGTGGGACCACTATGTCAGCGGCACTGGCCGAAGAGGCCACAGAAGAGGGTGGTTCCAGTGAGTTCTGTGCTTCCGAGAATGATCTCGCGGCATTGAATGCCAGAGTATTACAGACAGAACTCATGGTAGCCGCGCTTAGCTGCGATGAACGGGAACGGTACAATAACTTCATTACAGCCTATCGCTCCGTGCTGACCGAGCGTAGCCAGGCATTGCAAGGGATGTTCAAGCGGGCGTATGGCGGCGAGGGAACCGATCGGCTGAATTCCTTTGTCACCAGAATGGCTAATAACTCATCGCAGCAGGTCAACGACAGGGGTAATGATTACTGTACCTATGCCGGTGAACTATTCAAGGAAGCCCTCACCAACAGACCGTCCGACCTGAACCTCCTGACCAGCAAGCCATGGATCGAAGACCGTCACGGCTACCGGCCGTGCGTACTCGAGGCGTCGCGCCGGCCGACCGGCTAGCTGCGGCGCCGTCGGCCGCTTTCGGACCAGGCAGGCGCGCGCGAGGGTCAACTCTGCCGGCAACCCGGTTTGTGCACCAACTGCGTCGTGTTTCGAAATATGGTCGGGAAGCCCTGCCTCCGCCGGGCTTCCCTTTTCCTCGATCGGTAGACTTCCGTCCGCCAACACCTCCCCCATCGATGCCCCGGCCTGCGGACCGTGGAACCGGAGTTGACGACGCACGTTACGCGTGCGATCGGATCATGTGCTTCGTCACTGCCGGCAATTGCCCGTAGGGGCGAAGCGGAACGAGGGAGGTAACGAATGAACAGGCGCATGCTGATGCGGGCCGCGTTGATCGTCGCCGCGGTCGCGGTAATCCCCTTTGCCGTGCCAACGACGGCGGCGGCGAAAGGCGGCAAGGAGATCCGGGCTGAGGCGGAGACCACCCTGACGCGGCTCTACAACCAGGATGCCGCCGCCCGCAACCTCAGCCGCCGGGCCAAAGGCATCCTCGTGTTTCCCGAGATCACCAAGGGCGGCGTCGGCATCGGCGGCTCCTACGGCGAGGGTGTGCTGTTCGTCGGCGGCAAGCCGTCCGGCTACTACAGCGTCGGCTCGGGATCGCTTGGACTGACCCTCGGTGCCCAGTCGTTCTCGCAGGTGATCATGTTCATGACCCCGGAAGCGCTGCACTCGTTCCAGAGCAGCAAGGGCTGGGAAGCCGGTGTCGACGGCTCGGTGGTCGCCATCGACGAGGGCAAGGCCGCATCCTACGGCACGATGTCGGATCCGACCCAGCCGGTCGATCCGGTGGTCGGCTTCACCTTCGGCCAACAGGGGCTGATGTTCGACGCCTCGATCAAGGGCGCCAAGTTCACCCCGATCAAGCGCTGAGCGGCGCCGCCGGCGATGCCCTCGGAAGACCCTCCGCGGGGCATCGCTGCCGGCAACAGCTTCCCACCTTGACCGTCAGCGGCGGCGCCAGGATCAGGGCGTCGCCGCCAGAGCCTTGTCCAGGTAGTCGTTAATCGCCTTCGCCAGCTCGGTCATGTGCTCGGCGAAGAAGTGGTCGGCGCCGGCGATCGGCTTGTATTCGACCGTCACGTTGCGCTGGTGCGCGAGTTTCTTCGCCAGCTTCTCGGCGGCCTCCGGCGCGACAACGTCGTCCCGGCTGCCGTGCAGCATCAGGCCCGACGCCGGGCACGGGGCGAGGAACGAGAAGTCGAGATTGCCGGCCGGCGGTGCGACAGAGATGAAGCCGTCGATCTCCGGCCGGCGCATCAGCAGCTGCATGCCGATCCAGGCGCCGAACGAATAGCCGGCGATCCAGCACCCGGAAGCGTTGGGGTTGATCGTCTGGATCCAGTCCAGCGCCGACGCGGCATCGCTCAGCTCGCCAGGGCCGCTGTCGAAACGGCCCTGCGAGCGCCCGACGCCGCGAAAGTTGAAGCGCAGGACGGAAAACCCCCGCTTCTGGAACGCCTGGAACAGGGCGAAAACCACCCGGTTGTTCATCGTCCCGCCGTGCAGCGGATGCGGATGCAGGATCAGCGCGATGGGCGCTGTTGCCCGCTTCGAATGATGGTAGCGCCCTTCGAGGCGACCTTCGGTCCCGTTGAAGATTACTTCGGGCATCCTGTCCACACGTCGTGACGCTCCCCCTGTCGCGGCAATCCCGATTGCGCTGGTCGGATAGCCGGCGCTGCCGAATCAACGGTCTCGGAGAAATACTTGATCGCGTTAGTCGGCATCTTATATATCTGGAAGCGCTTCGGACGGCGAGGCCTCAACGCGCCCATCGCCCCCAGGGGCGGAGAGGAACCCAGAAAATATCGAAAGAGCCATGCTTTTCAAGAGGCTTCACGAGGACATAGACGCGTTTATGGCGCGTGATCCCGCCGCCCGGTCGCGGCTGGAAATCCTGCTCTGCTATCCCGGCCTGCACGCGCTGCTGCTGTGGCGGGTGAGCAGCGCGCTGTGGCGGCGCCAGTTGTTCCTGCCGGCACGCATCATCTCGCAACTCGGCCGGCTGCTGACGGCGATCGAGATTCACCCCGGCGCGGTGATCGGACGGCGCTTCGTCATTGATCACGGCACCGGCGTCGTCATCGGCGAGACCGCCGAGATCGGCGACGACGTGACGCTCTATCAGGGGGTGACGCTCGGCGGCATCGCGCCTTCGGTCAATTCGCACATGCAGGTCAACGTCAAGCGCCACCCGACGCTGCGGACGGGGGTGATCGTCGGTTCCGGCGCCCAAATTCTCGGCCCGATCGTCATCGGCGAGGGCGCCCGCATCGGCGCCAATTCGGTCGTCACCCGCGAGGTCGAGCCCGGCATCACCGTCGTCGGCATCCCGGCGCACGCCGTCGCGCCGCGCAACGGCGGTGCCAGCCAGGGCTTCTCGGCCTATGGCACGCCCGCCGGCGGCTGCCCCGATCCGGTGCTCGTCGCGGTCGACGGGCTGCGCAGCGAGGTGGCCGCGCTGGCGGCACGCCTGCAGACCCTGCAGGCAGAGCTTCAATCCGTGCGGCAGGCGACCGGCCAGGTCGACGGGGAGACCACTGCGGAGGCGGACGAGATGACGGCAGCCGCTGTCTCAACGGCGGCAATCGTTGTCGACCGCCCGCAACACTGATCACCGGTGAGATCGGAGGAAGTCGGCGTGAAACTGAGTACCAAGGGTCGATACGCGGTGATGGCGATGGCGGACCTCGCCCACCACAGCAACGGCAAGCCGGTTGCCCTCGCCGAGGTTGCGGATCGGCAGGAGATCTCCCTGTCCTACCTCGAGCAGCTGTTCGGGCGGCTGCGCCGTGGCGGCCTCGTCAGCAGCGTGCGCGGCCCCGGCGGCGGCTACATGCTGGCCCGCGAGGCGGGCGAGATGCGCATCTCCGACATCATCCTTGCGGTCGATGAGCCGATCAAGGCGACCCGCTGCACCCCCGGCTCGCCCACCGGCTGTCATTCGCACAAGGGGCGCTGCCTGACCCACGATCTGTGGGAGGAGCTCGGCAACCAGATCTACCTCTACCTCAGCTCGGTCACCCTGGCCGATGTCTGCGAGCGCCGCGTCCTCGGCACCAGCCGGATGTTCTTCGGCTCGGCCCGCAGCGAGCGGCCGGCGGTTGCCGCGGCCAGCTGAGCGAAAGCAGAAGTCGAAGCCCGCCGCGATGGACAGCATCTACCTCGATCATAACGCGACGACGACGCTGCGGCCGGAGGCCGCCGCGGCCATCGCCGCGGCGCTGCGGATCGGCGGCAACCCGTCGTCGGTGCACGCGGCCGGCCGCCAGGCACGGCGGCTGATCGAGGATGCCCGCGAGCAGGTGGCGGCGCTGGTCGGCGCCGCCCCGGCCGACGTCGTCTTCACCAGCGGCGGGACCGAAGCCAATGCGCTGGCGCTGGCTGGCCTCGGCCCCCGGCGGGTGCTGATGTCGGCGGTGGAACACGCGTCGGTGCTGCGGGCGGCCGAAGCGGCGGAACTGCTGCCGGTCGATCGCCACGGGGTCATCCGCCTCGACGCGCTGGAGACGGCGCTGGCGGCGGCGCCCGCCGCGCCGACGCTGGTCTCGGTGCTGTGGGCCGGCAATGAGACCGGCGTCATCCAGCCGATCGCCGAAGTCGCCGCGCTCTGCCGGCGCTATGGTGCGATCCTGCACAGTGATGCGGTGCAGGCGGCCGGCCGTGTTCCGATCGACCTGCGCACAGCCCCGGTCCAGCTGCTGTCGCTGTCGGCGCACAAGCTGGGTGGACCGATGGGGGTGGGCGCGCTCATCGTCGATCCTGCCCTCGCCCTGCAGCCTATCCTGCGCGGCGGCGGACAGGAGCGCAGCCTGCGGGCGGGCACCGAAAACCTGCCCGGCATCGCCGGCTTTGGCGCCGCCGCCGAACGGGCGCGCGCACTGGCCGATGCGGCACGGCTCACCCTGCTGCGCGACCGGCTGGAGCAGCGGTTGCGGGCGATCTGCCCGGCGGCTCCGGTCTTCGGTGCCGGGGCGCAGCGGCTGCCCAACACCACCTGCATCGGCATGCCGGGCGTGGCGGCGGAAACGCAGGTGATCGCTTTCGATCTCGCCGGCATCGCCGTCAGCGCCGGTGCCGCCTGCTCCTCGGGGCGCGTTTCCCGCAGTGGTGTCCTCGCCGCCATGGGAGTTGGCGACGATCTTGCACACAGTGCCATCCGGGTGAGCCTGGGTTGGACCACCGGCGAGGCGGATGTGGAGCGGTTTATCGAAGTCTGGACCAGTATTTACGCCCGGGCAGCCGGTCGCAGTGCGGCGCTTGCGGCCGGCAGAGCGGAAACAGCAACGCTCGGGAGCCGTGTCGGAAAGGTGACAAGATGAACGATTTCGCCGGTTTTGCGACGAAGGAGGTCCGCCGGGCCAACAGCGCGGTGCCGATCTACCTCGACTATCAGGCAACAACGCCCACCGATCCCCGCGTGGTCGAGGCGATGCTGCCGTACTTCACCGAGAAGTTCGGCAACCCGCATTCGCGCAACCACCAGTTCGGCTGGGACGCCGAGGAAGGTGTCGAGCAGGCGCGCCATCACGTGGCGGCGCTCATCGGCGCCAACGAGAAGGAGATCATCTTCACCTCGGGCGCGACCGAGTCGAACAACCTTGCCCTCAAGGGCGTCGCCCGCTTCTACAAGGACAAGAAGCGGCACATCATCACCTGCGTCACCGAGCACAAGTGCGTCCTCGACAGCGCCCGCCATCTGGAACTGGAAGGCTTCCGCGTCACCTACCTGCCGGTGCAGAAAAACGGCCTGATCGACCTCGACCTGCTGCGGTCGGCGATAGCCGATGACACCGTGCTGGTCTCGATCATGGCGGTCAACAACGAGATCGGGGTCATCCAGCCGCTGGCCGAGATCGGCCGGATCTGCCGGGAGAAGAAGGTGTTCTTCCACACCGACGGCGCACAGGCGGTCGGCAAGATCCCGCTCGACGTGGAAGCGATGCACATCGACCTGATGAGCATCTCCGGCCACAAGATTTACGGGCCCAAGGGTATCGGTGCCCTCTACGTCCGCCGGCGGCCACGGGTGCGCCTGGAGGCGATCATCAGCGGCGGCGGCCAGGAGCGCGGCATGCGCTCCGGCACCCTGCCGACGCCGCTGTGCGTCGGACTGGGCGAGGCCTGCCGCATCGCCCAGGCGGAGATGGGCGCCGAGGCGGAACGGCTGCACGCGTTGCGTACCCGCTTCCTCGACCGGATCGTCGAGCAGTTGCCGGAAGTCTACGTCAACGGCGACCTGCAGAATCGCATCCCCGGCAACCTCAACCTCAGCTTCGCCTATGTCGAGGGCGAGGGGCTGATGATGGGGATCAAGGATCTCGCCGTCTCGTCGGGCTCGGCCTGCACGTCAGCCTCGCTGGAGCCGTCCTACGTGCTGCGGGCGCTGGGCGTCGAGGAAGAGCTTGCCCATACCAGCCTGCGCATCGGCATGGGCCGGTTCACCACCGAAGCGGAGGTCGATTATGCTGTCGATCGCATCGTCGGCGAAGTCCGCCGGCTGCGCAGCATGAGCCCGCTGTGGGAAATGGCGCAGGAAGGAATCGACATTAAGTCAATCAAGTGGGCCGCACACTGAGCCGTCAGCCACGCACAACGCCGTGGCTGGGCGGTCCCGCAAGAAAGGAGGACGAATATGGCGTACAGCAACAAGGTGGTCGACCACTACGAGAACCCGCGCAACGTCGGCGCCTTCGACAAGGGTGACGACGGCGTCGGCACCGGCCTCGTCGGCGCCCCCGCCTGCGGCGATGTGATGAAGCTGCAGATCAAGGTGAGCCCGGAAGGCATCATCGAAGACGCGAAGTTCAAGACCTTCGGCTGTGGTTCGGCGATTGCCTCGTCGTCGCTGGTGACCGAGTGGGTCAAGGGCAAGTCGCTGGACGAGGCGCAGGGCATCAAGAACACCCAGATCGCCGAACATCTGGCGCTGCCGCCGGTGAAGATCCACTGCTCGGTGCTCGCCGAGGATGCGATCAAGGCGGCGATCAACGACTACCGGCAAAAGGCCGCCAGCCGCACCACCCCGGAGGCCAAGACCGAAGAGGTTGCCTGAGGCAACCCCGCAGGCCAGCAGAAAGGACCCAGCATCACCATGCCGGCAGCACGCCCGCAGCCTCTCACCGTTACTCCCGCTGCCGTCGAGCGCGTCAAGGCCCTGCTTGCCGGTCGCGACAAACCGTCGGCCGGTGTCCGCATCGGCATCCGCGCCCGCGGCTGCTCGGGCATGTCCTACACGCTCGAGTACGCCGATGAACGCACGCCGTTCGACGAGGTCGTCGAGACGCAAGGGGTGACCATTCTCATCGACCCGAAGGCGACGATGTTCATCCTCGGCACCGAGATGGATTTCGTCGAGGACAAGCTGGAAAGCGGCTTCGTTTTCCGGAACCCGAACGAGAAGGGACGCTGTGGCTGCGGCGAATCCTTCCACGTCTGAGTGACAAGCGACAGCCGGAACGGCCGGCCGGAGGTGGACCGTAGCGATGGATGGCTCTGAAAGCAGAGAAAACTTGTTGGCCGTTCGCGGTCCCGCCAGCACGGCGGGCATGCCGGTCGCCTGCTGGTCATGCCGCGGGCCGGTAGACCGCTCGGCGCTGTTCTGCGGCACCTGCACGGCGGTACAGCCGCCCGGCCAGGCCGACCACTTTGCCCGCCTCGGCCTTTCCCCGTCGTTCGACATCGACGGCGCCCTGCTCGACCAGCGCTATTTCGAGCAGCAGCGCCAGCTTCATCCCGACCGCTTTGCCACCCGCACCGGCCGCGAGCGTGCCCTCTCCCAGAGCCAGGCGGTCGCGCTCAACGAGGCCTATGAGACGCTGAAAGACCCGCTCCGCCGCGCCGACTACCTGCTGCAGTGCCGGCAGGGAGGGGCCGTGGCGGCGGGCTGTTACATGGTCAACGACAGCCGGCTGCTGATGGAGGCCATGGAGCTTCGCGAGGCGTTGGCCGAGGCGGCCGCCGTCGGCGTGGTGAACACCCTCGCAAAGCGCGCCGCATCCGACATCGAAAGCTGCCTGCGCAACCTTTCCTTCGCCTTCGCCGAGGACGACATCGAAGCGGCTGCCCGGCTGACGACGCGCCTGAAGTACCTGCGCAAGTTCGCCGACGACTGTCGTGCGCGACGGCTGCAGCTGGCCCGTCCCTGACCGCATGCCCCAGCTTCTGCAAATCCATGAGCCGGGTGCCACGCCGGAACCCGGCGCCGATGAAGCCCCGCTCGCCATCGGCATCGATCTCGGCACCACCAACTCCGTGGTCGCCATCGGCGAGGATGCCGGCGTGCGCGTGTTGCGCGACGAGAACGGCATCGGCCTCGTCCCCTCCATCGTCGCCTATGCCGCCGACGGCTCGGCGATCGTCGGCGAGCTGGCCCGACGGCTGATGCTCGACCGCCCGGAGGTCGTGGTCGGCTCGGTCAAGCGGCTGATGGGCCGCGGCATCGCCGACGTCAAAGCACTGGCCGGCACCCTGCCCTACCAGCTCGTCGACGACGACGGCGGTGCTGGACCGGGCGGACGGATGGCGCGGGTGATAGTCGCCGGCCACGTCTTCAGTCCCGTCGAGATCTCCGCCGAGATCCTGCGGGCGCTGAAGGAGCGCGCGGAGATACAGCTCGGCCGCGCCGTCGATCGCGCCGTCGTTACGGTTCCCGCCTATTTCGACGATGCCGCCCGCACCGCGACCCGCGACGCTGCCCGCCTCGCCGGGCTGGAAGTGCTGCGGCTGGTCAACGAGCCCACGGCCGCCGCCCTCGCCTACGGGCTGGATGAGGGCGCCGAAGGCGTCTACGTCGTCTACGACCTGGGCGGCGGCACCTTCGATGTCTCCCTGTTGAACATGCAGAAGGGCGTCTTCCAGGTGTTGGCGACCGGCGGCGACGCGGCGCTCGGCGGCGACGACTTCGACCATGCCGTCGCCGAGCACTTCCTCGCCGAGCGCCGGCAGCAGCGGGGCGAGGAGCCCCTCTCGGTCGCCGACGTCAAGCTGGCGCTGATGACCGGCCGCATCGCCAAGGAGTGCCTGAGCACCCAGAAGTGGGGCGAGTGGACGCTGCATATCGGCGACGTGCCAAGCCTGCACCGTTTCGACCGGCCAGCGCTGGAAGGACTGTTGCAGCCGCTGGTGGATCGCACCATCCACATCTGCCGGCAGGTTCTGGACGACGCCGGGATTGATCCGACCGAGGTGAAGGGCGTGGTCCTGGTCGGCGGCTCGACCCGGGTGCCGCTGGTCCGCCGGCGCGTCGGCGAGCTGTTCGGCCACGAGCCGCTGGACAATATCGACCCCGACGAGGTGGTGGCGGTCGGCGCGGCGCTGCAGGCGCAGGCGCTGACGCGCGGGTCGGAAACGGTGCTGATCGATGTCACGCCGCTGTCGCTGGGCATCGAGACGATGGGCGGCATCGTCGAGAAGGTGATCCCCCGCAACACGCCGATCCCGGTCGCCAGAGCCCAGGAATTCACGACCTACCAGGACGGCCAGCAGGCGATGGCCATCCATGTCGTGCAGGGTGAGCGCGAGCTGGTCGACCAGTGCCGCTCGCTCGCCCGTTTCGAGCTGCGCGACATCCCGCCGATGACCGCCGGTGCTGCCCGCATCCGGGTCACCTTCGCCGTCGATGCCGACGGCCTGCTCACCGTCTCGGCGCTGGAGACCACCACCGGCAGCGAGCAGAAGGTGGCGGTCAAGCCGTCGTACGGCTTGACCGAGGACGAGATGGCGCAGATGCTGTATGACGCACTGCAGCATGGCGCCGAGGACATGCGGCTGCGGGTCCTGGCGGAAGCCCGCGTCGAGGCCAAGCGGGTGCTGACGGCGCTTGCCGCGGCGCTCGCCACCGATGGCGACCTGCTGACGGAGGAAGAACGGCAGGCGCTCGACGCGCAGGGGCTCGCGGTAGAAGCGGCCATCGCCGGCGAGGATCGCGATGCCATCACCGCTGCGGTGGAGGAGCTTGAAACGCTGTCCCGGCCGTTTGCCGAGCGGCGGATGGACCGGGGAATTCGCGCCGCGCTCAGCGGGCGCGAGCTGAAGGATTTCGAGGCGGCGGGCCGCTAAACAACAACAACGGCGCGCCGGAAGGGTCGTGAGGGAATCATGCCGAAAATGACGTTCGTTTCGGCGGACGGGAAGATGCGCACCGAAGTGGAGGCTCCGCTCGGCCTGTCCGTGCTGGAAATCGCCCATCGCAACGATATCGACCTGGAGGGCGCCTGCGAAGGCTCGCTCGCCTGCTCCACCTGTCACGTGATCGTCGATCCGCAGTGGTTCGACCAGCTCAACGAGCCAACCGAGGAGGAGGAGGACATGCTCGATCTTGCCTTTGGCCTGACCCACACGTCCCGCCTCGGCTGCCAGATCAAGATGACCGAAGAGCTGGACGGCCTGACGGTCACGCTGCCGTCCGCCACCCGCAACATGATGGTCGATCGCTAAGATCGCTGCCGCGAGGGAACAAGGGAGGGTTGGCGCTTGCGCTGGACCGACGTCTACGACATCGCCATCGCGCTGGAGGAGGTGCATCCGGACGCCGATGTGGTCAACCTGCGCTTTACCGACCTGTGGAAATGGGTGCAGGAACTGCCGGACTTCAACGACGATCCGATGCGGTCCAACGAGAAGATCCTCGAATCGATCCAGATGGCCTGGCTCGACGAGCGGACGTGAACGGCGACGCCGGCCGGCCGGCCGGCGCTGCACCGCTCATCGAGCGGCTGCGCAGCGCCTGTGCCGCCGACTGGCAGGCGTACACCCGGCATCGCTTCGTCCGCACGCTGGCTGCCGGAACCTTGCCGGAGGCCTGCTTCCGCCGCTATCTCGTCCAGGACTACCTTTTCCTCTTCCACTTCGCCCGCGCCTACGGGCTGGCGGCGTTCAAGGCCGACGCCCTTGCCGACGTCCGCGCCGCGGCTTCGGGGCTCGCCGCCATTGTCGAGCGCGAGATGGGCCTGCACGTCGCCTATTGCGCGGGCTGGGGCCTCAGCGAGGCCGAGATGGCGGCGACAGCGGAGGCGGACGCGACCATCGCCTATACCCGCTATGTGCTGGAGAAGGGACTTTCCGGCGATCTTCTTGATCTGCAGGTGGCGCTGGCCCCCTGCATCATCGGCTACGCCGACATCGGGCGCGAGCTGGCTGCCGATCCGGCGACGCAGTGGCAGGGCAATCCCTATCGCGCCTGGATCGAAACCTACGCCGGCGCCGATTATCAGGACGTCGCCGACGACCATGCCCGACAGCTCGACGCCCTCGCAGCGCGCCGCGGCGGCGACGCCCGCTTTCCCTCGCTGTCGGAAACCTTCCAGCGGGCGACCCGCCTGGAAGCGGCGTTCTGGGAGATGGGTCTCACCGCCGGCGGCTGAGCCTTTCCCTCCTCGTCCGCGGCCCGGTCAGGCCGTTGCGCTCAGCGGCCGCCGGCTGTTTCCCCGCCCTTTTGCGCAGACGACAGGCTGTCGGCGTTGACATTGCCGCAATAGACGAAAGCTTCCCGGCCGAAGTCGTAGATCCAGGTGTCGGCGTTGCTGCGGCAATAGGCGGCCAGTTCCGCCGGACGGCGCGCACTATCGAGGTCCTGCCCGATCAGCCGCTGGAAGCCGCCAAGGACCGATCCCAGCACGCCGCGCTTCTGCTCCGCCGGGGCCGCGCTGGGCGGTGGCGAGCTGGGCGCCTGGGGTTGGCGCGCTTGCGCGCGCGTGCGCACGGCGGCATCGAGCTCGGCCAGCAACCGCTCGTCGATCCGCCCATCGGGCCGCAGGCTGATGCTCTTCTGAAAGTCCCGAACCGCCGCCTCGGTCCGGTACCCCATGCGGCCGTCGGCACCGCCCAGGTCATAGCCCAGCGTCATCAGCCGGTGCTGGACGTCGGCGATCATCTTCGTCGCCGGCGGCACCTGTGCCGGCCGTGGCGGCGGCGGCCCGAGGTCGCTGTAGGGCCCCGTCGCGGGACGCGGCTCGGCGGGCGGAAAAGCCCGATCAGCCGGCGGCGCAGCGTCCTTCGCCGCTAGCAGCCGCTGCACCCGCGCCGGGGGCGCCGCGATGACCGCTGCACTCTCTGCTGGCTCGGCCGACGTCGACGAAGAGGCCGCCGCGGCAATGTCAGCGCCGGGTGCCGCGCCCGCTCCGTCAAGCGGCGGGATACCGCCCGGATCGGACGATGGCATAACGGCTGGCGGCAGCGATGACTGCTCCATCGCCGGAGCGGGCTCGAACGCGGTGACGGCAGGCGGGTCGGATGGCGCTGCCAACACCCCGCCGCCGGTGCCCGACATCGTCGTCGCCGTCCGCCAGTTCGCACGCACCGGGGCGGTGTCATCAAGCCATAGCTTGGCAACCAGCACCACCAGTCCGATGACAAAAGAAATCGCGACGCCGGCGCGCCACATCGTCACCACCCAGGCTCAGACCCCCTGCACCCAGTCGGCTCAGCATCGCTGTGTCAGGACGGTTGTCAACCCGCCAACTTCCGCAGGGGCGTCCGATGGCGTTGCAGTGCGGCGTTCATACCGCAGCGCGGCGAGAAGGGCAGCACCTCACGCGGATGGCAGGCGCCTAATTGATCGAGAATGCCGGGGGCTGTTCGGAGGCAACGCACGTCGTGTCCGGAGCCTCGGGATGCCTGAGGAATGATGCGACCACCGACTGCGCGCAGCGGGATTCCGGCAGGACGAAGTGCCCGGCGCCGGCGATCGAGACGAGTCTCGCGCGGGAAAGTGGCTCTGCCGCCACCTTTGCCCAGCGCAGGGCGGTCACGGCATCGAAGCTTCCGGAGATGACCAGCGTCGGGATATCGCTCCGCGTCGGCTGGCGCATGGCGGGCAGGCTGGGCACGTTCCACACCCGACAGTCGTCATATATGTACGTGAACTGGGGCGCCTCGGCCAGCACGGTGGGCGGGTAGCCCGCGAACGCCTGCTTGCCCTTGGCGAGCACCTCGCGCGGCGTCGAGAACGGGGTCTGTTCGGCGCAGAAGACACCGTAGGTCAAGCCGTAGCCGACAAATCCCGGCGGGGCCACCGACATTGCCCGGAAGGTGGCGAAATCGGAGGCATCGCCGGCTGCCAGATTGGCGATCCACTTCGGCACCTCCTTGAACAACGGCGTGTAGAAGCTGACCGCCGTCAGCGCATTCACCAGCGCCCCGCCGTCCAGCACCACCCGTTTCGGTGCGCCGGTCTGCGGATCAGGGACCGTCGCGGTCACCGGCTGCGATTCGAGCCGGCGGACGAGATCGGTGAAGGTGCGTTCCAGGCGTGGATACCGTGCGTTGCACGCCTTCTCGGCCTTGCACGCCTCGAAAAGATTGTGAAAGCCGGCGCAGGCATTCGGCCAGAAGTCCGGCGGGCCGGCGCGTTGCGGCGGTACCGTCGAGTCGAGGACGACGCTCCGGATGCCTTGCGGGTGCAACCGCATGATGGTCAGAGCGAGATCGGTGCCGTAAGAGACGCCGTAGAGGTTGTATCGATCGTAGCCGAGGACGCGGCGGAGGTCGGCGAAATCAGCGGCGTTCTCCAGCGTGTTGTAAGCGCTGAGGTCGATGCCTCTGGCGGCCAGTTGCTTGCGGCACGCCGCCGTTGCGGCGACGTGCTGCCGCCGGGTGGCCTCCGAATCCAGCCGCTGACCCACTGTCCGGGCGTTGAACCGGTCGATCACCGGGCAGGTCAGCGCCGGTTTCGTCAGGTACGTCCCCCGCTGGTTCATCAGGATGAGGGTGTGGTTCCTGTTGAGGCCCGCATCGACCAAGCGCTGCGCTTCGAGCAGCGCGATGCCTCCCGGACCGCCGGTCAGGTAGACGATGGGATGTGGTTCCGGCTGCGGCGAGAGCGCCGGGACGATCGCGACGATGTTGCGCCTGACCCGGCCTTGCGGCTTGCTCCGGTTCTCGGGCACCACCAGAAAGCCGCAGCGCGCGTGCTCCAGGGCGGGCTGCTTGACCTCGTCCGGGCAGCGAGCCGGCTCGAAGCGCGGCTTTCGCTCCCCGCTCGTCTCCTCCTGCCCCAAGGATACGGACACCGATCCGTCGAGGACCGCCGCAATCGCCAGCCACCCTGCAGCCATCCGCGCGAGAAACCGCACGCGATTGACTCCCACTATCACCAGGATGCGACCGTATCACGCGCGGGGTGGGAGTCAATCGCAACATCCCGGCCCTTCCCCGACCCGCCGAGTGGAGGGGTGGTGCCGCTGCCGGAATGGCGGAGGCCGCAATCCCGAATGACGAGGCGGAACGGCCGAGACGACGCTGCCGGTCAGCTTGGCGGCGGCGCGGCCAGCAGTTCGGCCAGCTTGTGATCGAGGGGCGAGACCTTCCATACCGGCACGCGGAACGCCATCTCCGCCGCCACTGCCGGCAGCCCGGCCGGCAGCTTGCCGTCGGCAAAGCGCAGCCACCGCTCATCGCCCTGCCCAGCGATATCGAAGCTGATCACCGTGCCGTCGTTCCGGGTGACGCTCACCCGCGTCGTCCCGTCGGCGGGGAACTTCGCCGCATCCAGCCGCGCCAGATCATCCAGCGAGACGTCCGCCGGGACCTCGACGAACTGATCGACGAGATCGGCCCGCTTCAGCTTGTCCTTGTCCTTCGCCGGCAACTCGGCGACGCGGAAGCCGCCGCTGTCTTCGCGAACGATGGTCAGCGTCGATTTGTCCGGATGGACGATGCGGATCTGCCGGACGTCGGCCGCCGGCACGTCGAACAGCCGCCGCTCCACCCAGTCGCCCGGCGTGGCATCGACGGCGACGGTGCCGCGGGCGAGCCACGCCTGACCGTCGCCCGGCACGCGCACGTAGGTCGAGTTTTCGCCACCGGTACCGCTGCCCGACTTGCCGACGATCAGTTGCGCCACCACCTCGCCGGCGGCGTTGCGCAGGATCACTTCCTTCGACTTGGCCCCGGGCGCACCTACGTCCTCAACCGAGAGCCGCGCCCAGCGATCGGCACGCGCCGACTTCGCCTCCACCTTCTCGAGCTGCACCAGGGCCCGGACGACTTCGCGAACCTTGTCCGCCTTGGCCGGGTAGTCGGCATACTCGGCGAGCGCCCAGCCGTCGGCGACGCGATGGACGGTCAGCGTCGTGCCCTCCTCGCGGACGACGACGGCGGCGACGTCGCCGAGATGGTCGGCCAGCCCCGGCAGCACCGGCCCCGCAGCCGCCACCTCGCTGTGGGGCTTGGTGCCACCGATAACGGTCAGGACCGCAGCGCCGGTCACCGCCACGGTCACCGCCGCCAGGATCAGAAAGGATCGCATCCGCATCGCTGCCCTGCCCCGCTCAGCCTCGCGACTGCCGCTTTGCCCGTGTCCGCCGCATCCGGCCGACGAGCGCGACGATGCCGCCGATGCCGCACAGCACGATCGGCACGGCGGCGATGTTGACGAACTTCACCTGCTGCTGCAGCCGGTCGATATCGTTCTGCAGCGCGTGCTGGACGTTGCGCAGGTCGCGCCGGACCGACAGCATCTCGCCGCGGAAGCGCTCGATCGCCGCCTTGTCGTCGGCGGTCAGCATCAGCTCGCCGGCCGGACCTTCGCCGCGCTGCTGCACGCCCTGCAACTGCTGCTCCAGCTCTTTCAGGCGCTGCTGCAGCTCCTGCTCCTTGCTGCGGTACTGCGCCTCGGCGTCGCGCCGCAACTCGTCGACCAGGGTGAACGGCCGGTAGGAGGTGCCGCGGCCGCGCAGGCCGATCAGCGCATCCGCATCCGCGAGGTTCTCCAGCGCATTGATGACGAAATCACCGTTGCCTGCCGTCGGCACCTCGACGCGCTGGCCGAAGAAGTCGGTCGTCTGCAGCCAGAAGCGGTCGTAGAGCATGTCGGCATCGCCGACGACGATCACCTGCAGCGGCTTTGGCTCATTCGCCTCCTCGCCCTGCGGAAACGCCAGCGGCGCGTTGCCGGCGACCCGCACCGCCAGCGACAGCGGCTTGCCGCCCGGCTGGAAGTCGCGCAGCAGGCCGGAGATATCGGGAACGAGACGCAGCTTTTCGGCATCGAGCGCCATCGAGCGCGGCCCCGTCCAGAACAGCGGCGTGACCTTCAGCGTGCTGTCCGGCACCGGCTCGATGATGCCGCTGGTGGCGACGTTGAGACGCTCGATGTTGGCCATCACCGGATCGCCGGTATCGAAGTTCTCGCGGCCGAGGCTCATCCAGGCGATGTACGAGCCGACGCCGCCGCGCGCGCCGGTCGAGACCCGGCGCGCCGCATCGATGTCGCCCGCCACCTTCCCCGGCACGACTTCGATACCCCACGTCCGCAGCAGCCTGGCGCGGTCCTCCTCGGTTCCCTTGGTCGCGCCCTCATCCTCGGCGCGAAAGGCCTGGGCGCTTTCGACGAGAGGATCGGCGAACACGAGCACGCGACCGCCGTCGTGAACGAAACGGTCGACGGCGCGCAGCGCATCGGCGCCGAGCCGCGCGAAGTCGGTGATCATCAGCGTCTTGACCGACGGCGGGATCACCGGGACATCGGCATCGATGGTCTCGACGGTAAAGAAGTCGCGGATCTGTTCGAGGACACGGATGGACGGCGGTGAGCCAGGGCCGCCCATGGCGCCCATCGTATCGCTGGGGAGCGGGTCGATCAGCCCGAGCGCCGGCCGGTCGATGACGGCAATGCCGTGCACCAGCTTGGTCAGGTCGTATTCCAGGAACGGCTCGCGCTCCAGGTTGAAGAAGGGAATGACCGCCCGGCCGTCAACGCTGTTGGTGCCGACGAGGCCGAAGTACCCGAGTTCGCCCGCCTGGTTCAGCGGAACGCCCTGCAGGCCGTCGGCGACCGCCCGGTCCTCGGCGTCGGAATAGGGGTCGGGCTGCAGCAACTCGAGGGTCAGCCGGCCACGGGACAAGGCGGCATAGCGCTCGAGCAGCTCGCGGACGCGCGCGTAGTACGCGCCGTAGGCCGGCGCCACCTCGCCCAGCCGCGGCGAGAAATAGAGGCGGAGCTGGATCGGCTCTTCCAGCGAAGCCATCAGGTGCCGCGTCCCCTCCGACAGCGTGTAGAGGCGGCCCTGGGTCAGATCGACCTGGGTGCCGCGGAACGCCGCGCTGGCGAGGACATTGACGGCGACCAGCAGGATCGCGGCGAGGACGAGGCCGGCAATGGCCAGCCGCGATCCTTCGAACTTGTGCAGCCAGTGCATGGAACGCTCTCCTCAGGCCGCCCGCTCGGCGTCGAGAACGACGACCGTCGCGAACAGCCAGAAGGCGATCATCGAGACGAAGAAGACGATGTCGCGGCCATCGATGACACCCTTGGAGATCGCGCCGAAGCGCGTCAGGAAGCTGAATCCGGCGATGGTGTCGGCCGCCGCCGGAAACAGTGCCCGCACCCCGTCCTGCACCAGGTCGACGCCCGCCATGCACAGCAGGAACGAGACGGTCGCGGCGAGGATGAAGGCGACGACCTGGTTGCGGGTGACCGCCGACAGGCAGGAGCCGATCGCAAGGAAAGCGCCGGCCATCAGCAGGCTGCCGAGGTAGCCGGCGAGGATGACGCCATTGTCCGGCTCGCCGAGGATGTTGACGGTGATCCACAGCGGGAAGGTCAGCGCCAGCGCGACAGCGACGAAAATCCAGGCGGCAAAAAACTTGCCGAGGACCGCGGCGGTAGTGGACAGCGGCATCGTCAGCAGCAGCTCGATGGTGCCGCTTTTGCGCTCTTCCGCCCACAGCCGCATGGCCACCGCCGGGATCAGGAACAGGTAGAGCCACGGATGGAAGGAGAAGAAGGTTTCCAGGCTGGCCTGCTGCCGCTCGAAGAAGCCGCCGACGTAGAAGGTCAGCGCGCTGGCCAGCGCCAGAAAGATGACGATGAAGACGTAGGCGACCGGCGTCGAGAAGTAGCCGGCCAGCTCCCGCCTGGCGATGGCCCGCACCTCACGCAGCATGATCGACCTCGTCCGTCGTGGTCAGCAGCCGGAACACGTCATCGAGGCGGCCGCGCTCGCCGCGCAGCTCTTCGATGCCGACGCCCGCCGCCTTCAGCCGATGGGCGACCTCGGACAACGGCGCCGGGCCGCCGCCCGCGGCGAGCAGGCGCAGCGCGACGCGGCCGTCGATCGCATCGGCGACCTGCACGGCATCCTCGGATGTGATCCCGGCGAGAGCGGACCGCGCCGCGGCAAGGTCGGCGACGGCGACGACCGCCACCACCGACTCGTGCTCCGGCAACCGGCGCAGCAGCGCCTCGGCAGTGCCGTCGGCGACCAGCCGGCCATCGGCGATGATAACCGCGCGCGAACACACCGCCTCGACCTCTTCGAGAATATGGGTCGAGATGATGATCGCCTTGTCCCTGGCCATGGTGCGGATCAGCGAGCGCACCTGATGCTTCTGGTTGGGGTCGAGCCCGTCGGTCGGCTCGTCGAGCACCAGGACCGGCGGATCGTGGATCAGCGCCTGGGCCAGCCCGACGCGCCGCTTGAATCCCTTCGACAGGGTCTCGATCGGCCGGTCGAGGGCCTCGTCCAGCGACACCATCTCGGCGACGCGGCCAATGCGCCGGCGGCGCTCGGCGCCGTCGAAACCGCGCACCTCGGCGGCGAACGCCAGAAACCGCCGCGGCGTCATGTCGCCGTACAGCGGGGCTCCTTCCGGCAGGTAGCCGATGCGCCGCTTCGCTTCGATGGCTTTCGTCGCCAGGTCGAAGCCGCAGACCTCCACCCGTCCGGCACTCGGCTGCAGGTAGCCGGCGATCATCCGCATGGTGGTGGTCTTGCCGGCGCCGTTCGGGCCGAGGAACCCCAGGACCTCGCCTTCGCCGACATCGAGAGAGATGCTGTCGACCGCAGTCAGCGGGCCGAACGTCCTGGTGAGGCGGTCGAGAACGATCATCGCACCTTGAGAACCTGTTTATCCCCCCGCCCCGAGACCCCCTGGGGCGAACGGGCGGCACGTTACCCAACTTTTCCCGGAAGGCAAGCCTCGCGGCTGCCGCCCCCCTTCGCTCACGCCGATTTCAAGACGGCGATGACGCCGGCCAGGGCGGACTGACACGGCGGCTCGCCTCCTCGTGCTGGCAGCCGATGCCGCCCTGCCGCCGCCGCCGGCAGCGCCGCGACCGGCGCGCAGGGCTGATCGGGCCGCGGAACTCCGCTTTGCCCATTATTAGCCAAAGCCGCGCTGGCGGACATGATGTTCGGATTCGGGTTCTGTGCGGGATAGTCCCAACTACCCCATATCGGGCTAACATAATCTATCTGGTTGGAAAATCGTCGGCAGATCAGCGTTGATTCAGCCAAAAAAACCATGTCATACTTGTTACGATGATGGTGATAGTCACATATCGTGCAATTATAGCCATCTGCGAATCATAATTAACGGGGGACACAATGAAAAATTGTATCGGTTTGTCGGCAGCGATTGTCGTGGCAACGCTGTTGACCAATGTTCAGTCGGCTCATGCCGGGTCCAAGATGGTCGATTACGTCGATGCGAACTCGACCCGGCTGCGCGGGGCGATCGAGACAAACTCCGCCGGAAACGTCGATCCCTTTGTTCTGCAGATCTACAGCCAGGGCAACGAATGCGTGGTAATCGCGGTCGTTACCCAAGGCGTTGATCTAACCGCCACGCTGATCTCCACCAATGGCACCGTCTGGTTCGACGATGATTCGGGTGGCAACCTGCGGCCGCTGATCAAGGCGCGAACCTCCGGCCGCGGCTGGTACCCGCTGGTCTTTTCGACCTATGCAGGCTTCTCCGGCACCAGCGACATCACCTTCGACTACGGCCGCTTTCCGGCGGCCAGTCCCAAGTGCGCCAACCCAACCTCGCCGGTTGCAGCATCGAGCAGGGCTCC
>JBDHSN010000006.1:0-38660 GCA_039808105.1 Rhodospirillales bacterium
GTTTGGCTCACCAGAACCGGTGGCGACCACCGATGTGATCATCGTCGCCGCCATCGGCGTCCTCATCAACGGCGCTACGGCCCTGCTGTTCTTGCAAGGGCGCCGCAGCGACCTCAACATCCAGGGGGCCTTCCTGCACATGGCCGCCGATGCCGGGCTGTCGCTGGGTGTTGTCGTCAGTGCGCTCGCCATGATGGCGACCGGCTGGCTCTGGCTCGACCCGGCGACCAGTCTCGTCATTGTCATCATCATCACCGTCAGCACCTGGGGGCTGCTGCGCGACTCCCTTGATCTCGCCCTGGACGCGGTACCGGCCAACATCGACGTGCAGGCGGTGTCCCGCTACCTGCAGGAATTGTCGGATGTGACGGCGGTGCACGACCTGCACATCTGGGCGATGAGCACGACCGAAACGGCGCTGACGGCACACCTTGTCCGCCCCGGTACCGGCATCGACGACGGCTGGCTCGCCGATGTCGCCGAGACCCTGCGCAGCCGCTTCGCCATCGACCACGTCACCTTGCAGGTCGAAAACGGCGATGGCCATGAAGCCTGCCGGCTCGCGGCCGAAGACGCTGTCTGACGACCGGCACGCTGGCTGAGGGGGATCGCCTCAGGATCCGTCGCGAGCAAACGGGCCGGGCGCGCGATCCGCGGAACGATCGCCGGTCAACGCGCCTGCCCAGCCGGCCCGCCATGACCCCGCCCGATGCTGCGCTCGAACGGTACGCGATCGCCGACCTTCGCTGACGATCCGACAGTGTTCGGCGGAAGTCGTTGTTCGCCCGGTTTCTTTGCTTCCCGTATGCAATGTGTCGGGACTCTTCGTTATGCTGCCCCGTCTTCGGGATGACAGAAGCAGCGGAAGACAGCGCCAGGCCAAAGCCGGGATTTCTCCCGCATCAGGGGCGCAAGCAGGCTTCTGCGGCGGTCAGGAATAACGGCATGCAGGTCTTTGGCGTTCTTGTGCGCAGCGCGGTCATTGCGGCTGCCCTGGGGTTGGCGGCGCCGGCAAAAGCCTGGGATCAGCCGCAGTGGGTAAGGCAACTGGGCGCGGCGCGTGTGGCCGAGACATCGGCGGTCGCCACCGACGACCGGGATGCCGTCTACATTGCCGGTTCAGGCGCGCTCGGCAACGCCGGCAGCGGCGACGACGCCTGGCTGGCGAAGTTTTCGTCCGCTGGGGCGCCGGTATGGAAAAGGCGGCTGGGCACCGCCGCCGTTGACACCGCCGCCGGCGTGGCAGCCGATGGCAGGGGGTCGGTGTACATCGCGGGCTCGACGCAAGGGGCCCTCGGCGGCCGCTTTCGCGGCGGGTTCGACGCCTGGATCGCGCGGTACAGCGCCGACGGCGCGCTCGAGTGGAAGCGGCAGTTCGGGACCAACGAGCTGGAGATCACCTGGGGCGTCGCCGCCGACGGTGTTGGCAATGCGTATCTGGCCGGATGGACCAGCGGATCGCTGGGACGCCCCTTCCAGGGCGGCGCCAGTGACGCCTGGGTGGCGAAGTTCTCGCCGACCGGTGCACTGCTGTGGCTGCGGCAGATGGGGACGGCGGACACCGAACAGGCGACGGCGGTCTCGACCGACAAGGCCGGCAACGTCTTCGTCGCCGGATCGAGCGAGCGGCAGGACGGCGCCGGCCAGGGCGACGCCTGGGTTGCCAAGTACGCGGCGAACGGCAAGCTGCAGTGGCAGCGGCGGCTGGCGACGCCCGTCTTCGATATCGCGCTGGGGGCCGCGGCTTCCGCCGACGGCGGCGTCTACGTCTGCGGCAATACCGCCGGCGCGCTCGCCGCCGCCAATCTCGGCGACTTCGACGCCTGGATCGCCCGCTATTCCGGAGATGGCCGACTGCTGTGGGTGCGTCAGCTTGGGACCGCCACGACCGACGGCGCCCATGCGGTCACGACCGATGCCGACGGCAACGCCTACATCTCCGGATCAACCTCCGGCGCGCTGGCGAGCGCCAGCCACGGCTTCGCGGACGCTTGGATCGCCCGGTTCTCGCCGGCCGGCGCCCTGGACTGGAAGCGGCAGCTGGGATCACCCGACGACGACGACGCCCTCGGCATCGCCGCCGACCGCAATGGCAGCGTCTACGTCGGCGGTACGACGGCCGGATCCCTGGCGGGTCCGAACCCCGGCACGATCGACGCCTGGGTGGCGAAGTTCAGCCTGCGCCGGTGAGGTCGTCGCCCGTCAGCGGCGGGCACGGTCGGCAGCGCTGACCGACGGCGTCGCCCGCAGCGCCGCCATGATGTCGGTCAGGTGGGCAACGTCCCGCACCTCGATGTCCACCAGGATATCGAAGAACTGCTGGGTGCGGTTGGTGATCTTCAGGTTGGTGATGTTGCCTTCGTTGCGCGCGATCACCGTAGTCAACGCGCCGAGACTGCCGGGTTCGTTCAGTACGGTGACCATGACGCGGCCGACGTGGGTCGATCCCTCGCCGTCGTCGGTATCCCAGGCGACGTCGATCCATCGCTCCGGCTGGTCGGCGAACTCTTCCAGCGTCTCGCAGTCGATGGTGTGGATGGTGACCCCCTTGCCGGTGGTGACGACGCCGACGATGCGGTCTCCCGGCAACGGATGGCAACAGCCGGCATAGTGCAGAGCCATCCCGGGGATCAGGCCGCGGATCGGGATGCCGTGCGGCTTGGTTGCCGGCTTGCGCCGGTTGCGGGCCAGCGGCACGACCTTCTCGACAAAGCTGCGCTTTTTGCGGATGCCGGGGAGAACGGCCTCGACCACCTGCCGTGCGGTCAGGTGGCCGGCCCCCACTTGGGCGCACAGGTCATCGGTGCTCGCCTGCTTGAAGTTCTTGAGCACCCCTTCCAGCGCCTTCTCGGAGCAGTCGTAACCCTCCTCCTGGAAGGCGCGCTCGACGATCGAGCGGCCGAGCTGCAGGTACTGCTCGCGCTCCTTCGAACGGATGAACCGGCGGATGCGCGCCCGCGCCTTGCCGGTGACGACGAAGCGCTCCCAGGTCGGCGACGGTGTCTGTGCCTTTGAGGTGATGACCTCGATCTGATCGCCGTTCTGCAGCACCGTGCGCAGCGGCATCAGCCGGCCGTTGATCTTGGCGCCGACGCACTTGTCGCCGATCTCGGAATGGACGGCGTAGGCGAAGTCGACCGGCGTCGCCCCGGTCGGCAGGTTGATCAGATCGCCCTTCGGGGTGAAGCAGAACACCTCGTCCTGGAACATCTCGAGCTTGGTGTGCTCGAGGAACTCCTCGGCGCCGCCGGCGTGCTCGAGGATCTCAAGCAGCTCGCGCAGCCAGCGGTACTGCCGGCCGTTGGTGTGGTCGACCCCCTGCTTGTAGTGCCAGTGCGCGGCGACGCCGTATTCGGCGATCTCGTGCATCTGGCGGGTGCGGATCTGCACCTCGATGCGCTGGCGCTCCGGCCCGAAGACGCCGGTGTGCAGCGACCGGTAGCCGTTGGGCTTGGGCGTCGAGATGTAGTCCTTGAAGCGGCCGGGAATGACCGGGTAGGCGCCGTGGATGATGCCGAGGCCGCGGTAGCAGTCGTCCTGCGTCGGCACGATCAGCCGGAAGGCCATGATGTCGCACAACTGCTCGAAGTTGAGATTGTTGTGCTGCATCTTCAGCCAGATCGAGTACGGCGTTTTCTCGCGGCCGACGACCTCCGCCTCCAGCCCGTTCTTCTGCAGCGTCTCGCGAATCTGCTCGATGATGCGGGGAATGAGGTTGCCGCCATGCTCGCGCAGGAAGGCGAGCCGGGCGACGATCGATTCCCGCGCGTGCGGGTTGATCTCGGCGAACGCCAGGTCCTCGAGCTCGTTCTTCATCTCCTGCATGCCCATGCGCTCGGCGAGCGGGGCATAGATCTCCATCGTTTCCGAGGCGATCCGGCGACGCTTGTCGTGGTCGCGCAGGAACTTCAGCGTGCGCATGTTGTGCAGGCGGTCGGCGAGCTTGACCAGCAGCACGCGGATGTCCTCGGACATCGCGAGGACCAGCTTGCGGAAGTTTTCCGCCTGCGGCGAGGCTGCCGACTGCAGCTCGATACGCGTCAGCTTGGTGACGCCGTCCACCAGCCGCGCCACCTCGTCACCGAACATGCGCCTGATGTCGTCGAGGGTGGCATGGGTGTCCTCGACGGTGTCGTGCAGCAGGGCGGTAACGATGGACGCGGTGTCCAGCCGGTAGTGGGTGAGAATGCCCGCCACTTCCAGCGGATGGGAGAAGTAGGGGTCGCCGTTGGCGCGGGTCTGGGCACCATGGGCTTTCATCGCGAACACGTAGCCGCGATTCAGCGCATCCTCGTCAGCCTGCGGATCGTATCGCTTAACCCGTTCAACCAGCTCGAATTGCCGGATCATCGCCGCCCCCGCCGGCGTCCGGCGGGCCAGCAGCCGGCTTGCCGCCTCGGTTCGCCTCGCCGTGGACCTGGCGGCCGCTCACCGGCCGCGTTCTTCTGAACCCGATCAGTCGTCCGGCGAGCCTTCGTCGCTCGCCATCCTGCCGAACTCGTCGTCGATCTCCAGACCGTCTTCGCCTTCCATACGCAGCGAATCTTCACCCATCTCGTCGGCGAACGCCGCCGGATCCTCGGTCGGCAGGGTGATCTGCTGGTGCATGCCGAGAGCGTCCAGCTCGTCGCTTTCCGGCTCCTCGCTCTCCACCACCTTCTGCAGGCCGCGGATGAGGTTGTTTTCGAGATCCGGCAGTGCGACCGTGCCGTCGGCGATCTCGCGCAGCGCGATCACCGGGTTCTTGTCGTCGTCGCGATCGAGGGTGAGGGCAGCACCGGCACCCAGGTTGCGCGCGCGCTGCGCCGCAAGCATCACCAACTCGAAACGGTTGGGGACCTTGAGCACGCAATCCTCGACGGTCACGCGGGCCATGCCGACACCTCCAGTGTTCGCTGCGAATTCGCGACGGTGATGCTAACTTAGGATGTCCGTGCCACCCGTTGCAAGGCGTCCCGTCGCAGCGGTGTGGCCGGCTAGGCCGACAGGGGATCGCAGCGTTGGCCGGGCGGCAGGCCCGCCAGCAATCCTCCGACCGTCTCGCCGAGCAGCGGATGGCGCCAGTCCGCCGCGAGCTCCGCCAGCGGCTGCAGCACGAAGGCCCGCAGGTGCAGCCGCGGATGCGGCACGACCGGACCCGCGGCACCGCCAAGCACCCGGTCGCCCCAGGCCAGCAAGTCGAGGTCAAGGATGCGGGCCGCATTCGGGACGCTGCGCTTCCGTCCAAATTCCGCCTCAACCGCGTGCAGTACTGCCAGCACCTCAGCCGGGTTGCGCGGGCCGGGATCGACGTGGATGACGGCGTTGACATAATCGGGCTGGTCGGAGGGCGGCACCGGGGCACTGACGTACCAGCGCGACCGGCGCTGGACGCGGAGCCCCACAGCCGGCAGGGCGGCCACCGCCGCCGCAAGGACGGCCTGCGGCGTTCCCAGCGGCGGCACCGCAAGGTTGCCACCGATGCCGACCAACACCAGTTCGTGCGTCATTTTCCGCACCCTTGCAGCACTTCCGGCAGTGCCTTACGTACTTACATTATCGCCGTCATGGCGCTGGGTCGCTTTCACGCACCGACAGGGCGACATCACAACGAGGAAATTGCAGATGGTGTTTTACCCCCAGGAACGCATCGGCTTGTTCATCGACGGATCGAATTTATACGCCGCCGCGCGCGCCTTGAATTTCGATATAGACTACAAGCGCTTGTTGGAAATATTTGCAGACAAGGGCCACCTCATCCGCGCCTTCTACTATACCGCGCTGGTCGAAGATCAAGAATATTCGCCGATCCGGCCGCTCATCGACTGGCTGGATTACAACGGCTACACGATGGTGACGAAGCCGACCAAGGAGTTCACCGACGCCTCAGGTCGTCGCAAGATCAAAGGCAACATGGATATCGAGCTGGCGATCGACGTCATGGAGATGTCGGAGCACCTCGATCACGTGGTGTTGTTCTCGGGCGATGGCGACTTCCGCCGGCTGGTCGAAGCGGTGCAGCGCCGCGGCGTCCGCGTCACCGTGGTCAGCACCATCCGTTCCCAGCCGCCGATGGTCGCTGACGAGCTGCGCCGGCAGGCCGACAATTTCGTGGAACTGCAGGACCTGCAGCACAGCATTTCCCGCGTCAATCCCAACCGCGAGTACCGGGAAGACCGCCACCAGCATGCGACGCCGGCCAACCCGCACGCCTACCAGGAAGCCTGAGGAGGCGTTCGGCCGGATGACTGCCGGGTGCGCCAATGCTGACGCCCGAGCCGGACTGTGCGCTCTGTCCTCGACTGTGCACCTTCCGCGCCGAGACACGAACGCGTTTCCCCGACTGGCATAATGCCCCCGTCCCCGCCTTCGGCGACGGGGACGCCTGGCTGCTGATCGTCGGCCTTGCACCGGGGCTGCGCGGGGCCAATCGCACCGGGCGGCCCTTTACCGGCGATTACGCCGGGGACTTGCTGTTCCGGACGCTGAAGGCGCACCGGCTGGCGGAAGGGGACTACGGTCGCGAGCGCGACGACGGGCTGCGCCTTGTCGGCTGCCGCATCAGCAATGCCGTCCGCTGCGTCCCGCCGGCCAACCGGCCGACGCCGGCGGAAGTGCGCACCTGCGGCCGCTTCCTGACCGCCGAACTCGCGGCACTACCCCGCCTGCGAGCGGTGGTGGCGCTGGGCCGCGTCGCCCACGAGGCGGTGCTGAGCGTCCTTGGCGTGACGCGCAGCGCCTTCCCCTTCGCCCACGGCGCCGTGCACCGACCGCGGCCACCGCTGCTGCTGGCCGACAGCTACCACTGCTCGCGGCAGAACACGAACACCGGCCGCCTCACCGAGGCCATGTTCGATGCGGTGTTCCGCCGGATCTGCGCCGAGGCGGCGGCCTGAGCGCAGCGCCAGACTCAATCGGCGTCTTCAATCGGGGCTTCGCCGTGCATCTCGGATGGGTCGAACATCCGGTGCAGGTGGACAACGACATACTTGATGTTCGCATGGTCGACATGGCGCTGGCTCGCCGCCCGCCACGCCTTGAACGCCTCCGCATAGCTGGGAAAGATCCCGACGACATCGAGCTTGTCGACGTCGACGAACGCTGTCCCGCGCGGATCGGCGACCTCGCCACCGAATACGAGATGAAGCAAAGCCTTGGTCATCGTGGATGCTCCTCCTGCGGTCCCGTCGCGCATTCTCGCCGCCTGCATCGCCGGTCGCAACCGGCACGCCACCGGCGGCGGCACCAATCCCGCCATCAGGCTTTTCGCAGCACGCTGGGGCGGCCATCGGAACGATCCGGTGACCTGGAGTAGAAATGGATCGGATCTTGCTTGCATTGGTGGGCATGGAGAGATATTCGTTAATTCATTCAGCAAATGAGACCCGGAATGGGGGGTGCGGGTGTGGACTTACCTCAGGAGAGCCATGTCCTAATCGTGGGCGCCGGCCCGACGGGCATCGGTGCCGCTTGGCGCCTGCACGAGCTGGCGCAGCGACAAATGATCGATCCCGGCCTGTCCTGGCTGTTGGCCGAGCAGACCGCCGGCGCCGGTGGCATGGCGGCGTCCGTCACCGATGGTGAAGGTTTCACCTGGGACCTCGGTGGCCACATCATCTATTCGCACTACCGCTATTTTGATGACTTCGTCGACCAGCTCGTCGGCGGCGAACTGCTGCAGCATGAGCGCCGCGGCTGGGTATGGATGCGCGACCGGTTCATCCCGTTTCCGATCCAGCGCAATATCCGCAATCTCCCGCCCGACGACCTGGTCCGCTGCCTCAAGGACCTCCTCGGCAAACGCCGCAACGGCGGCGACGCCCCACCCGCCAACTTCGCCGAGTGGCTCGACGACCAGTTCGGCCCGGCACTCTCCGAGATTTTTTTCCTCCCGTACAACTACAAGATGTGGGCGCACCGGCCGGAGGAAATGGAAGTCTCCTGGACGCAGCGCAAGAGCGGCTCCCGCTATGCCAATGTCCCGCTGGTCGATGTCCAGCGGCTGCTGGAGACCGTCGTCTGCCAGCAGGACGACCCCGGGTGGGCGGGAGCCAGTCGCTTCCCCTACCCGCGCCAAGGTGGCGCCGGCCTTCTCTGGGATCGCGCCTGCACCCGCCTGCCGGCCGGGAACATCGCGCTCGGCCAGCAGCTGGTCGCACTCGATCCGGCCGAGCGGATCGCCGTCTTCGGCTCCGGATTGCAGGTGCGCTACCGTCACCTGATTTCCAGCGCACCGCTGCCTCAGCTCCTCAGGCTGCTGCCGGAGCGATCCGAGCTCTACCGGGCGCATTGTCCGCTGAAGCACTCGCGCAGCCACGTCATCGGCGTCGGCATCCGCGGCGAGCGGCCCGCCGCCTTCGCCGACAAGTTCTGGATCTACAGCCCCGATCCCGCCGTCCCATTCTTCCGCGCCACCATCCTCTCCAACTACTCCTCGGACAACACCCCGCCGGGACACTGGTCGATGCTGTGCGAGATCAGCGAGTCGGAGGAAAAGCCGGTCGACGCCGGCGAGCTGCCCGCTGCGGTCGAGGCGGCGCTGCGCCGCGGCGGCTTCATCCCCGCCGACCAGCCCGTCGTGACGCGGTGGCACCGGCGGCTCGACTACGGCTATCCGGTCCCCTGCCTGAAGCGCGATGCCTTCCTGCGCGAGGTGGAGCCGGCGCTGCGCCGGCTCGGGATCCGCTCGCGTGGCCGCTTCGGCGGCTGGAAGTACGAATCATCCAACCAGGACAACAGCTTCATGCAAGGGGTGGAGGCCGTCGATGCCGTCCTCTTCGGCGCGGAAGAGCTATCGTATTTTTACCCGGACCTGCTGTGCGAAGGCGCTGTCGATCGGCGGCTGCCGAACTGACGCCACGCGGCTCGCACGGGGACAGCCATCGGAGGCAGCCGACAACGCCGATCAAGGGGGATGAGCAATTGGCGAAAGCGAAGCGGAGCATCGCCGGGGCGGGACTGGTGCGATGCTGCTGAACAGCAAGCGGATCCTGTGTGTCGTCGCTCACGCCGACGATGAAGTGCTCGGCTGCGGTGCGACGATTGCTCGCGCCAGCGAGGCCGGGGCCGATGTCCGGGTGCTGCTGCCCGTCAAGGAAGGCAGCCCGCGCGGAAGAATGAACGCCATCGCCAAGGCACAGAGCTTTGAGCAGGCGGTCAGACTCCTCGGCGCGCAGCCGGTCGTGCCGAACGAGGCGCTTCCGGAAGCCGGGGTCGAAGCCGCAACAATGGCGCTGCATGCCGTCATCGAGCCATGGATCGAGTGGGCAGACGTGGTGCTCACCCACTGGCACGAGGACGTTCACCAGACCCACCGCGCCATCGCCCGGGTCGTCGAGATCGCCACCCGGCCGTTCCGGCGTCACCGCCACGTCATCCAGTTCGAGGTGCCGACCTCCACCGACCAGGCCTACCGCAACAGCTTCCTGCCCAACCTGTTCGTGCAGGTCGAACAGCGGCACGTCGAGAGCAAGGCGGCGGCGATGGCGTTCTATACGACGGAGCAGTGCGCCGGACGCTCGGCGGAAAGTGTCCGCCGCCGGGCGTGGGTGGTCGGCGAGCGCTACGGCGTCGATTTCGCCGAGGCCTTCGCCATCGCCCGCACCTTCGCCTGAGCGCTGCCATGGCCGGAACCGCCGACGCAATCGCCAAGCGATCGGTCGACATCCTCGGCGCGGCACTGCTGCTGGCAGCGTTCGGTCCGCTGGCGCTGGCGACGGGCCTCGCCATCCGGGTCCGCAGTCCCGGCCCCCTGCTCTACGGCCAGCAGCGGGAGGGCCTGCACGGCCGGCCCTTCCGCATCCTCAAGCTGCGGACCATGTACACCGACGCCGCCGAGCGGCTGCGAGTCCGGCTGGAGAAAGACCCGGCGGCGGCCGCCGAGTGGGCGCAAAATGGCTGCCTGCGCCAGGATCCGCGCGTCACCGGGCGCCTCGGCGCCTTCGCCCGGCGGTACAGCCTTGATGAGATCCCGCAGTTCTGGAACGTACTCACCGGCGATATGAGCCTGGTCGGGCCGCGCCCGCTCCGCGCCGTCGATGCCGAGACCCTGTTCGATGACGACACCCGCCGCCTGCGCCTGCACGTGCGGCCGGGACTCTCCGGGCTGTGGCAGGTGCGCAGGTCGGGCAAGAGCGACATCATGCGCAACGTCGCCGAGCTCGACCTGCTCTACCTCCGCACCCGATCGCTGTGGCTCGACCTGTGGATCCTGTGGAAGACGCCGCGCGCCGTGCTGTCCGGCGGCGGCCTCACCTGAGCGGCCGCGCGTCCTGTTCAGCCGGCAGCGACGGGACCGCCGCCGCCGATGACGGCACCACGTCCTCGGCCGCATCGGCAGCATCTCTCAACTCGTTCAGCGCCGGCACGCGGTAGCCCGAGCGCCAGCCCTCCCAGGCACAGGCAACGATCGCGTTCATCCGGCGGACGAAGACGCCGGTATCGAAGCGCAGGGCATTGGCGCGGCAGGCCGAGGGATCGATGGACTGTTGCTCGAAGCGGCCGACCGCATCGACGATGCAATCGGCCTGCTGGCGGTCGAACAGCACGCCGGTGGCGGCTCCCTGCGCGCCGGTGCGGATGATCTCGCGCGCCCCGCCCTTGTTGAAGGCGATGACCGGCGTCCCCGCCGCCTGCGCCTCGGCGATGATCATGCCGAAGTCCTCGGGCGCGGCGAAGACGAACGCCCGCGCCTGCTGCATCCGGCGCACCAGCTCGGCATCGCTCAGGCGGCCGAGGAAGGTGATGTTGGCGGTCGCCCGCCGGCGCAGCGCCTCACGCTGCGGGCCGTCGCCGAAGACCAGCAGCCGCCGGTCGGGCATCTGCGCGAAGGCGTCGATGATCACGTCCAGCGATTTGAACGGATTGAAGTAGGAGCCACACAGGTACGTCTCGTCGCGGTCGGCGCAAAAGCCGAAGCGATCGCAGTCGATGGGCGGGTGGACGACGACGGCGTCTCGCCCATAGACCTTGAGGCCGCGCCGCCGGACGAAGTCGGAGTTGGCGATCAGCAGGTCGGCGCCATGGGCGGTGCGCTGGTCCCACAGGCGCAGGTAGTGGAAGGCAAGCGCTGCCATCAGCCAGCGGGGGCCGTGGTCGTAGCCGAACTTGCGCATATAGTAGGGCTGCAGGTCCCAGGCGAAGCGGATCGGCGAGTGCAGGTAGCAGAGGTGCAACTGGTCGGGATCGCAGATCACCCCCTTGGCGGCGCTGTGGCTGCTGGAGAGGATGATGTCGTGGCCGGTGACGTCGAGCTGCTCGCCGGCGAGCGGCATCAGCACGTTGTAGTACCAGTACTTGCTGCGAGCGAAGGGCAGGCGCTGGATGAAGGTGGTTTCGATCGGCGTATCCAGCAGCCGCCGGCGGTCGGCTTGCGCGAGAAATTCGACCATCGCGTAGAGCCGCGTCGGCCGGAACAGCCGGACCAGCAGCGAAAGCACCTGTTCGGCGCCGCCGGAGGTGACCAGCCAGTCGTGCACCATGCCGATATCAGGCGCGCCGGGCAGGACCAGCGGTACCGGGAATGAGGGTTCATGATCCAGCAAGTTGGGCCCCCCCGCTCCAACAATAGCCTGATCGACCTTAGGCTACCCCCATCGGTGGCACAATCACGTTTTGCTGGACCCATCGCTTCCGCGCAGCGCCAACGCCACCTCCGCCGGCGGGGGGCGCCCACTCGCCGGTTGCCGCGACGGCAGGCACGCGCTAAGCCTCTCGACAACGAGACGAAAGGCCGGGGACCGAAGCATGCCCAAGGAGATCCATCACGCGCTGGTGCTCAACATGCACCAGCCGCCCAGCAACCTCGACGAGCTGCTGGAGCACAACACCTGGGAGGCGAAGGAGATCCTGTTCGCCTACGACCGCATGCCGCGGACGCTGTGGGCTTACGAGGATCTGGCGCGGGTGCATCTGTCGATGTCCGGCACGCTGCTGGAAACCCTGGCGCATCCGGACTTCCAGCGGCGCGTCTACGGCATGGTGGACTGCGGCACGCTGCTGTGGGCCCTGCAGAACAGCCATATCTTCGAGATCCTCGGCACCGGCTACTACCATCCGGTCCTGGCGCTGATCCCCGAGGCCGACTGGGACGAGCAGATCAACCGCTGGCTGGCGTTCGCCCGCCATCTGTTCTGGCGCGACCGGTTTCCCGGCTTCTGGCCGCCGGAGATGGGCTTCGACGAACGGCTGATCCCGCACCTGAAGCGCGCCGGCTATCGCTATGTCCTGGTCGACAGCGAATACGTCGACCCGGTGGACTCGATGAACTGGCAGGAGCTGCGCTACCGCCCGCATCTTTGCGAGTTCGAAGGCGAGGAGATCGTCATCGTCGTCCGCGACCGCGATCTGTCGAACGCGCAGCTCTCCGGCATGGACTACGACTGGTTCATCAGTGAACTGGTCGAGCGCACCCGCTGGTGCGACTTTCCGCCGCTGGTGACGACGGCGACCGACGGCGACAACGGCGGCTGGTTCCGCAACGTCAACCCGCTCGCCAACTTCTGGAACTATTTCTACCAGAAGGCGCTGGACGAGATCCGCGCCGGCCGCTCGCCGCTGCGCCCGACGTTCATCGACGCCTACCTCGACCGGTTCGGCGCCCACGGCCGGGTGAAGGTCCGCCGCGGCGCCTGGAACACCGACACCCACCACGGCTGGGACTTCCACCAGTGGCAGGGCAGCCAGCCACAGCGGGACGCCCTCGCCCGCATCTATGACCTCTCCGGCGGCTTTCACAAGCTCGCCGAGCGCGCCCGCCAGCGCGACGACGCCGAACTGGCGCGGCTGCTGCGCGAAGCCCACTGGCACCTGCTGCGCGCCGAAACCAGCTGCAACCTCTATTGGGGAGAGGCGTGGGTATGGAAGACCCACAAGGATCTTGACGATACCGCCTGGCACCTGGGGGAGGCGGCGGCAGTCCTCGGCCCTGAGCCGCCAGCGCCGCCGGCCCCGCTGGTCGCCGAGCCGGTGGCAGAGGCCGCCGACGCCGTCGCCGAGACCGCCACAGCGTCGTCGACGACTTCCCCATCTTCAGCTTCTGCATGAAGAGCAGCAGACAACCCTCAATACCCGCACGGTTGGTCCGAATCGGGAACGAACGTCCCCGGAACATCCGTCAAGCAAAAACACCTGCACCGGCCTGAAAAAAAAGCCGGTGCCGCCGCCGGCGAACCATCGCCCGGCGGCGGCACACCTTCCCTTCCGACATCAGCGGCAGCGCCGGCCGGGACAGGCCGGCGCTGACCGCGGTGGACACCCCCGCGCCCGCAGCCTCGTCTCGCCCGCGGCACACCGTCTCGGCCGTTTGGTAGATCCCGGCTCCTGATCGGCCGCCACCGGGCGCGGCGTCGCTCATCCTTCGCGTGCAGCAAACCGCGCGTCATCGCCCCTCCCCGGCCCGCCGATGAGCCCGGCGGAGCAGGCCTGCTCTGCCGGCGCGCGCGCCGATGCCCGCATGGCTCCCCGACTCATTTCCGAACCTGTGGCAACGGCAAAGCAGCCGCAGCTCAAGCGGCCATATTGTAGCTGCACTGTTGCCTTCAGATCGACATTTTGATCAGCAACCGTGCCAGCCCTCTGGAATAGATCCAGACTATCTCAGTAGCTGATCAGGATATCGCCGGCATCGCTCTTAACGATCTTTTAACCAGACCCAGGTAACACATAGCTTAGAATGGAGCTATCATCATGCGTTCAACAATGCGTCATCCATATGCTATTCCTACCTCACACATGGCAATCATATTGCTTATTCTTTCATTCCTGATAATTGCTTTTACATCAGGACATGCTAATGCAGCCGAGCGAGGCCGGGTCACCATCCAGAATGGCACCGTCTATACCGATCGCGGCACGATAATCCGCGGCATGACGATGGCGGTGATGTACGGTCCGGGCAATTCGCGAAATGCTGCCTACTGGCAGTACATGAACAAGACGCTGAAAATGAATGCCGTCCGTCTCGGCGTGAAAACCGGGCAGATCGGCCGCACCGTTCAGCAGCAACTGACCTACATTGACTATGTTGTCGATTCAGCTGCCCAGAACGGCATGTATGTCATGATCAACAACTCGATCCTGCCGGGCGGCTACGATATCAAGCAGCTTACCGCATTTTGGTCGGCAGTGGCGTCGCGCTACGCCAACCGCACGCATGTGTTTTATGAAATGACCAACGAGCCGGTGCAGGGTGGGCCGGTGTGGGGAAATCCGCCGCAGTTCACCTCAAAGGTGCTCAGTGATTTCCAGGGCCTTTATAATCTGATGCGAAAAGGCGCCCCGAACACCCATATTGTCCTGTTTCCCACGCCGAACCTTTGGCCAGACTGCGCCACCTACGCCGCATTTCTCAGCAAGTTGCAATGGGTGGACTGGAGCAAGTCGTCGCTCGGCTTTCACCATTACCAGGGAACCGAGCGGTTCGGGGAAGACAACCTGAAGTGCTTACGCGCCAAGTATCCGCTGTTGATGACCGAGACGAACTATTGGATGCGCCGCGACGTCGCCAACATGCGCTATGTCCTTAATCTTTATGAGAAGCTGGGGATGAGCTGGTTCTCCCTCGACGGCAAGGGGCAGGCTCCCTATCTGCACTATGAAATCCTCCCGCAGTTGCAGCGGGACGGCTATTCCTGGAACGACGCCGGCTAGCTTCGGCTGATGAGACCTGCTGGCCTGCTGCCCTCTCCCGGCAGCAGGCCAGCAGTGCCGCGTCTTCCAGGTCGCAATCAGCACGTCACCTTCCAGACCGAACGATCCGGCTATCGCATCGCGATGAACGCCTGTGATTGTTGGCTTGCCGGCCCTCCCCCGAAGTTGCGGCCCGAGACCTGAAGCGCGCCGGCGTCCGCTTGGCGCGGCTGCTCGAGAGCAAGCGCGGCCGACTTCCGCTGTGCGCAGGCCCTCAGATCGCCGGTTCGACGTCAGTCCGGGCGAAGTCTTCTCCCACGTAGAGCAGGCGGCAGCCGTGCTCCTTGGCGAGATCGTAGGCGAAGCAATCGCCGAAGTTCAGCGACGCGGGATGCATGCCCCTGCCCCATCTCGCATAAGCCTGAGCAATGCGCCGCGCCGCGGCCGGTGTCACGCTGACGCTTTCGAAGCCAAGCCCGTCAATCAGGCGCTGCATCTCATCGCCGACGTTGCGGCGGGAGGCGACGATCAGCGCTTCCGCCAGCGTCCCCGCGGAGATCACGACGCGATCTTCGGCTTCGAGCACGGCAGCGCAAGCGTCAGCTCCCGGCTCGTTGAGCACGATGGCCATCAACGCCGAGGTGTCGACCGCGATCATTCCGGCAGGCCGTCATCCCCGTAAAGAAAATCCTGGCTGCGCGCCGCGCTTGCTCCTGCCGCCGCCTTCGCTGCCGCCGCGGCCCGCACCGCCTCGATCAGGGCCCGGCGGCCTTGCCTGTCGGGAACCGACCGGACCGGCACCAGGCGCACGGCAGGATGGCCGTGCCGGGTCAGAACGACCTCATCCCCGGCCTCGGCCCGGCGGACAAGCTCCGTCAACTGCCCCTTGGCTTCGGTCACGGATATACGCATGGCGTCCACCAGTCCGTACCACTTGCTCGTTCGGATATAGACCAGAGGGTGGTCCAAATCAACGGTGCGGCACGAGCCGGCCGGGGCAGCAAGATTGTCGTGTTGATGGCGGGGGCAGCTAAAGGCCGAGCACGTCCGGCATGCCGTAGAGGCCGGGCGCCCGGCCCTCACACCACAGCGCCGCCCGCACCGCGCCCGCCGCGAAGACGGCGCGGGAACCGGCCTTATGGGTCAGCTCCAGCCGCTCGCCCTCGCCGGCGAAGATCACCGTGTGCTCGCCGACGACATCGCCGCCGCGCAGGGTGGCAAAGCCGATGGCTCCCGCCGGCCTCGCTCCGGTATGGCCGTCGCGGCTTCGTACCGCAACCTCCGCCAGCGCGGCGCCGCGCCCCGCTGCCGCGGCGTCGCCGAGCGCCAGGGCGGTGCCGGACGGAGCGTCCACCTTGTGGCGGTGGTGCATCTCGACGATCTCGATGTCCCACTCGGGGCCGAGGATGCCGGCAACCCGGCGGGTCAGCCCCAGCAGCAGGTTGACGCCGATGCTCATGTTGGCGGCGGCGACGACCGCAACGGTCCGCGCCGCTTCGGCAAGCGCTGCCCGATGCTCGCCCGCCAGGCCGGTCGTCCCCACCACCAGCGCCGTTCCAGTGGCCGCCGCCAGCGGTGCATTGGTCAGAACCGCGGCCGGCGCCGAGAAGTCGATGACGACATCGCAGGCCGCGAACAGCGTTTCCGCATCGCTGCCAGCGACAAGGCCCAGGAGCGGACGGCCGGCCAGCGTGCCGAGATCCTCGCCCAGCGCCGGATGCCCCGGCTGCTCGATACCCCCCGCCAGCGACGCACCCGGGGTGGCGAGCACCGTCTGCAGCAGCATCCGGCCCATCCGACCGGCGCAGCCGGTCACTCCGATCCGCATGGGTTCTCCGTTGTCTGGTGGTACGCGCCGGACCCCTCCGGCGGTGCGGTCATGGCACAGCGGCAGCACAGTCCTCTGCCGATACCGGGGATCTGTCTAACAGCCGCCCGGCGGACGGGCTACTCCCGCAGATCCTGCCAGAGTTCCTTCACCTTGTCGAAGAACCCGTGGCTCTCCGGGCTGGTCTTCTCCTCGGCGCCGGCCTCGGCAAACTCTTCCAGCAGCTTGCGCTGCTTGTCGGTGAGGTTGACCGGCGTTTCGACCACCGCCTCGACGTACATGTCGCCGCGGCCGGGATGGCGCAGGATGCTCATTCCCTTGCCGCGCAGGCGGAAGGTCTCGCCGCCCTGGGTGCCGGCGGGGATGCTGATCCGCGCCCGCTCGCCGTTGACCGTCGGCACCTCGATGCCGCCGCCGAGCGCCGCGGTGGTCATCGGCAGCGGCACCCGGCAGTGGATGTCGGCACCGTCGCGGCGGAAGAAGCGGTGGGCGGCGACGCTGACGAAAATATAGAGATCGCCCGACGGTCCGCCGCGTACGCCCGCCTCGCCCTCACCGGCAAGGCGGATGCGGGTGCCGTCCTCGACGCCGGCGGGGATGGTCACCTGCAGCGTCTTCTCGCGCTGCACCCTGCCGCTGCCGCTGCACGACCGGCAGGGATCGCGAATGGTCTGGCCGGAGCCGCCGCACGACGGGCAGGTGCGCTCGACGGTGAAGAAGCCGGACTGCTGGCGGATGCGGCCGGCGCCGCGGCAGGTGGAGCACGTCTCCGGCGCGGCACCGCCGGCGGCGCCGGTCCCCTTGCAGGTATCGCACTTGGCGCTCGTCGGCACCCGCACCGGCCGCTTGGAGCCGCTGAACGCCTCTTCCAGCACGATTTCCAGGTTGTAGCGCAGATCAGAGCCGCGACCGCTGTGCCGGCCGCCGCCACCGCGGCGGCCACCGACGAAATCGCCGAACATCTCCTCGAAGATGTCGGCAAAGCCGCTGCCGAAGCCGGGGCCGAAGCCGCCATCGCCGCCGAAGCCGCCGCCCTGCTCGAAGGCGGCATGGCCGAAGCGGTCGTAGGCGGCGCGCTTCTGATCGTCCTTGAGGACTTCGTAGGCCTCGTTCAGTTCCTTGAACTTGCGCTCGGCCTCCTTGTCACCGGGATTGCGGTCCGGGTGCAGCTTCAGCGCGAGCTTGCGATAGGCCTTTTTCAGGTCATCCTTGCTGGCGTCGCGGGCGACGCCGAGAATGCGGTAATAGTCTTCTTTCGACATGCGTTCCGTCATCCACGGCGGGCCCCCCAGGCTGGGGCGGACCCTTGAAATCAGCGCCGCAAGCCTGCCGCCATCTCCCCGGATCAGGCTGACGGCGTGCCGATCATCTGCCGCCGTCCGGCGGCAGGCTTATCCCCAAATACACCCGCGGCCTTCGCGGATCGCGAGTGGGGCCACCGCCCGCCCCCGCGATCCGCCTTCCTCCGGCTCAGCCGGCCTTCTTGTGCTGGTCGGGATCGACTTCCTCGAACTCGGCGTCGACCACCTTCTCGCCCTGCGGGCCGGTGCCGTCTGAACCTCCCGGCCCTCCCGGCGCGGCTCCGGCCTGCGACGACTTGTACATCGCCTCGCCCAGCTTCATCCGCGCCTGGCCCAGCACTTCCGTCTTCGACTGGATCGCCGACGGATCATCGCCGTCCAGCACGCCCTTCAGGTCGGCGAGGGCCTGCTCGATCGCGCCCTTGTCGGCAGCGCTGATCTTGTCGCCGTACTCCTTGAGATCCTTCTCGGTGGAGTGGATCACCGCCTCGGCCTGATTGCGTGCCTCCACCTTCTCGCGGCGGCGCTTGTCGTCGGCCGAATGCAGCTCGGCCTCCTTCACCATCCGCTGGATATCGGCA
Organism: Rhodospirillales bacterium; assembly: GCA_039808105.1. Classification (GTDB taxonomy): domain Bacteria; phylum Pseudomonadota; class Alphaproteobacteria; order Rhodospirillales; family Defluviicoccaceae; genus Defluviicoccus. The sequence goes on from JBDHSN010000006.1 coordinate 18,318, forward strand.
TCGCTCAGGCCGCCAGAAGCCTGAATGCGGATCTGCTGCTCCTTGCCGGTCGCCTTGTCCTTGGCCTGGACGTTGACGATGCCGTTGGCATCGATATCGAACGTCACCTCGACCTGCGGCATGCCGCGCGGCGCCGGCGGAATGCCGACCAGGTCAAACTGGCCGAGCAGCTTGTTGTCCGCCGCCATCTCGCGCTCGCCCTGGAAGACGCGGATGGTCACCGCCGTCTGGTTGTCGTCGGCGGTGGAGAACACCTGGCTCTTGCGTGTCGGGATCGTCGTGTTGCGATCAATCAGCCGGGTGAACACGCCGCCCAGCGTCTCGATGCCCAGCGACAGCGGGGTGACGTCGAGCAGCAGGACGTCCTTGACCTCGCCCTTCAGCACGCCCGCCTGGATGGCGGCGCCGATGGCGACGACCTCGTCCGGGTTGACGCCCTTGTGGGGCTCGCGGCCGAAGAACTGCTTGACCGTCTCGATCACCTTCGGCATCCGCGTCATGCCGCCGACCAGCACCACCTCGTTGATCTCGGCGGCGGAGAGGCCGGCGTCCTTCAACGCGTTGCGGCACGGCGCGATCGTCCGCTCGATCAGCTCTTCGACCAGCGCCTCCAGCTTGGCGCGGGTCAGCTTGATGTTCAGGTGCTTCGGCCCGCTGGCATCGGCGGTGATGAACGGCAGGTTCACTTCCGTCTGCATCGTCGAGCTCAGCTCGATCTTCGCCTTCTCGGCAGCTTCCTTCAGGCGCTGCAGGGCGAGCCGGTCGGTGCGCAGGTCGATGCCCTGCTCCTTCTTGAACTCGTCGGCGAGGTAGTCGAGGATCCGCTTGTCGAAGTCTTCGCCGCCGAGGAAGGTATCGCCGTTGGTCGACTTCACCTCGAAGACGCCATCGCCGATTTCCAGGACCGAAATATCGAACGTGCCGCCGCCCAGGTCGTAGACGGCAATGGTCCCCGAGCCCTTCTTCTCCAGCCCGTAGGCTAGCGCCGCCGCGGTCGGCTCGTTGATGATGCGCAGCACCTCGAGGCCGGCGATCTTGCCGGCATCCTTGGTGGCCTGGCGCTGGCTGTCGTTGAAGTAGGCGGGAACGGTGATGACCGCCTGCTTGACTTCCTCGCCCAGGAAGTTCTCGGCGGTCTCCTTCATCTTTTGCAGGATGAAGGCGGAAACTTGGCTCGGGCTATACTTTTTGCCCTGCGCCTCGACCCAGGCGTCGCCGCCAGCGCCATCAACGATCCGGTAAGGGACCATGCCCTTGTCCTTCTCGGTGACGGGATCGTTGTAGCGCCGCCCGATCAGGCGCTTGATGGCGAACAGGGTATTCTCAGGGTTGGTCACCGCCTGCCGCTTCGCCGGCTGGCCGACCAGCCGTTCCCCGGAATCGGTGAAAGCGACGATTGACGGTGTCGTGCGCGCGCCCTCGGTGTTTTCGATGACGCGGACGTCCTTGCCCTCCATGACCGCGACGCACGAGTTGGTCGTGCCGAGGTCTATTCCGATTACTTTGCTCATTTTGCAGTCACCTCTTGATGCGGCAAGTCCGCGCGACCCTGCCGGCGTCGCGAAGACCCCCGGTGGCCGTTGCGATCTGGTATCCGGTCCTTTGTCTCGGCGCGTTATATATGAGGAGGGGTGCAGGGGCGCAACGGCGCCACGGCCGTTTCTGCCCTCGCCTCTGCGGCCTCAGGCGGTCCCCGCAACAACGGGTTAGCGAGGCGCGCCGGAGGGATGCCGTCGCGACGGATCTCCCGCTAGTAGAGGCCACCCGTGCCCATGTCCGGGGCAGCAGCAGAGCCCGTCCCGCGGCGCGCATCGCCCCCGCCGCCGCTCGCCTGGCGGGCTTCGGCGGCGGTCGGCGGCGCCGTGCCCGGCTTGAAGGCCTCGAGAATCACCCGCGGATTCTTCGCTGCCGCCGGCCGGCCGGTGCTGGCGTCGACCCGTACCAGACGGACGCCGGGCGGGGTCCGGAACGGCACCACCGGCGAATCGTGCAGCGCCTCCTCCATGAAGTCGGCGAAGATCGGCGCCGCGATGATGCCGCCCGCGGCATGGTCGCCCAGCGACTGCGGATCGTCGTAGCCGATGAACACGCCGGCGGCGAGATCGGGGGCAAAGCCGACGAACCAGACGTCGCGGGCATCATTGCTGGTGCCGGTCTTGCCGGCGATCGGCCGTCCCTCGACCTGGGCCCGCTCGCCGGTGCCGCGGGTCACCACCCCCTCCATCATCGAGACCAGCTGGTAGGCGCTCTCGGGATCGGTGACGCCCTGCCTCAGGTCGATGGGATCGGGCGCTGCCTGATTGTCCCAGACCACATTCTGGCAGCCGAGGCAGGCGCGCTGATCGTGGCGATAGACGATGCGGCCGTAGCGGTCCTGCACCCGGTCGATCAGGCTGGCGTCGATGCGACGGCCGCCGTTGACCAGCATGGCATAGGCGTTGGTCAGGCGCAGCAGGGTGGTTTCACCGGCCCCCAGCGAGTAGGCGGGATAGCGCGGCATGTCGTCGAAGACGCCCAGCCGGTTGGCGCAGTCGGCAACCTTGTCCATGCCGAGCTCCATGGCGAGGCGGGCGGCGACGAGGTTGCGGGACTGTTCGAGGCCGACGCGCAGCGTCGTCGGGCCGTAGAAGCGGTTGGAGTAGTTCATCGGCCGCCACGGCGGCAGCCCGCCCCCCTGGTTCACGACCAGCGGGGCATCGCGGATGATCGACGACGGCGTATAGCCGTTTTCCATGGCGCACAGGTAGACGACCGGCTTGAAGGTGGAGCCCGGTTGTCGCATCGCCTGGGTCGCGCGGTTGAACTGGCTCTGCCGGTAGTCCCAGCCGCCGCTCAGCGCCAGCACCCGGCCGGTGTGCGGATCGATGGCGACGAGCGCCCCTTCCACTTCAGGGATCTGCCGCGGCGACCACGCGTTGCCGTCCAGCGCCGCCACCGCGACCACATCGCCGACGCGCAATCCGCGCCCGCCCTGACGGACCCAGCGCAGTTCAGCGGCGGGAATGCGTCCGGTATTGCCGCCGGCAAAGCCGATTTTCGCGTCGCCATCGCCGTTCTGCAGCACCGTCGCCATGCGCCAGTCGCCGAGACCGGGAGGCGGCGTCAGCGCGGCGAGCTGGGCCGCCCAGTCGGGCGCCGGGCGCACCGGCTTGCCGTCGGCGGCATCGATGTGGGCGATCGGTCCGCGCCAACCCTTGCGCCGGTCGAAGCTCTCCAGCCCGCGCCGCAACGCCGCATCGGCAATGGCCTGAAGCCGCGGATCGAGCGTGGCGTGCACCACCAGGCCGCCCTTGTAGAGGGCGCTTTCGCCGTAGCGGCGGATCAGCTCGCGGCGCACCTCCTCGGCAAAGTATTCGGCATGGACCGGCTCGGCCATCTGCCGCGGACGGGTCACCAGCGGCTCGGCCCGCGCCGCGTCCGCTTCCTCGGCGGTGATGGCGCCATCCTCCAGCATCCGGCCGATCACCCAGTCGCGGCGCGCCTTGGCGGCCGCCGGCTGGCGAAACGGATCATAGTTGGTGGGAGCCTTCGGCAGCGCCGCGAGCGTCGCCACCTCGGCCAAGCTGAGGTCGTTCAGGCTCTTGTCGAAGTAGGTGAGGGCCGCCGCCGCTACCCCGTAGGCGCTGCTGCCAAGGTAGATCTCGTTCAGATAGAGCTCGAGGATGCGATCCTTGCTCAGCGCCTTGTCCATCCGGAACGCCAGGATGGCTTCCTTGATCTTGCGCTCGAAGGTGACGTCGCTGCTCAGCAGAAAGTTCTTCGCCACCTGCTGCGGAATGGTCGAAGCCCCGACCAGACGCTTGTCGCTGCCGAGATTGTTGATGTTGGTGATCAGCGCCCGGATCACCCCCGAGGTATCGATCCCCTGGTGCTCGTAGAAGTTCTTGTCCTCGGCGGACAGGAACGCCCGCACCAAGCGCGGCGGGATCGAGCCGATCGGCACGAAGACGCGCTTTTCTGCAGCATATTCCGCCATCAGCCGGCCGTCGCCCGCATAAACCCGGCTGGTCACCGGCGGCTCGTATGTGGCGAGCTGCTGGATATCGGGGAGGTCATGGGCATAGCGATAAAAAAGCAGCACGCCGCCAACGACAACGACGACGACGATCAACATGATCGCGCTGCCGAGCGCGGTCATCAGGCGGACCATGATCAAACCCTATCCGAGGTGTTTTACGGATAATATCGTGATGACCGGGATATAGGGAATGATGCGGCGCATCGCTGCCGCTTCACCGTCGCGGGAGCTATGCCCCACGAAGATTCCGGCTTCAGTAGCGGTTGCGCGCCTCGAAGCGGACGAAGTAGCCATCGATCGCCCGCGCAATCGCTTGCGCCAGCCGGCGACGGTGGCTGCTGTCGCGCAGTTGCCGCTCGTCGGTCGGGTTGGACAGAAAGCCCAGTTCGATCAGCACCGAAGGGATGTCGGGCGCCTTCAGCACGGCAAACCCGGCGAAGCGGTGCGTTTGCGGCAGGAGCGCCGTCTCCTCGCCCGCCTCGCGCTCGATGAGAGCAGCGAACTGGACCGACTGATTCTTGGTATCGCGCTGGACCAGGTCGATCAGGATATCGGTGACGTCCGGCGCCTCCCCCTTCAGGTGGAAGCCGCCGAGCGTATCGACGCGGTTTTCCTTCTCTGCCAGCGCCGCCGCCTCGGCGTCGGAGGCGCGCTCGGACAGGGTATAGACCGACAGCCCCCGCGTCGCCGGATTGTCGGTCGTATCGGCGTGCAGCGAGACAAAAAGGTCGGCACCGGCGGCGCGGGCGATGGCGATGCGGCCGCGCAGGCGGATAAACGTGTCGCGGTCGCGGGTCATCACCACGCGATAGCGGCCGAGCGCCTTCAGTTCGTCGCGCAGCGCCCGCGCCGTCGCCAGCGTGATATGCTTTTCATAGGTGCCGTGCAGCGAGATGGCGCCCGGATCCTGCGCGCCGTGACCGGCATCGATGGCCACCACCCACTGCGCAGCGGCGGCATTCGCCGCCTTGTGCGGCCGCGGCTTCGGCAGCGCCAGGGCGGCGGCAGCGACCGGGATCGGCTCCGGGCGCGCCGCATCCGGAGACGACAGCAGCTCTTCGATGGGCAGGCTGGTGGCACCGATGACCGGCCGCTCCTCGGCCTGACCAGATGCGGCCCGCACCGGCGCCCGCCCGCCGCTGCGGGTTGCGGCGGCGGTCAGATCGACGACCAGCTGGTAGCCCCCGGCGGGGATTTGCTGCAGCGAGACGTTGCGCACCGCCACCTGCGACCGGCAGTCGATGACCACCCGCGCGGTCTCGCTGCTGAAGCGGCCGTGACGGATTCGCTCGACGACACTGCCGGCGGGTCCCGGCGCCTCGAATCGTGCCGTCCACCGGACGTCCGCCAGGTCGACGACGACGCGGTGCGGGTTCTGCAGGGTGAACGCCTGGTATTTCACCCGGTCGCTGAGGGTGAGGACGACCCGCGTCATCGCCGCATGCTCTCCCACCCGCATGTCGGAGACGACCGGCAGCGCCGCCGCCGGCCGTGCTGCGAGCAGCAGGAAAAGCACGAGGATCGCATGGCCGGCGAACAGCGCCATGCCGGCCAGCCAGCGGGGCGAAGCAGGATCAATACGGATCAGCGCCAGGACAGGCCCCTCCGGCCCGAGACGACGAGACAAGGCTGCGGTGCTCCACCCGATCGCAAACGACAACCGCCGCGCGTCCTCCCGAGCCGTCTCTGGCAGTGTCGCAAACCGCCGTATAAGGCCTCTTTGGCATTGGTATCAAGGACTTTAACCATCACTTTGATATTCCACCTGAAAAAGATAGCAATTGTCGAAGGGGATCTGTCGCTTTATCTTTAGAGTGCCGGACGCGGTGGAAAAGAATCGCCGCGCGGGGGGTGTCGCACAACCGTTCGGGTTGTGGCGACGGAAACCGGACGAACCAACTGGGCGCCGCGATGACGTGGCGCCTGAAACGAACGACCAACTTTCTTATGCCGATGAGATCAGCGCGCCCGCTCACGACCGACACGATCCTCCTCCGGAGCGTCGGCAAAGCAGTCGCGTGCGCCTTCGGCATCACTGCGCACCGCCGCCGCCGCTCCCTGGTCCCCGGGCCGGAGCCTGCAACGGCGCGATGGAGTTTTCTGCATGCCAAGCAAGACCATGCTCATCGACGCCTCGCACCCGGAAGAGACCCGGGTCGTGGTGCTCGACGGAAACCGGGTTGAAGACTATGACGTCGAGGTCGCTTCCCGTCGCCAACTGAAGGGCAACATCTATCTGGCGAAGGTGACACGCGTCGAGCCGTCGCTGCAAGCGGCCTTCGTCGATTACGGCGGCAACCGTCACGGCTTTCTCGCCTTCAACGAGATTCACCCCGACTACTACCAGATTCCGGTCGCCGACCGCGAACGGCTGCTGGCCGAGCAGGCGGCGGAAAGTGCCGAGCGGGAAGAGGCCGAGGAAGCCGAAGGCGAAGCGGCCAACGATGACGAAGAGGACGCAGAGCGCCGCCGGCCGCGGCCGCCCAGCCGCTTCTACAAAATCCAGGAAGTGATCAAGCGCCGGCAGATCATGCTGGTGCAGGTCACCAAGGAAGAGCGCGGCAACAAGGGCGCGGCGCTGACCACCTATCTGTCCCTCGCCGGCCGCTACTGCGTGCTGATGCCGAACACCGCCCGCGGCGGCGGCATTTCCCGCAAGATCGCCACCGCCGCCGATCGCAAGCGTCTGAAGAAGATGCTGAGCGAACTGGAGGTGCCGGAAGGCATGGCGGTGATCGTGCGCACCGCCGGTGCCGGCCGCAGCAAGGCCGAGATCAAGCGCGACTACGAATACCTCGTCCGGCTGTGGAGCAGCATCCGCGAGACGACGCTGCAATCGACCGCGCCGACCCTCGTTTACGAGGAAGCGAGCCTGATCAAGCGTTCGATCCGCGATCTCTACGACCGCGACATCGAGGAGATCGTCGTCCAGGGCGATGAGGAATACCGCGTCGCCAAGGAGTTCATGAAGCTCTTCATCTCCAGCCACGCGAAGCGGGTGAAGGTCTACGAGGACGTCGAAACGCCGCTGTTCCACAAGCACGGCGTCGAGGACCAGCTGGCGTCGATGCACCAGGCGGTAGTGCAGCTTCGCTCCGGCGGCTACGTCGTCATCAATCCGACCGAGGCGCTGGTCGCCATCGACGTCAATTCCGGCCGGTCGACGCGCGAGCGCAACATCGAAGAGACGGCGCTGCGCACCAACCTCGAGGCGGCCGACGAGATCGCAAGGCAGCTACGGCTGCGCGATCTCGCCGGGCTGATCGTCATCGACTTCATCGACATGGAGAACGCCCGCAACCAGGGCATGGTCGAGCGGCGCATGAAGGACGCGATGAAGAGCGATCGCGCCCGTGTCCAGCTCGGCCGGATCAGCCCGTTCGGGTTGCTGGAGCTGTCACGGCAGCGGCTGCGGCCGAGTCTCATCGAGACCTGCTTCGAGGTCTGCCCGGCCTGCGCTGGCAACGGTCTGCGCCGGACGACCGATTCTTCCGCCCTCGCGCTGCTGCGCAAGCTGGAAGACGAGGGGCTGCGGCGGCGGTCGGCGGAGGTGACGGTCACCGTGCCGCCGGCAGTGGCGCTCTACCTGCTCAACCAGAAGCGCCGCTCGCTGCAGACGATCGAGGATCGCTACGGCATGGCGGTAACGGTGCTGGAGGACGCATCGCTGGTGCCGCCCGATCACCGGCTGGAGCGCCTGAAGGCATACGATACCCGCTCCGACGAGGAGTTGGCCGAAGCGGAGGAGGCTCCGGCCGAGCCCGTCGAGAGCCGGGAGGGGGGCGAAGCGCTGGCCGGGGAGCGCGAGGACGCCAACGGCCGCGGCCGGCGCCGGCGGCCACGGCGCCGTCGCCGGACGGAGGAAGAGGCACCACTCGCCGCCGAGGTGCTGGCGCACGAGCCGGAAGCGGAGCCGGGTGAGGAAAGCGATGCCGAAGCGGAGGCGGACGCAGAGCTGGAGGACGGCAGCGAGCTGGCGGCGGAGGTCGCCGGCGACGAGACAGGCGAGCAGAGCGCGCGCAAGCGGCGCCGGCGCGGCAAGCGCGGCGGGCGTCGCCGGACGCGCCCGGCGACGGAAGCCGGCGCGGGCGAGCTGGAGATCGACGAAGCGCCCCACGACGACGACGCCGGGATCCCCGTGTTGGAGGATGATTCGCACGAGCCGTGGCTGGTGAGCGTTGGCGGCGACGCGCCGGAAATGCCGGCGGCCGTCGATCTGGCCGCCCCCGCGGCGGTCGACAGCTTCGCCAGTCTTGCCGCCGAAATCGCCGAGACGGTGGACGAGGAGCACGCGGCCGAACGCGGCGACGATGCCGCTGCCGACGAAGCCGGCGCTGGCGAGGGTTTCGCTGACGAAGAAGGCGGAGAAGAGGAGGATGGCCGGCAGCGCCCTCGCCGGCGCAGTGCCCGCCGCGCCCCGCAAGACGAAGACGACACCACCGAAACCGTCCTGGACGACTTTGGCGACGACGAGGCCGTCGGCGCCGCCGCAATCCCCGCTGCACCGGGGGCCGCAGAGGCGCCGCAGGCGGCAGGCTTCAGCGGCGCGGACGATGACGGCAGCGCGAGCGAGACGCTCGCCGCGGTCCCGACAGCGGATGCGCCGGACGATGGTGCGGAAGCCGAGGCTGATGCCGCGCCTCCCCCGGAGGAATGGGCGGCAGCGGCAGTACCGGCGGAGACAGCGCAACCGTACGAAGCCGTGCTGTCTGAGATGCGGGCGCTGTCGCCGTGGCTGGTTGCCGGCGATGTCGTCGTCGCCCACTCGCCGGATGGCAGCCTGAGCGAGGAGCCGCTGCCGGGCGAACCCGCCGATGCCGCTCCTTCGGCCGTTGACGACAGTGGGCTGGAGCAGGCGCGGCTGGCGGAGGAGGCGCACGCTGCCGAAGAAGCGCGGTGGGCGGAGGCGGCCGAGGAGGCGCGGCGGATCGAAGCGGCGCGCGCCGCCGAGGCAACCCGCCAGGCCGAGGAGGCGCGTGCGGCTGAAGAAGCACGGCGGATCGAAGAGGCCCGCCGGATTGAGGAGGCGCGCGCCGAGGAAGTGCGGCGCACTGAGGTCATCCGCGTCGGTGAGGGCGACGGCCACGGCGACGACGCCCCGCGGCGCGGCTGGTGGCAGCGGCTGGTTACCTAAAGGAGCAGCGGCAAGGCCGGGGGGTCAGGGCGACGTGCCGCCCCGGCCGGCCTTGCCGATGAGGCTGATGTAGCCGACCGGCCCGATCGCATCGGCCCACCGGTAGAGTGCGATCGCCGGCGGATCATCGATCCGCTGAAAGCCGGTGCCGGCTTCGAAGGCCAGATTCATCTGGTAGACGATGGACGGCGCCACCGCGGCGCAGGTGCCGGCCCAGTTGACGTGAATCGCCCGGTGAATGTGGCCGCACAGCACCTGGCGCACCTGCGGATGGCGGCTGACCAAGTCCGCCAGTTCGGCCGCACCGGCGAAGGGCGGCGTATCGAGGAAGCGGATGCCGGACGGAAACGGCGGGTGATGCATGAACAGCACCGTCGGCCGATCCGGCTGCTCCGCCAGGCGCTCGGCCAGCCAGCGCAACCGCCCAGCGCAGAAACCGCCGCCGATCTCTCCGGGCAGCAGGGTATCGAGCCCGATCAGGCGCAGCGGCCAGTCCTCGATGGCGTAGTGTAGGAACTCGCCGGCGGCCGGCAGGTAGCCATCATCGCCGAAGGCGGCGCGCAGCCCGTCCCGGTCGTCGTGGTTGCCGGCGATCACGTAGAGCGGCATCGCGAATTTTGCCAGCATCCGCCGCAGCAGCGCGTAGTCCTCCGGCAGGGCGAGATCGGTGAGATCGCCCGTCGCCAGCACGATGTCGGGTCGCGGCGACAGCCGGTTGACATGCGCGATGCAATCGGACAGCGCGGCGATGGTATCGATCCGACCCTGCAGCGGACCGCCGGAAGCCCGCAGGTGCAGATCCGATATCTGAGCGATCAGCATGACCCCGCCCGCTGTCCTGCGCGCGCCGGCCCCGGCGGCGGCCACCCGACCGCCATCGCTATGATGCCGTCCAGGCGACGACCTCCTGCCGCTGCCGGCCAAGGCCGGCGACACCGAGTTCGACGACATCGCCCTGCTTGAGAAATTCAGGAGGCTTGCAGCCGGCACCGACGCCGGACGGCGTCCCGGTGGCGATGACATCCCCCGGCATCAGCGTCATGAACTGGCTCAGATGGCTGATCAGGAACGCCACCGGAAAGATCATGTCGGAGGTATTGCCGGTCTGCCGGCGCTTGCCGTTGACATCCAGCCACAGATCAAGGCGCTGCGGATCGGCGACTTCGTCGCGGGTCACGAGCCACGGGCCGATCGGCGCGAAGCTGTCCGCACTCTTCCCCTTGACGAACTGGCCGCCGCGCTCCTTCTGGAACGACCGTTCCGAAACGTCGTTGATCACCGCGTATCCGGCGACATGGTCGAGCGCCTTGGCCTCATCGACGTAGCGGGCCCGCGTACCGATGATCACCGCCAGTTCCACCTCCCAGTCGGTCTTCACCGAGCCGCGCGGAATGACGATCGGATCGTTGGGACCGCTGAGCGCGGTGATCGCCTTGGAGAACAGCAGCGGCTCGCTGCCCGGAGTCGCGCCGGTTTCTTCGGCGTGGCTGCGATAGTTGAGGCCGATGCCGAGGATCTTGCCGATGCCGGCCACCGGCGGACCGAGACGGACGGGCCCTTCAACCAGCGGCAGCGTCACCGGATCCAGCCCCGCCAGCCGGCGAAGCCGCTCGAAGTCGAGAATATCGCCGCGCAGATCGGCCACATGCGGCGAGAGATCGCGGATGTCCCCGTTCCCATCGAGCATCCCCGGCCGCTCCCGGCCCGCCGGCCCCCAACGCAACAGCTTCATCGCGATCTCCTCAGGCGGCATGGGCGCCTCGCTCTGGCGGGCACCGATGCTGTTCCCCGAAGAGTAGCGGCCGCCGGTCCGCCGTCAAGCACGCCCGCTGGGCCGCCGCCGCCGTCGTTACGCGGCCCGCAGGCAGAGCCGTTGTCCGCCATCCGCACGGCAACCGGCGAGGGTGCGGGTTGCCACCTTCCGCCTTCGCACGCACAATCCGCCCGCTGCCGTCACGAACGCGTGTGCGGCAATCGGCGGCAGCGCCGCGTTGATAAGCCGTTTCACTGCACTGGCGGGAGAATTCAATCGATATGGTCGAATTGCTCAGCGACCCGCAGGCCTGGGCCAGCCTGCTCACCCTGACCTTGCTGGAGATCGTTCTCGGCATCGACAACGTCATCTTCCTCTCGATCGTCTCCGGCCGTCTGCCCCCCGAGCAGCAACCGCGGGCGCGGACCATCGGTCTCAGCCTGGCTGCGATCATGCGCATCCTGCTGCTGTTCTCCATCACCTGGATCATCGGGCTGACCCAGCCGCTGTTCACGGTCGCGGACTACTCCGTGTCGTGGCGCGACATCGTGCTGATCGCCGGCGGCTTGTTCCTGCTGATCAAGGGCACGATGGAAATCCATCATATGACCGAAGGCTTGAGCGAAGAGGCGCACGGCAAGGCTCCCGCTTCGTTCGCCGCCGTCATCGGCCAGATCGTCATGCTCGACATCGTCTTCTCGCTCGACTCGGTGATCACCGCCGTCGGCATGTCGCAGCACCTGCCGGTGATGGTCACCGCCGTGCTGATTTCGGTAGGCGTGATGCTGGCGGCCGCCAAGCCGATCGGCGAGTTCATCAACCGCCATCCGACGGTCAAGATGCTGGCCCTCAGCTTCCTGCTGCTGGTCGGCGTGGCGCTGATCGCCGACGGTCTGCATTTCCACATTCCGCGCGGCTATCTCTACTTCGCCATCGCGTTCTCGCTGGGTGTCGAGGTGCTGAACCTGATCTCCGCGAACGCGCGCAAGCGCCGGCGGGAGGCGGCGGCGGGAGAGTCGCAGCACTGATCCGGTCGGGGAGCAGCGTCTTCCTGTCGGGACGGCGCTGCTCCCCGACCACTACCTGCCGACAGCCTCGGCCCTGTCGCTACCAGCCGCGCCAATCAGCTGCTTGAGCGCCCGGATGCCGGGACCGGGATGCACCGGGCCGGCGGCATCGGCGAGCCGTCACCCTCAGCCGCCGCCACCCCAGCCCCGGTACGGACCTGGGTCGCCCGTCGCCCTCGGCGACACGCCGGGCGGCTGCCCGGGAAGCCGCACGCCGGCCCTGCAGGGCGGTGAGGCGCGAGGAGGCTGGGGGAGGAGGCGCTCAAGCCTCCCCTCGCCGCGCATTCCTCAGATCGCAGAAAACGAAGATGGGAGTGGCTGCCGTCGGGCCCGCCAGCACTTCGGGATGCCGCGCCGCCCCCTCAGAAATAAAAAGCCCGCGGCTGGGGTCAGCCGCGGGTTCAGGATCAGGCCGGATTTTCGGGCGTCAGCCGTGGGCCAGCATCGCCAACAGCAGCAGAGCGACGATGTTGGTGATCTTGATCATCGGGTTGACGGCCGGACCGGCGGTGTCCTTGTAAGGATCGCCGACGGTATCACCGGTCACCGCAGCCTTGTGGGCTTCCGAGCCCTTGCCGCCGTGGTGGCCGTCCTCGATGTACTTCTTGGCGTTGTCCCAGGCACCGCCGCCCGCCGTCATCGAGATGGCGACGAACAGGCCGGTGACGATCACGCCCAGCAGCATCGCGCCGACCGCGGCGAACGCCGCCGACTTGCCGGCGATGGCCAGCACGACGACGAACAGCACGATCGGAGCCAGCACCGGCAGCAGCGAGGGGATGATCATCTCCTTGATCGCCGCCCGGGTCAGCATGTCGACGCACCGGCCATACTCTGGCTTGCCGGTGCCTTCCATGATGCCCTTGATCTCCTTGAACTGGCGACGGACCTCAACCACCACCGAGCCGGCGGCACGACCGACGGCAGTCATCCCGAGCGCGCCGAACAGATACGGCAGCAGGCCACCGATCAGCAGGCCGACGACGACGTACGGGTTGGAGAGGGAGAAGTCGACCTCCACACCGGAGAAGTACGGGTAGGCCGCCGGATTGGAGCGGAAGAAGGTCAGGTCCTGGGTGTAGGCGGCGAACAGCACCAGGGCACCGAGGCCGGCCGAGCCGATGGCGTAGCCCTTGGTCACCGCCTTGGTGGTGTTGCCGACGGCGTCGAGCGCATCGGTGGTCTTGCGTACGCTGCTCTCGAGGTCGGCCATCTCGGCGATACCGCCGGCGTTGTCGGTCACCGGACCGTAGGCGTCGAGGGCGACGACCATGCCGGCAAGCGCCAGCATCGCGGTCACCGCGATGGCGATGCCGAACAGGCCGGCGAGCATGTAGGTGGCGATGATCGCCGCGCAGATGATCAGCGCCGGAATTGCCGTCGCCTCCATCGAGATGGCGAGGCCCTGGATGATGTTGGTGCCGTGACCGGTGCGCGACGAGTCGGCGATGCTGCGGACCGGACGGAAGTTGGTGCCGGTATAGTACTCGGTGACCCAGATGAGCAGGCCGGTAACGACGAGGCCGATCAGGCCGCAGAGGAACAGGTCAAAGCCGGTGAAGAGGTGCGTACCGACGACGAATTCGGTCTTCAGGCCGATGATGATCCAGGTGACCGGCAGCAGGACGATTGCCGACATCACGGCGCAGGCAAGGAAGCCCTTGTAGAGCGCGCCCATGATGTTGTTGGAGGCGCCCAGCTTGACGAAGTAGGTGGAACCGATCGAGGTCAGGATGCACACCGCGGCGATGGTCAGCGGATAGACCATGACGTTCAGCATCATCGGCGTGCCGGAGAAGAAGATCGAGGCCAGCACCATGGTGGCGACGACGGTGACGACGTAGGTCTCGAACAGGTCGGCCGCCATGCCGGCGCAGTCACCGACGTTGTCGCCGACGTTGTCGGCAATGACCGCCGGGTTGCGTGGGTCGTCCTCGGGGATGCCGGCTTCCACCTTGCCGACCAGGTCGGCACCGACGTCCGCACCCTTGGTGAAGATGCCGCCGCCGAGACGGGCGAAGATGGAGATCAGCGAGGCGCCGAAGCCGAGGGCAACCAGCGGATCGATCAGGCCGCGGCCGGAGGCGCCGATTGCCAGCAGGAAGAAGTAGTAGATGGCAACGGCCAGCAGAGCCAGCGCGGCAACCAGCAGGCCGGTCACCGCCCCTGCCTTGAAGGCGATCTCGAGACCGCGGGCAAGGCCCTGACGGGCGCCGTCGGCAACCCGCAGGTTGGCGCGCACGGAAATGTTCATGCCGACGTAGCCGGCGGTACCCGACAGCAGCGCGCCGATCAGGTAGCCGAGGGCGACTGTCCAGTCGAACAGGATGAACAGGATGATGGCAACGACGATGCCGACCATGCCGATCGTCGTATATTGCCGGTTGAGGTAAGCAGCGGCACCTTCCTGCACCGCGCCGGAAATCTGACGCATCCGGTCGGTGCCGGTGCTGCAGGCGAGCACCCACTTCGCGGTCACGGCGCCGTAAGCCAGCCCCGCGATTCCGCAGAGGAAGATGAATACGTACACGATCGACATGGAATTCCCCTTTATTTGTATGCCGTCCCGGAAGGATCTTGAACGCCCCGTTCCGCCCGGCTCGGCTTCCTTTCCAGCCTGAAACCGGCGGAAGATGCCAGATGCCACCCTACGACGCAACCTTCCGCGTTGCAATGCAACATGGAATCGCCCCGGCCCGGCGTTCTGTGCATGGCCGACGGAAACCGTCAGAAATGACGCCATCCGGCTGCAGCGGAATCGATCGGATCGCCGGATGGAGACAGCACCAGGACCGGTTCCTGGCCTGTCTGGGGGAGATCGACAATGTCCCCGATGACGGTGACGGGCGTGCCTGATTGAGCCGCACCGGCGAGGATGGCGGATGACTCGCCCGGTGCCGCGGTAAATACCAGTTCGTAGTCATCACCGCCGGTGAGCACGTGCGTCATCAGCGCCGGATCGCCGGCAACCACGGCGCCGGCCGCGGGCGACAGCGGCACCGCGGCCGCCCGCAGGATCGCCGCCACCTTCGAGGCGCGGCAGATGTGGCCGAGATCGGCGATCAGGCCGTCGGAGACATCGGCGCAGGCATGCGCCAGCCCCGGCAGGCAGCGACCGAGCGCCACCCGCGGCTGCGGCCGCCGATAGCGCGCGACCAGCGCGTCACCGGCTGCCGGGTCGGCTACTTGCAGGCGGCCGTCCAGCACCCGCAGGCCGAGGGCGCCATCGCCGATGGTGCCGGACACCCAGATGACATCGCCGGCGCGGGCCCCTGCCCTGCGCAGCGCCGCACCGGGAGAGGTGGCGCCGAAGGCGGTGATGGACAGCGCCAGCGGACCCGGCGTTGCCACCGTATCGCCGCCGACGAGGACGACGCCGAATTTCTCCTGCATCCCGGCGAGACCGGCGGTGAAGCCGCCCAGCCACTGCTGCCGCCGCTCGGGTGGCCATGATGCGGGCAGCGCCAGGGTAAGCAGGTAGGCGCGCGGCTCGGCGCCCATCGACGCGAGGTCGGAGAGGTTGACCGCCAGCGCCTTGACACCGAGGCTGTCCGGCGGGTCGTCGGCGCGGAAGTGCACCCCCTCCACCAGCATGTCGGCCGTCACCGCCAGATCCCGCCCGGCAGGCAGGCCCAGCACCGCGGCGTCGTCGCGAAGACCGAGCGCCCCCGGCTCAGCCGCCGCCAGCGGCGCGAAGTAGCGGGCGATCAGCTCGAATTCGTCCACCGCCCCGGTCTTTACCCCGCCGGCTCCGGCGAGCCACCCTGCCCGACCGCCGGCCGCCCGGCCTGCAGCGGTCGCAGCCGCGGTGCCAGGCGGTCCAGGACGGCATTGATCAGGCTCGGCTCCTTGCCGGCGTAGAAGGCATGGGCGATCTCCAGGTACTCGGTGATCACCACCTTGATCGGGACCTCGCGACGCTCGGCGAGTTCGTAGGCACCGGCGCGCAGAATCGCCTGCAGCAGCAGCTCAAGCCGCGCCAGCGTCCAGCCCTGACTGAGCGCCCCCTCGATCTCGGGGTCGAGACGCGGCTGGTGGGCAACAACGCCATCCACCAGCAGCCGCAGCCAGCCCTCATCGGGCTCCACCTGCGGCGCTGCCCCCTCGGCCGCGTCGCCGTCCGCCGACCAGCGGCGCCGGGCGAGATCGTCGACGATCCGCTCGCTGCCGGCGGCGCCGGCGACCTCCATGGCGTAGAGCGCCTGCACCGCCGCCAGGCGGGCCGCGCTGCGCCGCTCGCGCGACGAGGATCGGGGTGCCGGATTCATGCCGGAGCGGCGACCAGCCGACGCCGCAGCTCCATCATCCGCAGGCAGGCATGCGCGGCGTCGGCCCCCTTGTTCTTGCCGGTGACCGCGGCGCGCACCTTCGCCTGCGCGTAGCTGGCGCAGGTCAGCACGCCGAAGCCGAGCGGCATCCGGTAGCCGACGGCGAGATCCATCAGCGCCCGGCTGACCTCGCGGCAGATGTGGTCGTAGTGGTCGGTCTCGCCGCGGATGACGCAGCCGAGCGCGATGACGCCCTGCCACGGCGACTTCTCCGGCCGCTCGCCGATCGCCATGCGGATGGTCGCCGGCAGCTCGAAGCAGCCGGGAACGGCGATGCGCTCGAAGGTGACCTGCGCGGCGGTCAGCACGCCGCCGGCACCGGCGGCGAGATCGTCGGCAAGATCCTCGTAGAAGCGCGCTTCGGCGATGAGGACGCGGGCGGGCTGGGTCATGACACGGCAACATCCTGGGTGATCGGCTGCTGTCCTACGACCGTGAGGCCGTAGCCCTCAAGACCGATGATGGTGCGCCGGGTGTTGGAGACGAGGATCATCTCGCGGACCCCGAGATCGAGCAGGATTTGCGCGCCGACGCCATAGTCGCGCAGGGCGCCCGGCGGCTGGTCACGGCCCTCGATGCGCGCCCGCAGCCGCTCGGAAAGGCTGGTTAGGTTGAACTCGCGGACGAGCACGATGACGCCGCGGCCGGCGGCGCCGATCATCCGCATCGCCGCGTGCAGCTCGCCGGCCTTGCGGTCGTGGGTATCGCCGAGAATGTCGTCGAGCAGGTTGAGCGCGTGCATCCGCACGAGCAGCGGACCATCGGCGTGAATATCGCCCTTCACCAGCGCCACGTGCTCCACGTAGGCGGCGCGGTTGGCGTAGACGATCATGTGGAACGGCCCGCCGTAGAGGCTGGACAGCGTCGTCTCCAGCAGCCGCTCGACGATCCGGTCGTGGCGCAGGCGGTAGGCGATCAGATCGGCGATGGTCGCAATCTTCAGGCCGTGGAACTGGGCGAAACGGATCAGGTCCGGCGTCCGCGCCATCGTCCCGTCGTCGTTCATGATCTCGCAGATGACGCCCGACGGGTTGAGGCCGGCCAGCCGGGCGATGTCCACCGCGGCTTCGGTGTGCCCGGCGCGGACCAGGACGCCGCCGTCGCGGGCCTCGAGCGGGAAGACGTGGCCGGGCGAGACCAGATCGTCGGGCCCCTGCGACGGATCGATGGCGACGGTGACCGTCCGCGCCCGGTCGGAGGCGGAGATGCCGGTGGTGACGCCTTCGCGCGCTTCGATGGAAACGGTAAACGCGGTCTGGTGGCGCGAGGTGTTGCGCTGCGGCATCAACGGCAGCTTCAGCGCCGCCACCCGGGCGCGGGTCAGCGCCAGGCAGATCAGGCCGCGGCCGTAGCGTGCCATGAAGTTGATGGTGGCAGGCGTCGCCATCTGCGCCGGCACCACCAGGTCGCCTTCGTTCTCGCGGTTCTCGTCGTCGATCAGGATGAACATCCGCCCGTTGCGGGCGTCGTCGATTATGTCCTCGATGCTCGACAGCTGTGGCGGTCGCGTCACGCCTTCACCCGTGCTCCATGAGGCGCGCAACATATCGTGCGAGCAGGTCGATTTCCAGATTCACCCGGGTGCCCGGCTGCGCCGTGCCGAGGCTGGTCACCGCCCAGGTGTGAGCAATGATGTTGACGCCGAAGCGCGCGCCGTCAACCTCGTTGACGGTCAGCGAGATGCCGTCGATGGCAATCGAGCCTTTCGGTGCGACGAAGCGGGCAAGCGCTGCCGGCGCTTCGAACAGGAAGCGGTGGGAGTCGCCCTCCGGCGTGATCGAGACGACGGTACCGACGCCGTCGACATGGCCGGAGACGAGGTGGCCGCCCAGCTCGTCGCCGACCTTGAGCGCCCGTTCCAGGTTGACCCGCGTGTCCTCCTGCCATTCCCCGAGGGTGGTGCAGGCAAGGGTTTCCGCCGACGCCTGGACGGCGAACCAGCCCTGCCCGCGCTCGATCACCGTCAGGCAGACGCCGGAGCAGGCGATCGAGGCGCCGATCGGCACCGAGGCCATATCGTAGGCCGTCCCGATCTCGATCCGCGTGTCGCCGTCGCTGCGGATGTCCCGCACCCGGCCCAGATCGCTGACGATACCGGTGAACATGCGTTCCGCCCGCTCCTGATTATCCGCGAACCGCTCGCTTTGCGGCGGCCATTTGCCCCGCCGAGCGACGGATGCTGCCGGACGGCGCTCGCAAGTGCAACAACATCCCGCACCGCCGGCACCTGTCGCCCGCGCTCACGCGACATGCTGCCACAGCATCGCCGCGGCGAAGAGCAGCAGGATGCTGCCGGTCAGCCGCCCGACCAGCCGCTGGACCCGTGGCTGCACCAGCCGGCGGCGCGCGGCGGCCGATCCCAGCACCAGCAGCGACTGCCAGGCGACGTTGATCAGCAGCAGCACCGCCGACAGCAGCGCCACCTGCGCCGCCACCCGGCCGCGGGCGACGTCGATGAAGTTGGGGTAGAGCGCGAGAAACAGCACCAGCACCTTCGGGTTCAGCAGGTTGCACAGCAGCGCGTCGCGGCAGGCACGCCGGGCGCCGGCCGGTGCACCCCCGGCGACATCCAGGCGGCTGCCGTGCCGGAGGCTCTGCACCCCGAGAAAGGCGAGGTAGCCGGCACCGGCCAGCGCCATCAGCCGGAACAGCAGCGGCGAGGAGGCGAGGACCGCCGAAACGCCGGCCGCCGCCAGCGCCGTGTGCACGCCGAGCCCGAGCTGCACGCCCGCCACCGCGGCGAAGCCGGCGCGCCGCCCGGAGCCCAGCGCGGCGCGCAGGATGAGCATGGTATCGGGGCCGGGCGAGACGACGATCGCCGCGGCGGCGAGCGCAAAGGCGCCGAGGACAGGAAGGTCAACCGGCATGAGGGGTATCGAGACGCCGAAAGCTGGAGCAGCCGCTGCGAGAATCCGCAGAGACGGAGGAGCGCGTTCTCCTGCCGGCTAGGCTTACGCTTGCCGAGATCCGAGCATCTCTTCCGGGCGGACCCAGGCATCGAACTCTTCCGCCGTCACCAGGCCGAGAGCCACACCCGCCTCCTTCAAGGTCGTGCCGTCGGCGTATGCCTTCTTGGCGATCTTGGCGGCTGCGTCGTA
The DNA here is from genome assembly GCA_039808105.1 of Rhodospirillales bacterium. GTDB lineage: Bacteria > Pseudomonadota > Alphaproteobacteria > Rhodospirillales > Defluviicoccaceae > Defluviicoccus. Next base: position 37,716 of record JBDHSN010000006.1, read on the forward strand.
ACCGATGTGCGGGTTGAGGGCGGTGACCAGCATCAGCGAGCGGCTCATCAGATCGGCGATGCGCTCGCGGTTGGCGACGATTCCCTCGACGCAGTGCTCGGCGAAGCTGACCGACGCATCGGCGAGCAGGCGCACCGACTGCAGCAGGTTGTAGATCAGCACCGGCTTGAACACGTTCAGCTCGAAGTGGCCGGAGGCGCCGGCGACGGTGATCGTCGCGTGGTTGCCGAACACCTGCGCGCAGACCATGGTCAACGCCTCGCACTGGGTGGGGTTGACCTTGCCCGGCATGATCGAGGACCCCGGCTCGTTCGCCGGCAGGATGAGCTCGCCGAGCCCGGAGCGCGGACCCGAGGCGAGGAAGCGGATGTCGTTGGCGATCTTGGTGAGCGAAACCGCCACCACGTTGAGCGCGCCGGAAGCCTCGACGATGGCGTCGTTGCCGGCCAGCGCCTCGAACTTGTTGACCGCGGGCACGAACGAAAAGCCGGTCAGCTTCGCCACCTGCGCGGCGAACGCCTCGGCGAAGCCGGCCGGAGCGTTGAGGCCGGTGCCGACGGCGGTGCCGCCCTGCGCCAGTTGCAGCAGGTGGGGCAGCGTCGCTTCCACCCGGGTGAGGCCATTGGTCACCTGCTGGGCGTAGCCGGAGAACACCTGGCCGAGGCTCACCGGGACCGCGTCCTGGGTATGGGTGCGGCCGATCTTGACGATGTCCGCGAACGCCGCCGCCTTCTCGGCCAGGGCCTCCAGCAGTTGCCGCAGCGCCGGCAGCAGCCGGCCGGTGATCTCGCCGACTGCGGCGATGTGCATCGCCGTCGGAAAGGAATCGTTGGAGGACTGGCAGCGGTTGACGTGGTCGTTGGGATGAACCAGCCGGCTCATGCCGACCGCGCCGCCAAGGATCTCGCTCGCCCGGTTGGCGATCACCTCGTTGGCGTTCATGTT
>JBDHSN010000007.1:0-38080 GCA_039808105.1 Rhodospirillales bacterium
GCATGCTCGGCGGTCGGGCGGGGTTGTGGTAGAACGACCGGCACTGACGGCGCTGCCGCCGGGTGCCTCATGAGCGCAGGGAGGAGAACGCAAGGATGAACGAGATCAACCAATCGCGCACGCCGCACGGCCTCGACTGTCGTGCTGCCCGTGTCGTACCGGCGCCGCCGGCAGATGTTTTCCGGGCGCTGACCGATCCGCAGCAGATGTCGGCCTGGTGGGGCAAGACGGCGAAGACGAAGCTGACGTCCTGCGATATGGATGTCCGCCATGACGGCAGTTTCCGCCTGGCCATCCAGACTCCCGCAGGGCCGGAGGTGGTGGTCTCCGGGGTCTACACCGAGGTCGATCCGCCCTACCGGCTGGCGTTCACCTGGACCTCGGCGAATTACGCCGACGCGGTCGCCGACAGCCGGGTGATGATCGAGTTGCTCGACCTGAAGGACGGCACGACCCGCGCGGTGGTGACCCAGCAGGACCTGCCGGCGCCCAGCGTGGTCCACGTTTACAGCGCCGGCTGGCACGACATGCTGCAGGACCTCAGCCTCCACTTCGTCGGCGCTTAAGAAGCTCCGCCGGCGGCCGCACCACGCGCCGCCGGCGGAACGGCACGGCCGACGGCTCCTGGCCGCGGCGGGGAGTGAGCATCCTGCCGGCGCGCCCGCCGAACAGGCAGCGGCTCAGCCGGCGCGTTCGACGGCAGACCAGCGGGCGAGGCGACGGCGGGAGACATCGGAGCGCGCCTCGCTGAGGTGCTCCGCCCGCAGGGCCTCGCCGACGTGGCACATGTGCGCCTCGGCGGCGGCACGGGCGCCCTCGGCATCGCCGTTCATGATGCACTGATAGATGTTGCGGTGCTGCTGCATCAGCAGATCCCGGGCATCCTTGTGCATGTAAAGCAGCGTCCGGTTGAAGATGACGTCCTTGCGCAGCAGGTCGAGCATGCTGCGGACGACGTGCAGCAGGACGATGTTGTGGGAGGCCTCGGCGATGGCGACGTGAAAGTCGGCGTCGTGGTTGGCTTCCTCGGTGAAGTCCTCCTTGCTGTGGGCCCGCTCGATGGCGCGGAAGCGCTGCGTCAGGATCTCCCGGTCGGCGTCGGTGGCGCGCAGGGCGGCGTAGTAGGCGACGGCGCCGTCGAGGGTGTGGCGGAACTCGACGAAGTCGACCGCCGTCTCCGGATGGCGCTGGAACAGATCCGCGAGGGGGTCGGTGAGCGTCGTGGCAAAGGCGTTGCGCACGTAGGTACCGCCGCCGTGTCGCGTCTCGACGAGGCGCGCGGCCTCCAGGCGCTGCAGGGCCTCGCGTACCGAGGGGCGCGAAACCTCAAGCTGCGCCGCCAGTTCGCGCTCGGGCGGCAGGCGTTCGCCCGGCGGCAGCACGCCCTCCAGGATCAGGGTTTCCAGCTGGCGGACGATGGCGTCCGCCAGCCGCTCCTGCTTGACCTTTGAAAAAGTCATCACGTCCTTGCGACGCCCGGGCGCCGTCCCTGGGGAAGAGGTATGACGAATGATCCGCTTCGTCCAATCTCTTTTCGGACAGACCTGCCCATACGGGCGCGCAGCCTGTCGGGATCGCGCAACTGATCCGCACTCACTATGCGCGAAAATGGTCAGCAGGAAAAGTGGTAAGACACGCTTACCACTTGACCGCAAGCGGCGGCTCTGGTAGCGGTGGGAGAAACTTGGCAACCCTCGTCAGCTCGCCGGAGAAGCGGCGGCGAAGGCACAGAACGACCAGGAAGAAAAAGAAGAGGAGGCAGCCAACGATTTGCGGACCGGTGTCCCGGCCGCCGATCCCGGCTGTGTCCAGGTGGGAGAGGCGGAAATGTGCGCAACCCTTCGAGTCCTCCGGCTCGCCGGCAGTGCCGTCGGCCCCGCGGCCAGCGGGACCACCCCGGCTGCCGGCCGTGCTCGACCGTGGGGGGTGATGCGGGGGCCGCGACTTCCTGCCGGAAACCGAGTCACGACCAACCCCGTGCACCGCCCGGTTTCCGCCCGGCTGCGGTGGTTCATGTCGCCCTAAGGGAGGAAGCAGGATGTCCACCTGGACACAAATATACGCGCCCCTCGGCGGCAGCCTCTGGCTGTCGGCCGCGGTCGCGATGATCCCGATCATCTTTTTCTTCATCGCCCTCGCCGTGCTCCGGATGAAGGGGCACGTTGCCGCCATTATCACCGTGGCGCTCGCCGTCGCGATCGCCGTCGTTGCTTATGGCATGCCTGTATCGATGGCGCTTGCTGCCACCGGCTACGGCTTCCTTTACGGCCTGTGGCCGATCTCGTGGATTATCGTCGCGGCGGTGTTTCTCTACAAGCTGACGGTGAAGACCGGCCAGTTCGAAGTCATCCGCGCCTCGGTTCTGTCGATTACCGCCGACCAGCGGCTGCAGATGGTACTGGTCGGCTTTTCCTTCGGCGCCTTCCTGGAGGGGGCGGCCGGCTTCGGGGCGCCGGTCGCGATCACCGCGGCGCTGCTCGTCGGTCTCGGCTTCAATCCGCTCTACGCGGCCGGCCTCTGCCTGATCGCCAACACCGCGCCGGTGGCGTTCGGCGCCCTGGGTATCCCGATCACCGTGGCAGGCAAGGTCACCAACATCGATCCGTTCCTGATCGGCCAGATGGCCGGCCGGCAACTGCCGCTGCTGTCGCTGATCGTGCCGTTCTGGCTCGTCTTCATCATGGACGGCATGCGCGGCATTCGCGATACGTGGCCGGCGCTGCTGGTCGCCGGCCTCACCTTTGCGGGTGTGCAGTTCTACACCTCCAACCACTGGGCCTATGAGCTGCCGGACATCACCTCGGCGCTGGCCAGCCTGATCGCACTCTCGCTGTTCCTGAAGTTCTGGCAGCCGGCCAACACCTTCTCCTTCCAGGGCGTCGGCGCCCAGGCGGTCGCCGGTGCCGGCGGCGAGAGCTACAGCTTCGGCCAGATCCTCAAGGCATGGTCGCCGTTCATTGTGCTGACGGTGATGGTGACGATCTGGACGCTGCCGGAATTCAAGGCGCTGTTCCTGCCCGCGGGGGCGCTGGAGGGCTGGACGCTGTCCTGGCACATCCCCGGCCTCGACAATCTCGCGATCCGCGACGTGCCGATCGTCGGCAAGCCGACCCCCTATGCCGCCGTCTACAAGTTCGACATCATCGCCGCCACCGGGACGTCGATCCTGCTGGCCGCCGTCGTTTCCGCCTTCATCCTGCGGGTCAGCCCGAAGATGTTCTTCGAGACCTTCGCGGAAACGGTCACCAGCCTGATCAAGCCGATCTTCACCATCGGCCTGGTGCTGGGTTTTGCCTTCATCGCCAACTACTCCGGCCTGTCGTCCACCCTCGGCCTCGCGTTTGCCGCCACCGGCGCCCTGTTTCCGTTCTTCTCGCCGTTCCTCGGCTGGCTGGGCGTTTTCCTGACCGGCTCGGACACGTCGAGCAACGCGCTGTTCGCCAACCTGCAGGCGGTCACCGCCAATCAGATCGGCGTCAATCCGGTTCTCACCGTCGCCGCCAATACCACCGGCGGCGTTACCGGCAAGATGATCTCGCCGCAGTCGATCGCCGTCGCCTGCGCCGCCGTCGGCCTGGTCGGCAAGGAGTCGGATCTGTTCCGCTTCACCGTCAAGCACAGCCTGTTGTTCGCGGTGATCATCGGCCTGATCACCTACATACAAGCCTACTACATGCCCTGGATCATCCCGGTGAGCGTCCACCACTGAAGCAAGAAGGCACCGCCGGCGCTGTTCGCGGAGCGCAGCGGGAAAGGGGCGTGGCGAAGGTGCGGGCCACGCCTCTGCTCCGTCCGGTGAGGAGAAGGATCTGCGTCCATGTTGCACGTCTCTGAGACGTCATTCCGCCAGCCCCCCGACTACGTGAAGCTGGCGAGTTTACTGGCGGTGACTATTCCGGCTCGCCGGCTGATCAGCGACCCGCTGCGCACCCTTGCCTATGGCACCGACGCCAGCTTCTACCGGCTGATCCCCAAGCTGGTGGTCATCGTCGAGAACGAGGACGAAGTGGTCACCCTGCTGGCGGAGTGCCGCCGGCTGCACATTCCCGTCACCTTCCGGGCGGCCGGCACCAGCCTCTCCGGTCAGGCGGTCAGCGATTCCGTGCTGTGCGTCCTCGGCGACGGCTGGGGCCGCATCGAGGTGGGTCCCGAAGCCGAGACCATCCGCCTCGGCGCCGGCGTCATCGGCAGTGACGCGAACCGCCGGCTGGCGCCGTTCGGCCGCAAGATCGGCCCGGATCCGGCGTCGATCAACGCCTGCAAGGTCGGCGGCATCGCCGCCAACAACGCCAGCGGCATGTGCTGCGGCACGGCGCAGAACAGCTATCAGACGATCGAATCGATGCGGCTGATCTTCGCCGACGGCACCCTGCTCGATACCGGCGACGCGGCGAGCCGGGCCGCCTTCAGCCGGTCCCACGCCGCCCTGCTCGAGCGGCTCGATGCGCTGGCGCGGACGACCCGCGGCGACGAGGCATTGGCGCAGCGCATCCGCCGGAAGTTCGCCATCAAGAATACGACCGGCTACAGCCTCAACGCCCTCGTCGATTTCAGCGATCCGATCGACATCCTGCAGCACCTGATGATCGGCTCGGAGGGGACCCTCGGCTTCATCTCGCAGGTCACCTACCGCACCGTCCCCGAATACGCCAGCAAGGCCAGCGCGCTGTTCCTGTTCCCCGACATCGAGGGGGCGAGCCGCGGGGTGATCAGGCTGAAGACGACGCCGGTCTCGGCTGTCGAGATGATGGACCGGGCGAGCCTGCGCTCGGTGGAGAACAAGGCGGGGATGCCGGATTACATCCGCGGCCTCGGACCGACGGCGACAGCGCTGCTGGTGGAGACCCGCGGCGAGAGCGCCGCGGCCCTCCAGGAGAACATCGCGACCATCCTCGCCGCGGTGGGCGACCTCGAGATGCTGCTGCCGCCGGCTTTCACCGATGTTCCCGCCGAGTACGAGCGGCTGTGGAACATTCGCAAGGGGCTGTTCCCATCGATCGGCGGCATGCGCCCGGTGGGCACCACGGTGATCATCGAGGACGTCGCCTTTCCGATCGCCGCGCTGGCCGATGCGACCGTCGACCTGCAACGGCTGTTCGCCGAGTACGGCTATGACGAGGCGATCGTCTTCGGGCATGCCCTGGAGGGCAACCTGCACTTCGTCATCACGCCCCACCTCGGCCATGCCGAGACGGTCGACCGCTACCGCCGGTTCATGGACGCCATCGTCCATCTGGTCGTCGACAAGTACGACGGCTCGCTGAAGGCGGAGCATGGCACCGGCCGCAACATGGCACCGTTTGTCGAACTCGAATGGGGCGCGCAGGGCTATGCGCTGATGCGCGCCATCAAGGACATTTTCGATCCCGGCGAGCTGCTCAATCCCGGCGTCATCCTCAACGACGATCCGGAAGTGCACCTGAAGAACCTCAAGCCGCTGCCGGCGGCCGATGACATCGTCGATAACTGCATGGAGTGCGGCTTCTGCGAGCGGATGTGCCCATCGCAGGGAATGACGCTGACGCCGCGGCAGCGTATCGTCGGCATCCGCGAAATCAGCCGCCTCGCCGCTGTGGGCGCGGAGGCCGAGAAGATTTCGCTCTCAAGCCTCTATGACTATCAGGGGATCGATACCTGCGCCGCCTGCGGCCTGTGCGCCACGGCCTGCCCGGTGGGGATTGAGACCGGCATTCTGACCAAGAAGCTGCGTGAGGGCCGCCAGAACCCGACGACGCGCCGGATCGCCGGACTCGCAGCGGACCACTACGGCGTGGCCCTGTGGGCAACCCGGCAGGGGCTGCGGGCGGCCGATCTGGCGCAACGGGCGCTCGGGCCGGAGTCGCTGGAGGCGGTGACGGAAAAAGCGCGCCGGCTCAGCGGCGACCGGCTGCCGGCGTGGACGAGGGCGATGCCGGGTGGGGCGGCATTCTCCGGCCGCAATCACGCCAACAGCGAACACCGGCCCGAAGTGGTGTACCTGCCGAGTTGCGTCTCGCGCACCATGGGCGTTGCCTGCAACCACAACGGCGGCGGCATGGCGGAATCGCTGCCGGAGAAGACGGTGGCGCTGCTGGAAAAGGCCGGCTACCACGTCCGCTATCCGCGTGGCCTGGCCAATCTGTGCTGCGGCCAGCCGTTCGAGAGCAAGGGGTTGCCGGAGGTGGCGGATCGCAAGTCGTCAGAGGTGGGTGAGGCGCTGCGCGAGTGCAGCCGCGACGGCGATCTGCCGATCGTTTCCGACACCTCGCCGTGCTCCTACCGGCTGCGGCGAACGCTCCCCGAGAACCTGCGGCCGCTCGATATCTCCGAGTTCATCCACGATCATCTGCTGGCGAACCTGCGCATTCGCAAGCGGGAGGGGACCGTCGCGGTACACGTGCCGTGCTCGGCCAAGAAGATGGGGCTCGGCGTCAAGCTTGCCGCCATCGCCAGAGCCTGCGCCGACGACGTCATCGTCCCCGAGAACATCGAGTGCTGCGGCTGGGCCGGCGACAAGGGCTTCACCACGCCGGAGCTGAATGCCCACGCCCTGCGCACGCTCAGGGACCAGCTGCCGGAGGCCTGCCACGCCGGCTACTCCAACAGCCGGACGTGCGAGATCGGGCTGTCGATGCACTCGGGCCGCGAGTACGAATCGATCGTCTATCTGGTCGACGAGGTCTCCGAGCCGCTGCCGCGGCGGGCCATCATGGCCGTGTAGCAGAGCGGGACGCGGCACACGTCAAGCCGCCGCGTCCCCGTCCGGCACACCCGCGCAGGCGCATCGCATCGTGCGCCTGCCACGCGGCTCCGGTGACAGCAAGCGGGCGCTGCGGCAAAACCAGTGACAACGCTCCACCGTCATGTTACCTACCTGAATAATGAGGTGTCGAGTTGGTGGGCCTGGGTCGCCCCGGGAATCATCGCGAAGAACGGACGGTCGATCAGTCACTCAGCGTCGCCGGCATCGAGAAATGTCCCAGTGGTCCCTCGGTCGGGGGCAGGGATTGCTGGCCTCAGGGGCTTTTCGGGGGTGAGCCTGCGGATGCCGGCATTGGTTCCGGGCGCCCGCCTGTAGATTTCCGGTGAACATGTCCGTCCTCTCCTGGCTGGCTCTTATCGCGACCATAGCGTGCAGTACCGCTGGCAACACCCTTGCCAACTGGTCCCATCGCTTCCAGGGCCGTCGGCGCATGGCGGTGCTGGCTACCGCGATCGGTATCCACGGCTTTGGCCTGATCTGCTTTTCGGTGGCGCTGGTCGGCATTCCGTTGGCGATCGCCTATCCGCTGCTGATCGGCGGTACCGTGGCCGCCGTTTGCCTGCTGGCCGCGGCGCTGTTTGGCGAGCGCCTGTCGTCGCGCCATCTTGCCGGCCTCGCCCTGATCATTCTCGGCATGGTCCTGCTCCACGGGACGACCGGGGAGCACGTTCAAGATGGTTCCCACGCGTCGCTTTCCGCGGCTGGCGACGTGGTGAGATGACGGCGGCAGCGCCACCCGCGGCCGGCAGCCGTAGCAGCGTTTCTGCCTGGCTCAACCTTGCCGTCGCTATCGTGCTGCTCAACGTCGGCAATCTGCTGCTCGACGGGACCGCCAAGGCCGCCGGCGTCAGCTTGTCGCTGTTCCTGTCGCCCGCCTTCATCGGCTCCATGACCTGTCTCGGGGTGGCGTTCTACTTTTATGTGCGGTCGCTGGCCCGGCTCCCCTTGGCTGTAGCCTACCCGGTGATGGTCGGCATCTCGCTGCTCATCGTCGCAGCCGCCAACCACTGCCTGCATCAGCCGCTGGCCGGGATGCAACTCCTGGGGGTCCCTTTGCTGTTCGGCGGGGTCGTGCTGATTTCGACCGCGGCCCACTCGGCGCGCCCGCTGGGCGAAGACTGATTGCCCCGAGGCGGTGGGGCAGCGTGGGTTTGCCGCAACACCTGTGCTCCCATTGCCGGCACGCTCCTTGCGTGGCGGCATTACGACAGATAGAACGCGTTGCAGAAGCATGTTGCCTCGTCAACCGCTCCGAAGAACAGGGACGGAATGCTGACCAAGCGGGTTCCATGGTTGCTGGCGATCATCGCCGTTTTTCTCGTCCTGAGGCCGCCAGCGCTTGCTGCTGATCCGGCAGCCCAACTGGCGGCCGGAATACAGCAGGTGATCACGACGGCGGTGGCGACCGGTCCCATTGTTTCCGTTTCCGGCAAGGCGGTCGAGGTTGAACCGCTGCGGGCGTTTTACGAGGGGCGGGCGTTCGCGCCGATGTGGGTCGATGCGACCGGCCTCAATGAGCGGGGCGCGGCTCTGTTGCGCGGCTTCGATGGTTCCGGCCGCGACGGGCTGGTTCCCGCCGACTATGACCCCGGTCCTTCTGTCCGCGGCGGTGGCGATACTGCGCATCTGGCGGCGACCGATGTCGCGCTGACCGCCGCGCTGCTGCGCTACGCTTCGGATATTCGCCGCGGCCGCGCGGTACCGGAAAAGATGGATGAGAACCAGCGCATCGCGCCGCGGCCGATCGACCCGGCACAGGTGCTGGAGGGCGCCGCCACGGCACCCGATGTCGAGGCCTATCTTGCGCTGCTGGCGCCGGCCGATCCCTTCTATCTCGGACTGCGGCAGGCCCTGGACCGGTACGCGGCGATCGCCGCCAGCGGCGGCTGGCCGGCGATACCGGCCGGCGGCAAGCTCGCCGTCGGCGTCACCGACAGCCGGGTTCGCGAGTTGCGACACAGGCTGCAAATCAGCGGCGATCTGGCCGTGGATCCGCTGGCGGTTTCCAACCGCTTTGACGAATCGCTGCGCGAGGGAGTGCAGCGCTTTCAGCGGCGGCATGGTCTCACCGCCACCGGCGAGGTCAATGCCGCCACCCTGAAGGCGCTGAATGTCCCGGTCGCGGCGCGCATCAACCAGATTCTCATCAACCTGGAACGGGCGCGGTGGCTGCCCGAGGACCTCGGCGATCCGTACGTTCTGGTCAACATGGCGGCGTTCGAGCTGGATGTCGTGCAAGCCGGCAAGTCGGTGCTGCGCATGGCGGTCGTCGTCGGCGAGCGCGACAAGGAGACCCCGGTCTTCAGCGACGAGATCTCCTATATCGAAATCAACCCTTACTGGAACGTGCCGAAGAGCATCGCGTACAAGGAAAAGCTGCCGCAGCTTCGCCGCAATCCGTACGCGCTGGTCGGTCAGAACATCCGCGTCTTCGCCCCCGGCGGCGGTGCCATCGATCCCGCGACCGTCGACTGGTCGGCGGTCGGTGCCAATTTCCCTTACCGCCTGCGTCAGGAACCCGGGCCGAAGAATGCGCTGGGCCGCATCAAGTTCATGTTCCCGAATCCCTACGACGTCTACATGCACGACACGCCGTCGCGCTCCCTGTTCAAGCGTCAGGTGAGGGCCTTCTCGCACGGTTGCATCCGCGTCGAGAAGCCGATGGAGCTGGCCGAGTTCCTGCTCGGCAGCGGCTGGCCGCGGGCCCGCATCCAGCGGACGATCGATGCCGGCAAGAATGTGGCGGTTACCTTGCCGCGGCCGGTGCCGGTCCACCTCGTCTACCTCACCGCCTGGGTCGATGCCGCTGGCGTGTTGCAATTCCGCGACGATCTTTACAACCGTGACGCGCGTCTGGTGGCAACCCTCGACGCGACACGAGAATAACCAGGGGATAAAAAGGGGTAATGCGGTTGATAGACATTTCCGCGCCTTAATGGGTTGACCTTCATGTGCCGCATGAGGCACAAGAGCGACGTCGGCCTTGCTGACTCCGGTCGTTGACAAGACAAGGAGCAACGGAAACGTGTCAGAAGACCAGAAGACGGCGTGTTCACGGCGCCGTTTCCTCGCAGCGGGTATCGCTGGTGCCGCCGGACTCGTCGCTACTCCGGCCCTGGCGCGGGATGCAGAAGAGTGGATGGAGAACCGCTTTTCGTGGACCCGGCCGAAGCTTGTCGTTGAGCGTGACATTGCTTTCCGTCATCGGCATACCGGCGAGACCCTGCGGACGGTCTACTATGCCAACGGCCGCTACATTCCATCGGCACTGTCCGAGGTCAATTGGCTCCTGCGCGACTTCCGTCTGAACGAGGTCAAGGAAATCGATCCGCAGCTGCTCGACCTGCTTTACGCAGTCCGTCAGCGCCTGGAATCGAGCGAGCCCTTCGAAGTCTATTCCGGATATCGCTCGCCGGAGACCAACGCGCGCCTGCGCATGGAGGGATGGGGTGTCGCCCGCAACAGCCTGCACATGCAGGGGATGGCGATCGACATCGGCCTGCCGGGAAGCTCGACACGTCATATCGCCAACTGCGCGCTGTCGTTGCAGCGCGGTGGCGTCGGCACCTACCGGCGGTCGAGCTTTGTCCATCTCGACGTGGGCGAAGTCCGGACCTGGCGCGGGTAGGCCCGCCGCTTTCCCAGCCTGACCGATCCTCGCTTCTCAAGCCGTTCAATGCCGGCCGGCGCGGGCACAGCGCTCGCGTGCGGCCCGCTTCACCCGGGCCCAGCGCCACCCGGTAAGGCCGCGCCCGGCCGGACTTATCTTTAGGCGGACCGGCTGAGAACAGAGAGCGGGCGGCGCGAATTGCCGGCGGTGACTGTCGCGCCGCACGCTTGTTGCAGGCGCGTCCGCGCGGTATAGGCTGGCCCGTGGTTCCCGGTGCCGCAGGCGATGCAGGTTCTCTTCGTCCACCAGAATTTTCCCGGCCAGTACCTGCACCTGGTGCCGGCGCTGGTGGCACGCGGCGACGCGGTCACTGCCCTGACGGTGGGCAAGCGCGCCGCGCCGGCGGGGGTGCGTGTGGTGCGCTACACCCCGCAGCGGGCGTCCTGTGCCGCCATCCATCCGTGGGCCGCCGACATCGAGACCAAGGTGATCCGCGGCGAGGCTGCGGCCGGCGCCGCCGCCGCCCTGCGCGCCGGCGGCTATCGCCCCGATGTGATCTGTGCCCACCCCGGCTGGGGCGAGGCGCTGTTCCTGAAGGACGTTTTCCCGGACGCCCGGCTGCTGTCGTTCATCGAGTTCTTCTATCGGGCGGACGGTGCCGATTTCGGCTTCGATCCGGAGTTCGACGAGGCCGATCTCGCCGGCCGCTGCCGGTTGCGGCTGAAAAATGCCAACAGCCTGCTGAATCTCGATGCCGCGGACTGGTGTATCAGCCCGACGCACTGGCAGGCGGGCACGGTGCCGGCCGCCTATCGCAGCCGCGTCTCGGTCGTGCACGACGGCATCGATACCCAGCGCATCCGGCCCGATGCCCGGGCCCGGGTCGAACTCGCCCGCGCCCGGCTCACCCTGCGGTCAGGCGACGAGGTGCTGACCTTCGTCAACCGCAACATGGAGCCCTATCGCGGCTTTCACGTCTTCATGCGGGCGCTGCCGGAGATCCAGCGGCGCCGGCCGAATCTGGTGACGCTGGTCGTCGGCGGTGACGACGTCAGCTACGGCAAGCGGCTGCCGCCGGGTGAGACCTGGCGGCAGAAGCTGCTGGCGGAGGTCGGCAGCCACCTCGATATGAGCCGGCTGCGCTTCGTCGGCCGCATCGCCTACGCCGACTTTCTCGCCGTGCTGCAGGTTTCCGCGGTGCACGTGTACCTGACCTACCCGTTCGTGTTGTCGTGGTCGGTACTGGAGGCGATGGCCGCCGGCTGCGCGGTCGTCGGCTCGGCGACATCGCCCGTCGAAGAAGTGATCAGCGACGGCGGCAACGGCCTGCTCGTCGACTTCTTTTCCACCCGGCAGATCGCCGATGCCGTCGACCGCGTCCTCGACCATCCCGACCGGATGGCGGCGATGCGGGCGCGGGCGCGCCAGACCATCGTCGAGCGCTACGACCTCGCCAGCGTCTGCCTGCCCCGCCATTTGGCGCTCGTCGATGCGCTCGCCGCCGGTCGCGTTCCGCCCGCCGACCCGATGCCGTAAGCAGCAAGCGGCGCCCCCCCGGCGACGGATCAGGCCAGCGGCCGTCCCAGACGGCCGGCGAGGTCCTGGACGTACTGCCAGGCGACCCGGCCGGACCGCGCGCCGCGCGCCTGCGCCCAGGCGATGGCCTCGGCGCGCAGTTCGGCGGCCGGCAGGTCGAGGCCGAAGCGGCGGGCATAGCCGTCGACGATGCTGACGTAGGTTTCCTGGTCGAGGCCGTGGAAGCCGAGCCACAGGCCGAAGCGGTCGGACAGCGAGACCTTCTCCTCCACCGATTCCGCCGGGTTGATCGCCGTCGAGCGCTCGTTCTCGATCATCTCGCGCGGCATCAGGTGGCGGCGGTTGGAGGTGGCGTAGAACAGCACGTTGTCCGGCCGCCCCTCGATGCCGCCCTCCAGCACCGCCTTCAGCGACTTGTAGGAGGCATCGCCGCCATCGAACGAGAGGTCGTCGCAGAACAAAAGGCACCGGCGGGGGGCGTCGCGCAGCCGGGCCAGCAGCAGCGGCAGGCTGGCGAGATCCTCGCGGTGGACCTCGATCAGCGCCAGTACGCCCGGCGTCTCATCGTTGAGGCAGGCGTGCACCGCCTTGACCAGCGAGCTCTTGCCGGTGCCGCGCGCGCCCCACAGCAGCGCGTTGTTGGCCGGCAGGCCGCGGGCGAACCTGCGGGTGTTGTCGAGCAGGACGGCGCGCTGCCGGTCGATTCCCCGCAGCAGCTCGAGTTCGACGCGATTGACCCGCGGCACCGCCTCCAGCCGCCGGCCCTGTGCGTGCCAGACGAAGGCGTCGGCGGCGCCAAGCTGGGCATCGGCGGCCGGCGGCGGCGCCAGCCGCTCCAGCGCCTCGACCAGCCGGCGCAACAGGTCGTTTCCGGCGTCAGGTTCGTTCATGGGCGGAAACGCTAGCAGCTTTCGCAGCCACTGTCGCCAGCAGCGGCCGGCCGTGCGGGTGGCGATGTGGTTTGCATGGGCAGGGGGGTGGTTTATATAGTCCGCAGTGCTCCGACCACCGGAGCTTCTGAGGAGTGTTCGATGTTGCTTTCGAGCGCGTTCGCGCAGGATGCGGCTCCGGCAGCCGCCGCCGGCCCCGACGCGATGCTGCAGTTCCTGCCGATCATCCTGATCTTTGTCGTCTTCTATTTCCTGCTGATCCGTCCGCAGCAGAAGAAGCTGAAGACGCACAAGGAGATGCTGGGTGCCCTGCGGCGCGGCGACCGGGTCGTCACCGGCGGCGGCATCATCGGCACGATCACCAAGGTGGTCGATGACAACGAGGTGCTGCTGGAAATCGCCGAGGGGGTGCGGGTGCGGGTGCAGCGTCCGATGATCTCCGGCGTGCTGGCGAAGACGGAGCCGGCGCCGGAAGCGAAGGGCCCGCCGCGCAACGACAACGGTCCGACCGGCGGTGCGCCGGCGGAAGGTGAAGCGAAGCCGTCGGGGGTTGGCTCGAAGCTGACCAGGATCCTCGGCGGCAAGCGCGACTGATCCCCCGCAACCATGCTTCATTTCGCCCGCTGGAAGACCATCGTCATCGTGCTTGTCTGCGCGCTGGCGACGGCGATCGCAGCCCTCAACCTGCTGACCCCGCAGCAGGTGGCGGCGCTGCCGTCGTGGCTGCCGCACCGTCAGATCACCCTCGGCCTCGACCTGCAGGGGGGCTCGCACATGATGCTGCGGGTGGACACCGATGTCGTCCTGCACGACCGGCTGGAGAGCATGCTGGATACGGTGCGCGACGAGTTGCGCAAGGCGCGCATCCGCTATCAGGAGCTGGCCCTCGACGGCACCGGTGTGCGCGTCACCATTCCCGATGCGGCGCAAGTCGATGACGCGCGCGCGGTCCTCGGCAAGATCGACCCCGATGCGAGCCTGCACAGCGACGACGGCGGCCGCTTCCGGCTGGTGCTGAGCGACCAGGCGATCCGCCAGCGCGAGTCGGCCGCGGTTGCCCAGTCGCTGGAGATTGTCCGGCGGCGCATCGACGAGACCGGCGTGCGCGAGCCGACCATCCAGCGTCAGGGGACCGATCGCATCCTCGTGCAGCTACCCGGCGTCGATGATCCGCAGCGGATCAAGGCGCTGATCGGCAAGACGGCGAAGATGACCTTCCATCTCGTCGATGAGGACGCCAACCTGTCGGAGGCGCTGGCCGGGCGCCCACCGGCCGGCTCCCAGGTGATGCCGCTCCTCGACCGGCGCGCCGCTCCCGGTCAGGAGCCGCGCGTCGTCGTCCGCAAGCGGGTGATGCTGAGCGGCGAGAGCCTGATCGACTCGCAGCCGACCTTCGACCAGGGCCAGCCGATCGTCTCGTTCCGCTTCGATTCCGCCGGCGGCAAGCGCTTCGGCGACATCACCAGCCACAACGTCGGCAAGCGCCTCGCCATCGTCCTCGACGACCAGGTGATCAGCGCGCCCAACATCCGTGAACCGATCCTCGGCGGCTCCGGCGTCATCACCGGCAGCTTCACCGTTGCCGAAGCGCAGGACCTGGCGCTGCTGCTGCGCGCCGGCGCCCTGCCGGCGCCGCTGACGGTGGTGGAGGAGCGGACGGTGGGGCCAGGGCTCGGCGCCGACTCGATCGCAGCCGGCAAGCTCGCCGCCGTCGTCGGCACCATCGGCGTCGTCGCCTTCATGATCGTCTTCTATGGCTTGTTCGGCGTCTTCGCCAACATTGCGCTCGCCGTCAATGTCGTGCTGATCATCGCCGGCATGTCGCTGGTCGGCGCGACGCTGACGCTGCCGGGCATCGCCGGCATCGTGCTGACCATCGGCATGGCGGTCGATTCCAACGTGCTGATCTTCGAGCACATCCGCGAGGAGTTGCGCAACGGGCGAACGCCGATCGCGGCGATCGATTCCGGCTTCCAGCGGGCGATGACGACGATCATCGACGCCAATCTGACGACGCTGATCGCCGGCATCCTGCTCTACATCTTTGGCGCCGGCCCGGTTCGCGGCTTCGCGGTGACGCTTTCCATCGGCATCATCACGACGATGTTCACCGCCGTGACCGTAACGCGGCTGATCGTTTTCACCTGGTTCAGCCGGGTCCGCCCGCGCGCCCTGCCGATCTGAGGATCCTTCGAGATGTTTCGCGGTGTGCAGCTTGTCCCGCCCAACACCAAAATTCCGTTCATGGCGATGCACAAGGTGAATTTCGCCATCTCGCTGATCATGATCGTCGGCTCGATGCTGCTGGTCGCGGTCGATGGGCTGAATTACGGCATCGACTTCAAGGGCGGCATCCTGCTGGAGGCGCGGACGGAGGGACCCGCCGATCTGGCGGCGCTGCGCAACAGCCTCGACCAGCTTGGTTTCGGCGAAGTCGCGCTGCAGACCTTCGGCGGCGACAATCACATCCTGATCCGCATCGAGGAACAGGCGGGCGGCGAGGAGGGGCAGCAGCAGGCGATCGCCAAGATACGCGAGGTGATGGGCCCTTCCGTCCAGTTCGATCGCGTCGAGGTGGTGGGACCGCAGGTCAGCGACGAGTTGTTCTGGAGCGGGATGTACGCCCTCGGCGCCTCGATCCTCGCCATCGTCGTCTACATCTGGTTCCGCTTCGAATGGCAGTTCGGGGTGGCGGCGGTGCTCTCGGAGGTGCATGACATTGCCGCGACCATGGGTCTGTTCGCGCTGCTGGGGATGGAGTTCAACCTGACCAGCATCGCCGCCCTGCTGACCCTCGCCGGCTACTCGATCAACGATACCGTCGTCGTCTTCGACCGGGTGCGCGAGAACCTGCGCAAGTACAAGACGATGCCGATGCGTCAGTTGATCGATCTGTCGATCAACCAGACGCTGTCGCGAACGACGATGACCAGCGCGACGGCGCTGCTGGCGTTGCTGGCCCTTTACATCTTCGGCGGCGAGGTGCTGCGGGGCTTCAGCCTGGCGATGATCTGGGGCGTGCTCATCGGCACCTACTCGTCGATCTTCGTCGGCTCGGCGCTGCTGCTGTACATGAACGTGCGGTCCTCGACGGTGACCGGCGAGGTTGCGGTCGGCAAGCCGTCGTAAGGTCGCGTCAGCGTGCCGGTCGATATCACCGTTCCTCCTGCGGCCGGCCGCCAGGTCATCGAGCGTTACGGCGGCGGCGGCTTCCTGATCGCCGGGGTCCGCTGGGCGGGATCGGTGCTGGTCTTTTCGGATCGGACGGTGAGCTGGCCGATTACCGCGGTCGGTGACATCGATGCCGCCGCGCTGGCTCCGGTGATTGACGCAGCCCGGCGGCCGCGCATCCTGGTGATCGGCTGCGGCCGCAGCTTTGCGGCACGGCCGCTAGGGTTGGACGTCCTGCGCGAGGCCGGCATCGGCGTCGAATGGATGGACACCGGCGCCGCCTGCCGCACCTTCAACGTCCTGCTGCTCGACGATCGGGATGTCGCCGCAGCGCTGCTGGCTGTCGATTGAGCCCGGGTTGCCGTTCAGGAGCAAGGGTGGAAGCGCCGCGCCGGGCGTTCCACCCTCCTTGAGCGTCGTTACGTTGCGGTGGCGCGTGGTCGCAGCACCACTCAGGCGCCGGACAGGTTCTTCTCGACGAAGTCCCAGTTGACCAGGTGGTCGAGGAAGGTCTGCACGTAGTCCGGCCGGCGGTTCTGGTAGTCGAGGTAGTAGGCGTGCTCCCAGACGTCGCAGGTGAGCAGCGCCGTTTGCCCGTGCACCAGCGGCAGGTCGGCATTCGGCGTCTTGGTGATCGCCAGCTCGCCCTTCTCGACGACCAGCCAGCCCCAGCCGCTGCCGAACTGGCCGGTGCAGGCGGTCTTGAACTGCTCGGCAAACTTCTCGTAGGAGCCGAAGGCCTTCTCGATCTTGCTGGCGAGGCTGCCGGTGGGCTTGCCGCCGCCACCGGGCTTCATGCCGTTCCAATAGAACGTATGGTTCCACACCTGGGCGGCGTTGTTGAACACCGGAACCTTGCCGCTGTCGCCGGCAACCGCCTTGATCACCTCTTCAAGGCTCTTGTCAGCGAGTGGCGTGTCCTTGGTCAGGTTGTTGAGCGTGGTCACATAAGTCTGATGATGCTTGCCATAATGGAACTCGAGCGTGTTCGCCGAAATGTGCGGGGCGAGCGCGTCTTTCGCATAAGGCAGCGGCGGGAGTTCGAATGCCATGGGTCCCTCGGTCCCTTGATTGTCCGTCGATGGCGCGGAGCATATGGCGTGCGGCGGGAGATGCAAAGCATCGGGCCGCCGCTGCCGTCACGACATCGCGCCTTTCGCCGCGGCGGCTGCCCTAGCAACGCCCGAGGCCGCGCAGCGTTCCGACCCAGCGACAGGCGGTTCGCTGCCATGAGGTCAGCCCGACCCGCTCGCGCAGGGGATCGCGCTGACGGAACCGCCCGACCAGCTTGCGGGCCCGGCACAGGACGACTGCCGCATGGATGGTGAGACCGCGATCGTGAATCAGCCCGGGCAACGGCGCCGCCTCGGCGAGCAGGCGTTCGACGCCATCGAGCACGCGATCCAGCACCGCGCGGGCCTGGCCCTTGGCCGAGGGCACGCGCAGGTGTGCCGGCGTGATCATCGCATCGTCCAGGAACTGGCGGGGGATGCACAGCCGGTTGAAGCTGATCGTCGGGTCCTCGCAGTCGCGGAGCTGGCGCAGGATCCGCAGAGCCCCGCACAGGGCATCGGCGGGCCGTCCGCAGCGCATCTGGTCCTCGTCCACCAGCGCCAGCATGTAGCGGCCGATCGGCGCGGCGGCGAACTGGCAGTAGACCAGCAGGTCGTGCCAGCTGACGCAGACGTGGCCGCGGACGTCGCGGCGCAGCGCCTGCAGCAGGTGCCGGACGCGATCGGCCGGGATGCCCGTGGTCTTCAGGGAATCACGCAGCCCGAGCGCGACCGCCTGCGATTCAGGCGACCATAAGGCCGCATCACCGCCGCTCAGCGCCGCCTCCAGCGCCAGCAGCCTTGCCAGCTTTTCCTCGCGTCCCAGCCGGGTGCTGTCGGTGATGGCATCGGCAAGGCGGACAAACCGGCCGAAGGCGTGCAGATGCGGCCTCAGCGGAGCGGCAAACAGCTCCGGCATGAGCGAGAAATCGGGATCGCTGCCGAGCCGCAGCGGTTCGCCGGCGGCGGGGGCAATCGGGGTTTCCTCGGGTGGCGCCACGACAGTTACGTTTATAGTCCAGAAACCTCCAGCATGGGCAGATGATGGCGGCTCCCCGACTTTCCTACTGCGCCGATCAGGTCCGCACCTTCGACAACGACCGCTTCCTCGCCTGGCTGTTCGCGCCGGAAGCGGAGCGCGAGTCGTTGATGGCAATCGGCGCGTTCAACGTCGAGGTCGCCCGCATCCGCGAACAGGTGCAGCAGCCGCTGCTCGGGCACATGCGCCTGCGCTGGTGGGCGGATGCCCTCGATGCCATTTACGCCGGGGCGGCTCCGCAGCATCCGGTCGCCGTCGCGCTGACCGCGGCAATCGGCCGGGCGGCCATCTCCCGCGATGCTTTCGATCGCCTGCTAGCCGGCCGTGCCGCGGATCTCGACGACGCAGCGCCGCCTTCGCTGGCGGCGCTGATCGACTACGCCGAGGCCACATCCGGATCGCTCGCCGCGATGGGATTGCAGATCCTGACGGTGGCGGATGAACAGGCGCAGGCTGCCGCTCGCGAGATCGCCATCGCCTGGGCGCTGATCGGACTGGTGCGGGCGATTCCCTTCCATGCCCGCGCCCGGCGCAGTTACCTGCCGGCCGATCTCAGCCGCAACGCCGGGCTCGATATCGCGCGGCTGTTCGACCGGGGATCGCCGGAGGCGCTGCGCGCGTTGTGCGTCGTGGTGGAGGAGGTGGTGGCTGCCGCGCTGGATCACCTTGCCCGGGCGCGCGCGCGGCGGCGATCGGTGGCCGCAGCGGCGCTGCCGGTGCTGCTGCCGGCGCGCCTTGCCGACCTTTACGCGGAGCGGTTGCGCCGCGCCGGATTCAACCCGTTCGATGCGCAGGCCCAGGCAAGAGCGCCGTGGCGGATGCTGCGCCTGACGGCGGCCCGCCTGCGCCGCAGTTACTGAGCCGAATCGGTGACGGCGCCCGCGGCCAACAGTCGCGAGCCGGGCGCCGGACTGGCGGGATCGAACGGGTTGGGGCCGTCCGGCTGGGGCACCGCCGGAAGCGCTGCGGCGACCGGCGTCGTCGGCGCGGCGGCATGTCGTCCGGTGGCAGCGCCGGACACCGTGGCGGTGCGTTTGCCGGCAGCCGCCGGGGCAGGCGATTCGGCCTTTGCCGGCGAAGGCGAGGCGGGGGTGGCGGCGGCAGCACCCTCCTGCGCCCGCCGGGTGTTGCGAATGTCGACGAGGAAGTGCGCGATTCGGTAATTGCCGCGATCGATGGCGATCTCCGCCGGCGTCATTCCCCAGCGGTCGCGCGCCTCCACGTCCGCCCCGGCGCCGACGCTGGACTGAACAGAAGTCAAATCATTGGCGTAAACTGCCTGAAATAGTTGGCGAGTTGCCTTGTCATTGCTTGCCGATGCCGCTGCTGCCTGCGAATCGCTGGCAAAACCGACGGCTCCTGACGCCGCGATGACAGTGGCGACGATGATTGAGAAACCAAAGCCGGCGCGACGGATCATCGGAGCCCCCTTCTGTTCTGGGTGATTGGCGGATTATCTTGCAGATCTCTGCTCAGCTCAGCAACCGGGCGGCTGTTTTAACCATCTTTTCGTGTTTCAAATGCAACAGTGCGTCGATAACGGCCGCCGCCGGCGCGCCGGGCCGCTGCACGGTTGAGGGCCGCGGCGGTCGGTGTCATACCTTGCGGACCGGAATTCATGCGAGGGAGCGCTGAGGTGAAGGCAATGCTCAACAAGAAATTCGGGGGTCGGATCGCCGGGTCAGCAGCGGCCGTTCTGGTGTGCGCAATGGTTGCTTCCCCCGCGTTTGCGGCAGGGAAGGCAAAGACCAGTCAGTTCTGCGCTTCGGAGAGCGATCTCGCCGCATTGAACGCCCGGGTGCTGCAGACCGAATTGATGGTGGCCGCCCTCAGCTGCAACGAGCGCCAGCGATACAACAACTTCATCACCAGCTATCAGTCGGTGCTGACCTCCCGCAGCCAAGCGTTGCAGGGAATGTTCAAGCGGGCGCATGGCGCCCAGGGCACCAACCGGCTGAACGCCTTCGTCACCAAGATGGCCAACGATTCCTCGCAGCAGGTGCGCGAAAAGGGCGACGGCTACTGCGCCTACGCCGGCGAGCTGTTCGACGAGGTGCTGGCGGCCAACCCCAGCGACATCAATCGCGTGACCAGCAAGCCGTGGATCGAAGGCCGGCACGGCTATCGGCCGTGCGTGCTCGAGGCTTCGCGCAAACAGACCGGCTAGGCCGCGCGCCGGTCTGCTGCAGCCCGCGCCGGAGGCTTCGAGATCAGCCGCCGGCGCCGGCGGCTTTCATCTGCATCCATCCCTCCAGGTCGGCGAGCGCCCGTCGCGCCATCGCCTGCTTGCGTTCCGCACCGCGCGGGGGGCGCCCGCCTGCCGCCGTCGCCAGCGGTGGGAACAGGCCGAAGTTGACGTTCATCGGCTGAAAGGTCTCGCCCACCGCTCCGCCGGTGATGTGGCGCAGCAGCGCGCCGATGGCGGTCGTCGAAGGGGGCGGATCGACGGTGCCGCCGCGCCGCTCGGCAGCGGCGAAGCGGCCGGCGAGCAGGCCCACCGCCGCGCTTTCGACATAGCCCTCGCAGCCGGTGATCTGCCCGGCGAGACGGATGCGCGGCGCGCTGTGCAGCCGCAGCTCCCCGTCCAGCACGCGCGGGCTGTTGACGAAGGTGTTGCGGTGGACGCCGCCGAGCCGGGCGAACTCGGCGTTGGCGAGGCCAGGGATGGTGCGGAACAGCCGCACCTGCTCAGCGTGCTTCAGCTTGGTCTGGAAGCCGACGATGTTGTAGAGGGTCGCCAGTGCGTTGTCCTGGCGGAGCTGAACGACGGCGTGCGGGCGGCTGCCGCCGGCGTGCGGATTGCGCAGGCCGACCGGCTTCATCGGTCCGAAGGCGAGGGTGTCGCGGCCGCGTTCGGCCATCACCTCGATGGGCAGGCAGCCTTCGAAGTAGGGCGTATCCCGCTCCCAGTCGCGGAACGGCATCTTCTCCGCCGCCAGCAGGGCGTCAACGAACGCCTCGTAACCGCCGCGGTCGAGCGGGCAGTTGATGTAGTCGCGGCCGTCGCCCTTGTCCCAGCGCGACTGGAACCAGGCGACCGAGAGATCGATGCTGTCGCGGTGGACGATGGGGGCGATGGCATCGAAGAAGGCGAGAGCGTCGGCGCCGGTGAGGGTGCGCAGCGCCTCCGCCAGCGGCGCCGAGGTCAGCGGGCCGGTGGCGATGATGACGCTGGTCCAGTCGTCCGGCGGCGGGCCGGCGATCTCGCCGCGCTCAAGGGTGATCAGCGGGTGATTCGTGATGGCGTGCTCGACGGCGGCGCTGAAGCGTTCGCGGTCTACCGCCAGGGCACTGCCCGCCGGCACCCGCTCGGCGTCGGCGCAGGCGATGATCAGCGAGCCCAGCCGGCGCATCTCGGCGTGGAGCAGGCCGACGGCGTTGGCGCTGGCGTCGTCCGAGCGGAACGAGTTGGAGCAGACCAGTTCGGCGAGGTGCGCCGAGGTGTGCGCCGGCGTCATCCGCTCCGGCCGCATCTCGTGCAGCACCACCGGCAGCCCGGCACGCGCCACCTGCCACGCCGCCTCGCACCCGGCCAGCCCGCCGCCGATTATGTGTACCGGAGATTCAGCCATCACCCCGCCGACGTACCCGGCCCCGATGGCGATTGCAAGCGGCAGCGGCTTGCCGGGAGAGGACGGCGCCGAGCCCTGCTCGCAGGCGGCCCGCTGTCGGTTACGCGTCCCCACCTGCCCGCGGCATTCACCCAAGGGTCCTTACAAATCCTCCGGCTGCAACCCCGTGTGCCGGGCGATGCGACCGTCATGAAATGCGAAGACGACGTCGGGATGTCCATCCCTGCGAAGAACGCGATGAGAGCCGGTCTGTCTAGCGACGTGCCACCCGCTCCTGAGGAACGCGGCAAGAACCCGCCCGGCTCTGATTATATCGTGACCGGCGGATCGCGTACGAGAGGGAGAAGTCCAATCTTCCACAAGCGTTCTTCCCGCCTTCGACGACGGCAATCAACGCGCGTCGCCCAGCCCTTGCCGCTCACGCGGCGGCTTGTTCGCGGCAGGGGTAGGCCCAGCGGATGTATTCGGCGGTCAGGGCGAGGCCGCGGGCGGCGGGGAAGCGGGGCGCGTAGCCGAGCAGCCGCTGCGCCTTGCCGATGCGCGCCCGCGCCATGTTGGTGTAGAGGTTGAACAGCTGGGCGTTGGGCAGGAATACCGGCGCCGGCCCGCCGCTGGGGCGGGAGGTGTAGAGGCGGCGGATGCCCGCCTGCCTTCCCTGCGGCAGCTTGCGGTAGAGCGCCATCAGCGGCGCGCGCAAGGTGGACTTGGCCAGGGTGCGGATCAGCTCGCCAGGATTGTGCACCGACTGGCGCAGCGCGGTGAGGCCGGCGGTGCGGTTGCGCCGCTGGATCTCCGCTTCCGCCATCAGCTCCGGGCCGGCTACGCCCAGCACCTGCGCGTAGCTCTCGAACATCGACCGCCAAGTCGGCCAGTCCGGCCCGGAGATGAGGAAGCGCTCGCCGATCACGTCCGGCGCCAGTCCGGCCAGCAGCGCCGCATCGACGACGTCGTCGACATAGACGGCGTTGCACAGGCCCTGCCGCTCTGCCGGCAGCACCAGCCTGCCGGTCAGCAGCCGGCGCACCGGCTGGTCGGTCCACGGCAGGCTGAAGGGGCCGTAGACGATGGTCGGCTGCAGGATCACCGCCGGCAGCCCGCGCTCGCGGACAAAGCCGGTGAGATGCTGCTCCAGCGTCACCTTGCTCTTGGCGTAGGCGGTGAACGGCGTATCGAGGCTGCTCTCATCGAAGTCGCCCGGCGGCAGCGTGCCGTAAACCGCCATCGTGCTCATGTGCACCAGGCGGGAGACGCCATGCTGCAGGCAGGCCTCAGCGAGGTTGGTAATGCCGGCGAGGTTGCTGGCATCGGCGCGCCAGTCGAAGGCGGCGTGGATGACAATGTCGCAGCCGTCGACGGCCGCCGCCAGCGAGGCGGCATCGCCGAGTTCGCCATAGGTGAGCTGCACCGGCAGGCGGGCGAGCCGCGCCGCGCGGCCGAAGCTGCGGACCAGCGCCTTGACGGTGGCGCCGTGCTCGAGGGCGAGACGCTCGGCGATGCGGCCGCCGATAAAGCCGGTGGCGCCGGTGACGAGGACGGTGCGGCCGGCGTAGGGGGAAAAGGAGCTGCCGGTCATGCCGCCACCCCTTGCTTGCCGGATGGCGATGCCGGCGCCTTGATCCACGGCAGGTCCCAGTCCCGACGCTGGCGGTAGCAGGTCTCGATCAGCCGGACGACGCGGGCGGCCTCGGGGCCGGGAACGAACGGCTGGCGGCCGGCTGCAATCGCGGCGAGCCAGTCCTCGATCTCGCTGGCGAACAGCTGGATGTGCGAGGTGGCGGCGGTCCGCGGCAGGCGCGGGCCAGCATCGAACGCCGCGGCGGTGCCGGTGAGCTCATCGATGGCGCCGCCGGCCAGCGAGATGCCGATGGCGCCTTGCGTTCCTTCGATGCGCAGCCGGCGCGGCATATCCCGGGTACGGCTGAACTCCGCGATCACCTCGCCGCCGCTGGCGGTGGCGGCGGTCAGCAGGCAGTCGGCTTCGACGCCGCCGTAGTTGTCGTCGCGATAGTCCTCGACGGCAAGATCGCCCAGCCACCACAGCAGCAGGTCGAGGATGTGGACGCCGGCGTCGATGAGGACGCCGCCGCCGGCGACATCGCGCCGCCACAGGCCGTCGCTCTTCAGCGGCCAGCCGTAGGGCGCGCCGGTGCGCACCTCGACATGGCGGATATCGCCCAGCGCGCCGGAAGCGACAAGTGCCTTCACCCAGCGGTAGGCAGGGTTGAACCGGTACATCTGGCCGACCGCGAGGCAGGCGCCGGAGGCCCTGGCGGCGGCGATCATCGCGTCGCACTCGGCGCCGGTGACCGCCATCGGCTTCTCGACCAGAACGTGGACGCCGGCGTCGAGGAGCTGCAGGGCGACGGTGGCGTGGATGGCGTTGGGCGTCGCGACGATGGCGGCGTCGATGCCGTGCTCGGCCAGCGCCGCGGTTGTGGTCGCGACGGCGGCGCCAAAGCGTTTGGCCAGCGCCTGCGCCTGCTTCTCGCTGCGATCGACGAACAGGCGCGGCTTCAGCTTCAGCTGTTCGAGGGCGGCAACGATACTGAGCTCGGCCACCGCACCGCAGCCGACGATCGCGAGGCTGGGCCGCCAGCGGCTGGCGTTGCTGCGATCGCAAATATTACGCGGGGCCTGCGTACGCGATTGCAAAAGAGAAAACAGGCTGAAGCCCCAAGTGGGGAAATGAGTAGAAAACAACGGCATCGACGCCCCCGTTCACACGATGTATTATTAGCCGGACCAAGTGACGCTAGTCTTATGCAGCTATACCGGGTCCAGCTACGCGCAGAAGTTGCGTTGCTGTGGCACTGCGGCATTTAGCGCAGCTTGGCCGTTGGGGGCAACCCATAAGGGCTCGTGAGGGGCAAGAAATTCGCTGGTTGTGGGTAAATATCAACAGAAGGCGGCGGGCTGCGTCTGATATCCCGCCGCGAGCCCGCCGATAGAGAGAGCCTGCGCTTAGTTCTTCAACCGGCCAGATACTTGCGCCAATTTGGCGATGGGCTCGTCCTCACTGGCGAAACACGTCACAAAATCCGCACAAACGTCGCAAACGGGTGCCTTGCAGACGAGAATATTATCGCGCAGACAAAGTTCACGATAGAAGAACTTCTTCCATTTCATGTCGCGGACATTGCGGCGGGCCAGCGGCTCGAAGTGCCGGTGCAGCAGCCGGCCAAGATCGCTGCGGTTGAACAGGCCGAGGTCTTGCCACAGGTGGTCGGGTTGCAGCGAGCGACGGGCGATGATGGCGGCGAGCCACTTCTCCTCGATGACGCCGCGGCTGCGGTTCTCCAGCAGCAGTTCGCGCAGGTCCGGTTCCTCCAGGGCGTCGGCGCCGCGTCCGGCCGTCGGCGGCAGTCGCGCCAGCAGCGGCAATCCGGCTATCGGGAAATAGGCCTCCAGCAGAGCGGCGAGGCGCTGTGCGCTGAGCCCCAGCGCCTCGGTTAGCGGCCGCCCCGCCTCGGCAGCGCCTGCGGCGATCGCGCAGGCGAAGACGTGGCGGTCGAACGCATCGCCCCTGCCCTGGGCGACCAGTTCGACATAAAGGCCGCGCCGCGGCGACGCTTCGCCCAGGGGGGACATTTCAGACCGAAGCGGCGACGTGGGTCTGCGCGCCCTTGGCGCCGCAGACCAGCGCGCAGGCATTGCAGCCGACGCACTTGCCCTTGTCGACGATGGTGGTGACGATGCGCTCCATATCCTCGTCGTCGATCGGGCATTCGTCGCCGTCCTCGGTGAGGCCCTTCATGCCGAGCACGCCGTGGCTGCACACCTTGTTGCAGCGGCCGCAGCCGATGCACTTGGTCTCGCTGATCTCTTCCAGGAACATCGGCACCCAGGGCGTGCCGTCACGGGTCAGATACTGGCTCACTTGAATTCCTCCTCTGTCGGGGCGCCGTCGCGCCCGGTCCTTCATTCACGTGCGGGTTCGGGAAATTTCTCGATCGTCTGCAGGGCGCTGGCGACGAGCTTCTCGCCCTCGGCGGCGAGCTTGCCGAGGCTGGCGAAGCCGAAGCGGTGGACATCGCGCAGCACCCGGCTTGCGACCACTAGCCTGCCGGCGATCAGCACGGCGCGGCCGAAGCCCTCGTGGGTGAGCTTGAGCAGCGGCGTTGCGATGATGCCGCTCGCCTGCTCGACGGCGAGGCCGGCGGCAGCCCAGTACTGCTCCAGGCGCCAGAGCTGCTTCGCGGTGGGATCGGCGATCACCGGCATCGTCTTACGCTGCTCGGCGGTGATGATGTAGGGCTCGAGCAGTTCGGTGTCGGATTTGCTTTCCCACACGCCGGTGGTGTCGTGGGCGCGCATCTGACGAACGAGGGCGCGGACGAACGGGCTGGCCAACGCCGCGGCATCTGGGTCGGCCGCGGCCACCGCGGGGGAGGGGTGGGAAGCATCCATCAGTCGTCGTCCCCGTCGAGAAAGTCCTGGCCGGCGGGAGAGGCGCTCTTCAGCGCCTTGCGCAGCCAGGGCGGCGGAGTTCCGTTCAGCATGGTGCGCAGCCGGTCAAGGATGTCGCCGATCGGCTCCGGGCGCGGCAGCTTCACCGGGTGGATGTGGTGCCCGACGACGCGTGCCGCGGCCGGACCGCCGATGGCGAGCACGAACAGCAGGGCGCAGCCGTCGAGCGCATCGACGCGGGCGTCGATCCGGTCGTGACCCTCGTCATGCAGGCCATCCTGGTTGCTGGCCTCGTCGAAGCGCACCGCTTCCAGGAAACGGTACCCCTCGGGCGAGACGTCCCAGATGGCGAGGTTGCGCGCACCGCCGAAGTGCGCGTCCATGGTGTGCATGTCCTGCGTCGCGAACGCGACCTTCATATGTCCTCCTCCCTGCGGTGGCGGCGGGGCCTTGCCCGCGTCGCCCTCAACCAACCTGAGCCTGAGCATGCCGGTGCTCCTTTGCTGCTGCTGCAGGCGGAGCGTCGTGCGCCTCCTGCGTGTCGCCGGCCTGTTCCAGGAACAGGTTGGCGAGATCGAAGATCAGGCGCCGCGTCCCCCGGTAGCCGACCGAGACGCGTTGTGGTTCTCCCAGCCGGTCGAAGACGGGGAAGCCGGTGCGGAACAGCGGCAGCCCGAGCCGGCCGGCGGCCTCGCGCGCGTGGCTGTTGGACAGCATCACGTGACAGCCGGACGCTGCCTGCTCCAGGTCGTCGAGATCGCCGACGATGACGGACGGCGCCGGCACCCGCGCCAGGTGCGGCGCCGCCACTGGCGAGACCGCCGCCTCGACGCTCGCGCCCATCCCGGCGATGAATTCGCTCAGCGCCAGCAGCAGGTCGGGCTCGGCGGCGATGGCGCAGCGCTTGCCGGCGAGGGCGAAGTGCCCGTCGAGCATGGCATCGAGCAGGCGCGAGCGCTCTCGCTTCAGCCGCGCCGACGGCTCGCCACCGGCTTCCATCAGCGCACCAACGAACGCATCGGTGGCGGCGAGGCCGGTGACATGGTCGAACAGGCGATAGGGAACGCCGGTGCGGCGGTGCAGCGCCTCGGCAGCGCCGGTCATCTGGGCGCCGACGGCGAGGGTCAGCACCGCGCTGCCCATGCCGGCGATATCGGCGAGCCGGGTGCCGCCGAGGGATGTGGGGACGTGCCGATCCGGCACATGGCCGTCGAGCGAGCCGGAGAGATCCGGCAGCACCACCGCCTCCAGGCCCATGTCGGCGGTGAGGTCGGTGAGTTCCTCGACGTCGCCGGGGGTCAGATGGCTGCCGACCAGCAGGTTGACGCGGCGCAGCGTGCGCGGCACCTGCCGCTCGGGAACCAGGGCATCGACGATCGCGGTGACCGCCTTGCCCCAGCCTTCCTCCAGGCTGCCGCCATAATCCGGCGTGGAGGCGAAGACGACGTCGAGCACGTCCCGCCACTCCGGATGGCGCTCGCGCATCGCGCGCAGGTCGGCGGCCATATCCTCGCCGCGGGTCTCGGTCAGCGCCGTCGAGCAGATGCCGATCAGCCGCGGCTTTGCCCGCTCCTGGATGTTGCCGATCGCCACCTCGACGTTGTCGGCGCCGCCGAGGATCGTCGAGATTTCGCTCATCGCCGTCGTCTGCAGCGGGATCGCCTCGCGGAAGTGGCGCACCATCAGCACCAGGGCAAAGGCGGTGCAGCCCTGGCTGCCGTGCAGCAGCGGCAGCGAGCGCTCGATGCCGAGGAAGGCCATGGCGCCGCCGAGGGCGGGGCTCTGCTTCAGCGGGTTGGTGGCAGCGGACTTGCCGGAGGAGGCGATGGGGGTCACGCCCGCGCCCTCCCGATGCTGACGCACGCGTCGCCTCCCTCTACCGCCAGAGCAGCGGGCGCCTGCCATGGTGCCGGCGCCCGCACCTGCGCCCAGATCGGGTTGGACAGCTCGGCGTCGATCTGGCGGACCAGCGCGATCATGCCGTCGTAGCCGGCGTAGCCGTGGTGGCGCTCCTGGTTGATGTCGAGCCACGGTGTCCTGGTCTTCAGCGCGACGAACTGGGTGCGGCCGCCCGACATCAGAATGTCGGCCTCACCGCCGGCCAGCATCGCGTACATCTGCTTCGCCGGGATCTGGTCGACCATCGGCGCGTCGTCGCCCATAAGGTCCTTGATCCGCTGCTTGTCCTCGCTGGTCGACTTGCGCACCGAGGTGCCGACCACGGTCATGCCGATCTCCTGCAGGGCGGCGAGCACCGACCACGACTTGACGCCGCCGGTGTAGAGCAGCACCCGCTTGCCGGCGAGGCGGGCCCGGTAGGGCGTCAGCGCCGCCCAGGCGCGCGCCTCTTCCTCGGCGATCAGCGCTTCGGTGCGGTCGAGCAGCGACGGATCGGCGCCGCGCTCCACCAGCATGCGGGCAAGGGTGCGCAGGGCGGCCGAGGTATCGCCGATGCCGTAGAAAGAGCCTTCGAAGAAGGGGATGCCCCAGCGCTCCTGCATCGAGCGGGCGAGCGAGACCATCGCCTGGCTGCACACCACCATGTTGACGCGGGCGCGGTGCGCCGCCGCCACCTGGCGGAAGCGGGCGTCACCGGTGATCGGCGCCAGCACGCGGATGCCGAGGCGGGCAAACAGCGGCGTCACCTGCCACATCTCGCCGGCGACGTTGTATTCGCCGATGACGTTGATATCGCAGGGCGTCCTCTCGTCCGGCTCGACGGTGCCGATGACGTGGTCGAGCAGGGCGTGGCCGGCGAGCTTGTTGCCGAGGTTCTTGGAGCCGGCAAAGCCGGGAGCTGAGACCGGGATCACCGGCGTTTGCAGCCGCTCGGTCGCCGCCTTGCACACCGCCTCGACGTCATCACCGGTCAGCGCGGTGACGCAGGTGGTGTAGACGAACACCGCCGCCGGCCGGTGGCGCCGGACGATCTCCTTGATGGCGCGATAGAGCTTCTTCTCGCCGCCGTGGATGATGTCGAGCTCGTTGAGATCGGTGGTAAAGCCGGTGCGGTAGAGCGATGGGCCGGACGAGGCGGTGTTGCGCGAGTCCCAGCTGTTGCCCTCGCAGGCGATCGGCCCGTGCACCAGGTGGGCGGCATCGGTGATCGGCTGCAAGGCGATCTTGGACCCATCGAAGGCACAGCCACCCGCCGCCGCACCGGGGGTCAGTGCTTTCGCCGAGCACCCCTGCTTGCGCTCCTTGTCACCCTTCGCGCGGTTGGTGGCGCAGCCGGGCTCGTTGAACGCATCGGCCACTTTGTTGCGGAGCATCAGTGCTGAACCTCGCTGGCTGGGGTCGTCGCGGGGTGTTGTCGCCCGGGCGCTCGCCGGTACCTTGCCGTCTCCTGCCGGCAGCCGCAGGGAGAGGGGAAGGTACCGGCCCGCCCTCATCCCCCTGGGGAGAGGGCGGGCCGAAAGTCGCTACCGGGTCAGATCGAAGCTGATGTCGGTCTTGCCGGCGATGTTGGTGTCGGCATCCATGCGCTCGAAGATCTTGTCGAGGATGGTCACCATCATCCGGATCGCCCCCTGGTATCCGAAGATCGGGAAGCGGTGGTGGTGGTGGCGATCGAAGATCGGGAACGACAGCCGGATCAGCGGGATACCGCAGTCGCGCTCCAGGTACTTGCCGTAGCTGCTGCCGATCATGAAGTCGGTCGGCTCGGTGTAGAGAAGCGAGCGCAGGTGCCAGAGGTCCTTGCCCGGCCACACCTGGCCGCGGGCGCCGAACGGCGAGGAGTCGAGCAGTGCCTTGACCTTCTTCGCCCACAGCTTGGTGCCGTTGGTGGCGAGGATGTGCAGCGGCTCGCCGCCCAGCTCCATCAGGAAGCGGGTGACGCCGAGGCAGAAGTCCGGATCGCCGAAGACGGTGAAGGTCTTGCCGTGGATGTAGGACGACGAGTCGGTCATCGCGTCGATCAGCCGGCCGCGCTCGACCTCCAGCGCGCGCGGGATCGGCTTGCCGGACAGCTCCGACAGCTTCATCAGGAATTCGTCGGTGGCGGCGACGCCGAGCGGGTAGTGCAGCTTGACGACTTCCTGGTCCTTGTCCTTGAACTGGGCGACGGTGCGCTTGCTGCAGTATTCCTGCAGGGCGATGGTCGCCTTGGCGTTGATCGACGCCTTGGTCTCGACCACCGGCGTGCCGCCGGCATACATATCGAAGGTCCCTTCCGCCGGCGTGTCGTAGACGTCCGACGGGTCACCCACCACCCGGTAGGGAACCTGCATCAGGTCCATCATCCGCTTCATCTCGCGGATGTTGCCGACACAGAAGCCATCGAAGCCGGGGACGATGTTGATGGTCTCGTCCGGCGTGCGCTCCAGGCCGGTCCAGTAGTGCTTGAGGATGCCCTCCATCATGTTGTCGTAGCCGTCGACATGGCTGCCCTGGAACGCCGGCGTATGGGCGTAGGGCACGTCGAGGGTTTCGGGCACGACACCCTGCTGCTTGGCCTTGGCGATGAACGCCTGCAGGTCGTCGCCGATGACTTCCGCCATGCAGGTGGTGGAGACGGCGATCGCCTTGGGGTGATAGAGCGTGTGCGAGTTCTGCAGACCGTCGATCATGTTCTGCAGGCCGCCGAACACCGCCGCATCCTCGGTCATGTTCGACGAGACCGCGGTGGACGGCTCCTTGAAATGGCGCGACAGGTGCGAGCGGTAGTAGGCGGCGCAGCCCTGCGAGCCGTGCACGAACGACAGCATGCCCTCGAAGCCGGCGGCGCAGAAGACGGCGCCGAGCGGCTGGCAGGCCTTGGCCGGGTTGACGGTCAGCGCCTCACGGGCGAGGTTCTTCTCGCGGTAGTCCCAGGACTTCGTCCAGTCGGCGACCTCCTGAACGCGCTCTTCCGGCGGACGGCACTCGAACTCGGCGCGCTTGCGCGCGAACATTTCCTGGTATTCGGGCTCCTTGAACAGCGCGACGTGGTCTTTGATCTGCTCTGACGACTGCGGCATCGTTTTTCCTCCAGGCCTTGGCAAGGAACGACGAGCCTTGGCCGGATAATTGAGAAGCGGTCATTGCGGGGGCGTTGCGAGCAATCACTGGGTTCTGTGTGGCCTTTGCAGTGGATTGCTTCGTCGCTATCGCTCCTCGCAATGACGCTGTTGATCGCGTCCGGCCCCGCCCTCCCGCTCCCGCACGCGGCGGAAGAAGGAAGGGGAGGGGGAGGCGGATTGCCCTACTCGGCTGCGGCGGCGACCGGCGCCGGCTTCTGCCACGGCGCCTTGAACAGGCTCCACGCCGGGCTGTTGATCGCCATGTCCATATCGCGGGCGAACACGGCGAAGCCGTCGTAGCCGTGGTAGGGGCCGGAGTAGTCCCAGGAGTGGAGCTGCCGGAACGGCACCCCCATCTTCTGCGTCGCGTACTTCTCCTTGATGCCCGAGCCGACCAGGTCGGGGCGGATGCGCTCGATGAAGTGCTCCAGCTCGTAGGCGGTCACGTCGTCATAGATCAGCGTGCCGCCTTTGACGTAGTCCATCGTCCGCTGATAGTCGTCCTTGTGGGCGAACTCGTAGCCGGCGCCGACGATCTCCATGCCGAGGTCTTCGTAGGCATTGACCATGTGGCGCGGGCGCAGGCCACCGACGTAAAGCATCACCTTCTTGCCGGCGAGGCGCGGCTTGTAGCGGGCGATGATGGCCTCGGCCATCGGCTTGTACTTGGCGATGACCTTCTCGGCGTTCTCCTTGATCTGGTCGTCGAAGAACTCGGCGATGGCGCGCAGCGACATCTCGATCCGCGACGGCCCGAACAGGTTGAACTCATACCAGGGCGTGCCGTACTTCTCTTCCATGTGCCGGGAGATGTAGTTCATCGACCGGTAGCAGTGGATGAGGTTGAGCTTGGCCTTGGGGGCCCGCTCCAGCTCGGCGAGGGTGCTGTCACCCGTCCACTGGGCGATGACCCGCAGGCCCATTTCCTCCAGCAGCCGGCGCGACGACCAGGCGTCGCCGCCGATGTTGTAGTCGCCGATCAGCACGACGTCGTAAGGCGTCGACTGGAAGGTGTCGTCCGGCTTGCCCTTCTCGAAGATCCAGTCGCGCACCGCGTCGTTGGCGATGTGATGGCCGAGCGACTGGGAGACGCCGCGGAAGCCCTCGCAGCGCACCGGCACCACCGGCTTGCCGATCTCCGTGGCCTTCTGCTTGGCGACCGATTCGATATCGTCGCCGATCAGCCCCACCGGGCATTCGGACATCACCGAGATGCCCTTGTTGAGCGGGAACAGGCCCTCGATCTCGTCGATCATCTTCTTCAGCTTCTTGTCGCCGCCGAAGACGATGTCCTTCTCCTGGAAGTCCGAGGTGAACTGCATGGTGCCGAACGAGTCGACGCCGGTGGTGCCGACGTAGTAGTTGCGGCGCTGCGACCAGGAGTACTGGCCGCAGCCCACCGGCCCGTGGCTGATGTGCACCATGTCCTTGACCGGGCCCCACACCACACCCTTCGAGCCGGCGTAGGCACAGCCGCGGATCGACATCACGCCGGGGATCGACTTGATGTTCGACTTGACCCCGCACTCGGAAGTGCCGTCCTGCGTCACCGCGAGGTGCTTTGCCCGCTTTTTCGCCGTTTTCTCGGGATAGGCGGAAAGCACCTCTTTGATGAGCTGTTCGTGAAACTCCCCATCGTTCTTGTAATCGATTGTTTTGACAACGGTCATCCGTTTGTCCTCCGGCTCGGCGGGCGATCGTCAGGCGGCGGCGGCGGCGCGCTTTGCCGCGTCGGTCGCGACTCGCTTGGCGATGGCTTCCTTCGCCTCCAGCTCGGCGATCATCTGCTCGTCCGATTTGATGATGCCGAAGTCCATCAGCATCTCCTCAAGTTCGTCCATGCCGACGGGCGTGGGGATGACGCCGTTGCCGGAGTTGGCGTGGATTTTCTTCGCCAGGATCCGGTATTCCTCGGCCTGCGGGTGATCCGGCTGGTACTGGATCACCGTCTGGCGGCGCAGCTCGGCGTGCTGGACGACGTTGTCGCGCGGCACGAAGTGGATCAGCTTGGTGCCGAGCTTCTTCGCCATCGCGTCCGACAGGTCGACCTCACGGTCGGTCATGCGCGAGTTGCAGATCAGGCCGCCCAGGCGGACCGAGCCGGTCGTCGCGTACTTGAGAATGCCCTTGGAGATGTTGTTGCAGGCATAGAGCGCCATCATCTCGCCGGACATGACGATGTAGATCTCTTGTGCCTTGTTCTCGCGGATCGGCATGGCGAAACCGCCGCACACCACGTCGCCGAGGACGTCATAGGAGATGTAGTCCATGTCGTCGTAGGCGCCGTTCTCCTCCAGGAAGTTGATGGCGGTGATGACGCCGCGGCCGGCGCAGCCGACGCCTGGCTCCGGGCCGCCCGACTCGACGCAGCGGATGCCCTTGAAGCCGACGCGGATGACTTCTTCCGGCTCGAGGTCCTCGACCGAGCCCTTCTCGGCGGCCATCTGCAGCACGGAAAGCTGCGCTTTCGAGTTGAGGATCAGTCGGGTGGAGTCGGCCTTCGGATCGCAGCCGACGATCAGCACCTTCTGGCCCATCTCAGCCAGCGCGACCAGCGTGTTCTGGGAGGTGGTCGACTTGCCGATACCACCTTTGCCATAGAACGCGATCTGCCGAAGCTTGCTCATCAAACAACTCCTCATACGCTATTTCGGTGGGCCAGCAGCCCTCGGAGAGGCTCTTCGCATCAACCATGCCAATACCGGCGCGGACCTGGCAAAAGAGGAAAAAACAAAGCCTTTACAAAGCGCTACTGTTATGAGGAGGGAGCCGGACAGGCGCTGTCGGCGGCTGTTGGGAACCCGACAAAGTCTCGACAGTCGTGTTGTGTCCGGGACAGACGGCGGCTTGCGGAGAGGGGGGGCCGAGCCGGTGGTCGGCAACGAATTGTTAACCTTTCCGCGCTAGCGTGACAAAGCGGGCAGAGGGGCCGACTCTTCGCCGTCGTTGCGGCGCGTCGCTGAATGAAGTTGCGTCCCACCCGCACAAGTGGCAAGATTTTTGCTAGCATTTTGCTAAAGTATTGTTGGTGACGAACGGTCGAATTGATTACGCAGGGGAGGGAAGCGATGGCGGCGGCAGCTTCGATATCCACGGTGTACGCAATGGTCGGAATTTCGGTGGCTTTCGCGCTTTCGTTCGGGCGGGAACGGCTGGCGCGGCGGGGGGGGCAGGCCACCCGTGTCCCGCCTCGCAAAGTATCCCCGTTCAGCGCCGGGGCGCTGGTGCGCGGACGGCTCATGGACGGCGAAGCGGCGGCCGCCGGGGCCGCATCCGGGTCCCGCGCTCGGGGCAAAACCATCCCTGCATTGCCGTTCACGCGGGCAGGGGCTTCGCGAAACTGGGCGACGCTGCTGGTCGCGTTCCTCGGCCTCGCCGCCGCTGCCGGCTACATGGCGGACGGTGTGGAGGCGGCGCATTGGTTGCTGCCATGCGTCGGCATTCCCATCATCGTTGGTCTGGTCAATCTGCTTGGCTCCTCCGACCGCTAACTCAGGTTTCGGTATCCGGAAGGCCGGCCCGTCGCTCCGGCAGCAAACCTCCGCCGAGACGCGCCGCTGACTTGGCGTCCGTGGTGCACGAGCCGCCGCGTCGCGTCCTTGGCGGTCGCCTCCCGTCGTAAAGCCTGAGTCCGGTACTGGGCGTCACCGTCCCCCGGTGATGCTCCCCCTCTGCCCCCGCCCCGGATCCTCGCTGTCGAGGGGCAGGACCCGCCGGCGATCGGTCCGATCGCCGGGGCGCAGCTGGACTCTTTCTTGCTTCCCGCCCGGGTAAAGGGATCAGGGGAGAAACGTGGAAGGCCCGCTAACCGATCAGCTGGGCCCGGCGGCACCGGCCGCCGGGCAATCACGCCAAGACAGCCTTCCGGACGGCCTGTGGCGCCGCGGCGATGGCAGCAACCTCGTCGGTGTACCAGCCGGCTTCATCGCCGGAACCGACTTCAACGCCGCCAACCGGCCGCTGCACATCGCCGGCGTCCGCGAGATGAACGGGCAGCTGTTCCGCATGCTGGAGCAGACGGGCGACGAAGCGGAGGCGGGCGAGGCGTTCACCGCCTATATGGCGACGATGTTCGGCCTTGCGCCGCGGCCGACAGCATCCGCCGAGGACGGGCGGCGCCGCTACCGCACCAGCTACCTGCGTTTGCTTCGCGGCTGGGCCTACGACAGCAACGCGCCGGAAGGGGCGGTGCTGAAGGGCTGGGTAGAGAGCCGTTTCGGGCTGTTTCCGACCTATCACCGCGAGCCGCTGCGCCGCTTCGACGGCAAGGCGTGGGGCCGTTACGTCGACGACAAGATGGGCAGCCGTTTCCATAACAACGCCATCTTCAGCCAGCTCGACCTGCTCTACGAATACGCGCAGTGGGCGCTGCGCCGCGGCGCGCCCGCGCGCGGCCCGATGACACTGTTCCGGGGCGTCAACGACTTCGACGAGCATCCGATCATCGAGCGGATCGACAAGCGCTGGGTGGTCCTGCGCCTCAACAACCTCGTCTCGTTCACCTCCGACCGGGCCATCGCCAGCTGCTTCGGCGACCGCATCCTGCAGACCGCAGTGCCGCTGGCGAAGGTGCTGTTCATCCCGACGCTGCTGCCGCGCCACCCGCTGAAGGGCGAGGACGAGATCCTTGCCATCGGCGGCGACTACCTTGTCCGGGCCACCTACTGGTGAGCGCCCCCGACGACGGGCGCGGGCCCCGGTTCGCCGGGGACGCCGCCATTCTCGATCGGGCGCTCGGCGCCTACCTCGGCTTCGCCATCGGCGACGCGCTGGGGGCCACGGTCGAGTTCATGACCGCGAGCGAGATTTCCCAGGAGTATGGCGTCCACGCCCGGATGATCGGCGGCGGCTGGCTGAAGCTGCGGCCGGGGCAGGTGACCGACGATACCGAGATGGCGCTGTGCGTCGGCCGCGCCATTACCGGCACCCGCGGCTGGAGCCTGAAGGCGGTGTGCGACGAGTTCGCCACCTGGCTGAAGAAGGTGCCGATCGACGTCGGCAACACCACCCGTCGCGGCCTGCGCCGCTACATCGTCGACGGCAGCACGGAGTCTCCGTTCAACGAGGGCGACGGCGGCAACGGCGCCGCCATCCGCAATCTGCCGGTGGCGCTGGCGACCTTGGGCTCGGACGCCGACTTCGCCGCCTGGACGCTGCAGCAGTGCCACGTCACCCACAACCACCCGCTATCCGATGCCGCGTCGCTGGCGCTCGGCCGGATGGTGCACCGTTTGGTGCTGGGCGGCGGCGTCGCCGCAGCGCGCGAGGAAGCGCGGGCGCTGGTCGAGGCGCACCGGCAGTTCCGCTTCGAGCGGTTCAAGGGACCCTACACCGGCTATATCGTCGATACCGTCCGCACCGTCCTGCACGACTACTTCCTCACCGACTCGGTGCGGGCGTGCATCGTCCAGACGGTGAACATGGGCGGCGATGCCGACTCGGCCGGAGCGCTCGCCGGCATGCTGGCCGGCGCCACCTACGGCGCCGCCTCGATCCCCAAGCCCTGGCTGAAGCGCCTCGATCCGGCGGTTTCAGCCGAGATCCGCCGGCAGACGACGGCG
Source organism: Rhodospirillales bacterium (assembly GCA_039808105.1). GTDB lineage: Bacteria > Pseudomonadota > Alphaproteobacteria > Rhodospirillales > Defluviicoccaceae > Defluviicoccus. The sequence goes on from JBDHSN010000007.1 coordinate 36,584, forward strand.
CTGCTGGAAATCGCCGCGGCGTAGAGTGCCGTCTGTCTGTGATGAGGCTCTTTTGTTTGAACGGGCAGCAGGCGGTTCGGTGTGAAGCCGTAACGGCTAACTAACCGTCGATCAGAGGGCGACCGGTCATCCCCGAACGGGACGCTGAATCACGTTCGACCAGAAGCGACGGAGGTTTTCGAGTCCCCCAGCGGTCGAACTCCACATTGTCGCATCGCAAACGAGCAGTTTGCCTGCGAACACATCCGGTGCCGATTGCAGCAACGCATCGAACGTCTCTCGTGTTTCCGTAAAGCGGTGTGGTGGCGCAGTCATATCGATAAGCTGGCGCGCGAGCACCTGCAATTTGTCGATCCCTTGGCCGACCCTCTCGAGTTGCGGAAGATGCGAATGCTGGTTGAACGATTCCACGCCGTCCAACAGCTTGAGTTCGTCGTAAAGCCGATCGATTTCAATCGGTTCAAGAGTCCCGTCAGGTCGAGCGGCCGGCCGCAGCCCGAACCGGTTCTCCACCGGGGCGCCGAGGCCCGCCAGCAATGTGCGAGCGAAACCGCCAAAGCCCTGCCGGGGAGGTATGGCTTTGTCGCCGTGGTGCAGGTATTCGCCCAATTGGCGTTCGGCACGCTCGGCATTTTGCAGTCTGTCGGCCTCACCGATATCGTGATGCGGGCAAATAAAAATGAGATTGTCCGGCTTTTCTAGAAATCGGCGAACCGCTTCAATTTCCGACGGCAAGGCCCGTTGCTTCGTCCGAAAAGAGTATAAGCTTATCACAACGACAGTGTTCACACTCATCAGCAGCTGTTCGTCCAAGAGCGTTACTGTACCATCTTCCAGCTCTCGTTCGACCTGGATAACAGGGCGCCCTCCTTCTCGCTCAGCCTGCTTTACGAAGGCAGCGAAGTTCGGTTTCTGCACATTATCCAGAAACCCGGCGATACCTTGATTATATATGGAAATGTCCGAGAGCGGCTCGTAGCGAGGGTAGAACAGCCGTCTGAGTTCGAATAGTGCAGGGAAGCGGTCGTCTATCGCTTCTAGCGGAGCCTCTGCTTCGCCCGGACGGCTCCAAGCGAAATAGAGAAGAACGCCTCTGCACATTTTTGAGACACTCCCAGGGGTTTAAACCTGTCGGTCGCCGCCTTGCGTCGCACGTGGGCCATCTGAAGGGAAGTCTGCCGGACTGCGAGACTAGCACCTGTCTCATGCACAGCGCCCATGGCCGGATCCTCCCCCAACCATGGGCTCCTCAACAACAGCCGGTGCGATGCCTGTCGTGAAACTTGCCGGACGGCAGTTGCCGCGTCAGGCGATACGGTAGCCGACCTTCAGAACCACCTGGTACTGGGTGACCTTGCCGTCCTCGACGTGGCCGCGCATCTCGACCACCTCGAACCAGGTGATCTTCTCTTCGGTGCCGCCGTGGGCGATGGCGTTGTTGATGGCATCGGAGATGCTGTTCGGCGAGATGCCGACGAGTTCGACTTTCTTATAGAC